>CBFCYS010000017.1:0-27539 GCA_965602215.1 uncultured bacterium
GTCCCAACCCATGTTGGGCCAGGCGCCGCGGGTGTAGTATTTATACTTCAGGACCTTGGCGTAGGCGGTCTTTAGGGTAGAGACGTCGAATTCGTTGCCGACCCACATATCCGCAGCGGTGTACCAGGCGAGGCTCCAACTCCGCAGGCCGTTGTCCCAAAATAGCTCGAGCGATGATTGGTCGCTGGGGGTAGGCGCCGTTAAAACGGGCGCTCGGGCGGAACCGCCGTCCGCGACAACGTCCGAGGCCCACACCGGCGCCGTCAAGGCCGCCGCGAGGGCGATTAACGCAAAATATTTCATCTTTTTCCTCCTCGGGTTGATATCTAAGGGTAAAGCCCGTAATTCTATTTTAAAAACCGCCGGAGGTCAATAGAAAATATCCGAGTAGTTACGCGTCAGCGGTACAGGGCTTTTACGCGGCCGAAGCTCGTCGGCGCCACCGCCGGGAAAGACCCGCCGTCCTCCACTACGACGCGGAGCATCAGGTTGAAGTAGGGGTCGGATATCGTCTCGAGCCGCTGCCACAGGTCGCCGTAATAAGACCACGAGTGCCTTAAAAAAGTCGGGTTGCTGTCGACGGCGAAGGGGTCGCACCGCGGCTGGTCGTAGACTTGCTCCATCGCGGCTACGAAGCTGGTGTGGGTCGTCGTCCAATCCACCGGTATTTCCACCCAGTATTCGCCTCGGGGGCCGGTCGGTTTGAAGAAGTACCCGTTCCCGGTTTGAGGCCACAACCGATCGCCCGGGACGGGCTCGGGGTCGCCCACGAATTTGAATATCCCGACGCGGAAGCCGTCCCAACGTTCGTTGGGCCATTTGTTGGAGGTATAGACGCGGACGCTGACGATGCGAACGTATTTGGTGTCGTTGTCGAAGCGGGCCGTGAAGTCGTTCCCCGCCCACGTATCTTCCCCGGTGTACCAACACACGAGGTATTGCCTGGTACCGTTGTCCCAGCGCAGCTCGCGCGTCTCGCCCGGGTACGGCCCCGGGGCCGAATCCGCCGCGCCCGCCCCGCTCGAAATAGTCGTATCGGCGGCGAGCGCCGCCGCGGCCCCAATCGCCGCGCAGATAACGGCCAGCGTTTTCATAGTCGTCGACACCTCGGATGTCTCGTCGTTCTCAGCGACGGGCCGGCTCGCAGTACCACCGGCCGCCGATTTTCCGTGTGGTTACCTTACAGGCCGCGGGCGGCCCCGTCGGCCTGGAGCGCAGCGGGTACAGCACGACGAACTCCACTTCGTCGGCCGAGACGCGTTCGCGTTCTCGTATCTCGGCCCGGCCGTAATCGAGGCCTTCGCCGTCGTATCGGCCCGCCAACGATTCGGCGTACTCCGCCCGGCGGCCTTCGACTTCCGCCGCCGGCAGGTCCGACCATTCGCCGCAGTATACCATCGAGGCCGCGCGTTCGAAATCCTTCGCCGCCATGTTGCCGTTGAAGGTCTCCACCGTCTCTTCCGGCGTCCCGCCGCCCCCGCCGCAGCTCGTCGCGGCCCACGCCGCGATTATTATCGCCGTCGCTGTCTTTTTACGTGCCACGTCACGCGGTTAGTTTCTTCCGCCGCGCTTCCGAGTATATCATCAACGCCGCGCCGCCCAGCGCTAAAGCCACGCTCACGAGCTGGGCCTCGGTCAGGCCCAGCCACAGCGGCTCGTTGGTCCGGACGAATTCCACCGAGAAACGCTCCACCGCGGCCAATATCAGGAAGACGCCGAAGAGCCACCAGGGCGGCTTGCCGAGCCGGCGGAGCCGCCACAGAACGAAGAATATCGCCAGGTACATGATCATCTCGTATACCGGCGTGGGGTGGACCCGCTCCAGCGTCGGTACGATACCCCTGGGGTAAGACATGGCCCAGGGTAAATCGGAGGGGACGCCGTAGTCTCCGTCCCCGGCGAGTTGTCAACCGCCCCGGCCGAAGACGTAGCCCAACGTGGCGGCGGGCGCGACGGCGTCGAAGTACCGCCCCAATTTTTGTTTGCGGATCTTCAATACGATTATCCCCGCCAACGCGGCGCCGAAAACGCCGCCGTACCAGGTGAAGCCGTAGCGCGACCAGAGTATCCCCGCCGGGTCCGTTATTAATACGTCCCAATATTCGAGGGCGTAGTTTATGCGGGCGCCGACGAGGCCGCCTATTATCGCCGCCACCAGCAATTCCGAGGTGAGCTTCGTCTGGAGACCCAGCCGTTTTACCTCGGCGCGGAAGACGAGGTAGGCCGCCACGAAACCGAGCGCCACCATCAAGCCGAAGGTCCCCAACTCGAGCGGGCCGATCTTGAAGAGCGTGGGCCACATGGCGGAGATAGTAACACGACTGGGCCCCGTTGACAAGCTAACTGCTTAGTACGTTTTTGACTTCAAGTGTTATGTTTTTTGTGTAAAAATGAAGGGCGAGCCGTTCGGGGAGCCGTGCCGTTATGTCGTACATATATATGAAGATACTCGAGCTCATCCCGGAGGAATACGACCGGGGTATCAAGAAGTTCGCCGCCACCGATTTCGAGGCGCTGCGCGACGATATGGCGGCGTTGGTGGGCCCCGGCGACCGCGTCCTCGACGTCGGCTGCGGCCCGGGCACCTTCGCGCTGCTGGCGGCCGGCCGGGGCGCGCGCGTCACCGGCTGGGACCGCAGCGCCGACATGGTAACGTTCGCCACCGGCAAGGCCGTCGAGCTCGAGCTGGCCGACAACGCGGCCTTCGAGGTCCGCGACGCGCCGGCCGCCCCGCTCGAGCGCGAGGCGTACGACGCCGTGGTTGTGTCGCTCGCGCTGTCGGAGATGCGGGGCGCCGAGCAGCTCGCGACGCTCGAGGGCGCGTGGCAAATGCTTCGGCCGGGCGGCAAGCTCGTAATCGTGGACGAGGTGCCGCCGCGGCGGTTTATACCCAGGTGCTGGTATTATTTTAAACGATTTTGGCTTAAGCTGGTGGTGTACGTCGTCGCCCGGGCGGTGACGCGGCCTCTCCGGAACCTCCCGGCCACCGTCGCCCGCCGCGGCTTCACGGTAACGCGAGAGGAGTACTTCGAGGGCGGCGCGCTGCTGTATATGGTCGCCGAGAAGAACGCAAGCCGGGCCGCTCCCGACGTAACGGCCGTTTCGACGACGTTGACGCTCGGCGGCCGCCTCGCCGACGCGGCGGCTTATCTGGCCCTCTATATGACGTTCCTGCGCGTCGAGCCGGGCTTGTACAGGGTGGGGGAGCCGGGGCCCGCGGCGCCGCTGCTGGTGACGGCCAACTTCACGCTGACGTTCAATCTGGTGCGGCGGGCGCTGCGGGGAATGAACGCGTACGTGCTGGTCGTCGACACGCGCGGCATCAACGTGTGGTGCGCCGCGGGGGGCGGGAAATTTTCGACGCGCGAGGTCGCGCTCTCGCACCGCGCCTTCCGCCTCGCCGAGGTGCCCCACCGGCAGCCGGCCGTTCTACCGCAGCTCGCCGCCCCGGGCGTCGCGGCATACAAGCTCCGCGACGAGTTCGGCTTCGCCGCGGCCTACGGGCCCGTGTACGCCCGCGACATCCCGGCCTACGTCGCCGGGCAGTACCGTAAAACGCCGGCGATGAGGCGCGTCGACTGGGGCCTGGCCAAGCGGCTCGAGGTAACGTGGTTCTTCGCGCTGATGAACGCGGCGTTGGTGGCGCTTCCGCTCGCCGTTTTTCATAAACTGTATTCGCCTTTAGCGGTGGCCGCCGTGGCGGCGATATCGCTCGTGGTCGGCGCGCTCTTCCCGCGGCTGCCCACGCGCCTCTATTCCATAAAGGGCCTGGCGGCGGCGGCGCTGACGGCCGTACCGCTTTTGACGTACAAGTGGCTCGCGGGGGCCGGCGTCTCGAGCCTCGGGAAGTGGGGGATATTCCTGGCGTTCGCGGGGGTCCTGTTGGGCCTGGAGTTCTCGGGGAACACGTCGGTCTCGAGCCCGTCGCAGGTCCGGCAGGAGTTCAAGCCGGGGTTGGTCGCGCTCGCGGCGCTGGCGCTGGCCTTTACGTTGCTAATCGTGTTATAATATAGGCGATGATTACGTTCGAGCGGGATAAGTGTATTAAATGCGGGACATGCTTCGACGTGTGTCCGCAGCTCACCATCGACTGGGGCTCGGACGGCTACCCGGTCCAGGCGCGGCCGCAGGATTGTATGGAGTGCGGCGCCTGCGCGAAGAACTGCCCGACGGGGGCGATACACGTCGCCGCGGGCGTCGGCTGCTTCGCCGCGCTGGTCAACGAGACGTTGTTCGGGAAAGAGGCCGGCTGCGGTTGAGGGCCCCGGGAGGCCTGAGAGCCGGGCCGTCAATAGGCATGAAAACGCCGCCCCTCGTGAGGCGGCGTTTTTGTATCTAAATTTGTAACGCTTCCGCGTATTCGTACGTAATAACTTCGCCGTCTCTCGTATCTACGTAACCTTTTTCTTTATGAGAAAAGTCGGTTAGCTTCTTGGCGGTCCAACCGCCAAGCCGTTCTTTAATCTCCGCTAGTATTTTAAGTTCCGAGGGGTCGAAGATATCGAGGTCCGGCCGTATTTTCGGTTTCAATATTTTAACGGGGTAGTTCCGGTGAAAAACCTCGTCCTCTTCTATGGCGCCATCTCTTACTAGAGCACCGAATATTAAAGCGTAGTCATTTAACGCGAAGCCGTAAGGCAGGTGGGCATACCTGGCCCCGGTTATAGAAGTAGCGTATTCTTTAAAGTGTTTGAAATCCGCGTAGAATAAAAGTTTGTTTAACGCGGTCTCGGTTATACCTCCTTTGCATAGGTAAAGAATAGCGGCGTAAAGCTTATTTAGGTCGAGTTTTTTAAAGCCGCTAAGCAAAGAAGCTTCGTAGTTCCCGAGATGTTCATTAAAGAAATTTTCAAAAGAACACGAACGGAGATCGGTCTCTTTTAAGCTTTCTATTAAACGTTCCCTTTTGCTGGGGAGCATCGCTCCGGGTGTCTTGTCTAAAAGTAGAGACAAGTTCGCCGGTTCCGCAATAAGTTGAAGTTGCTTATCGTGTGCTTCGTCTTGAAGCGCGCCGTTCTCGTAGCGGCTTATTGTCGCCGCTCCCCAACCCAAGAGCTTACTTAATTCCCCTTGCGTTAGGCCGTATTTCAAACGCAGCTCTTTTATTTCCTCAGGTTGGAGCATGTTATGTCTCCGCCGGTATTCGCGGTATGCTTCGTCTAAGTGGTCCCGAGGAGATTTCGGGTCGTAGAAATCACCGCCGCATTCTAGGCATTTGAAGTATTCGTTATGTACGCGTATTTTTTCGCCGCGTACTATTACCTCTTCTTCGCACCGGACTATTTCTAAGTCCGTTTCTTTCTCGCAGTAAGGGCATAAAGCTTTCATCGTAGCCGCTCCTCCTTGCCATTTCCATTGCCGTTAACCTGTCAACGGCTCCGCGCCGTTCTCGGCTTGACCCGCCGAGGCCAGCTGCTCCATAAAAAATGGCTACGATATTATATATATAAAAACCCGTACCGAATCTCAAAATCCGGAAAAGGGTTTTGGCGTAATCACGGTTTGCATTATTCAGCATAAGGGTATTTAATCGGTCTATCGGCGATATGAAAGGATAAGCATTTCGCTATTTTACCGATATCAGCAGCGCTGACTTTGAGCTTTATATAGACTTCCCGGCCCCGTATTTCTTTCCCGAAAACCCAAACCTCGCCTTGCCCGCCGTAGTCCGTGTCAGGACCGCTCGAGTAGTGGTTCGTCGTTAGGTTATATATTTCGTGTTCGACTCCGAGTTTGTTTATCTCTAACTCTTTTCTCGTTTCGTCGTATTCGCGACGGCTCACAAAGAGAATGCCTGCGTAGCGGACCGCGGTTTCCTTGAATTTTTTAAGAAAATCCGCTATTTCTTCCTTGGCTGTTTGCGCCAAATCTGGCTCCCTATAACTTTAGTATAGTCCATAGCCTATCTCCTTATGTAATATTATATATCATATGATATAAAAAGTCAACCCCTTTTTTATATGATAAAAAAGCCGCCCCGTAGGGCGGCTTTCTTATTTAACCCACAATAGGGACGGTTTACTTCTCCACCGCTTCCTCGGCCTCGCCGACCGCCGCGAACGAGCCCTTCTTGGAGCGCCATATCGCCCAGCCGACGATGACCAGGCCGACGACGACGATGGGGACCGTGATGTACCACGTCCCGCGGTACTTGATGATGAGCGGCGCGATGATGAGCGCGACGAGGTTCATAACCTTGATGAGGGGGTTGATGGCCGGCCCGGCGGTATCCTTGAAGGGGTCGCCGACGGTGTCGCCGACGACGGCGGCCTTGTGGGCCGGGGAGCCCTTGCCGCCGTACAGGCCGTCCTCGATGGACTTCTTGGCGTTGTCCCAGGCGCCGCCCGCGTTCGAGAGGAAGACCGCCATGAGCTGGCCGGTCAGGATGATGCCGGCCAGGAAGCCGCCCAGCGCCGCGGCGTCCAGGAGGAAGCCGACGATTATAGGCGTCAGTACCGCGAGTAGGCCCGGGCCGACGAGCTCCTTGAGGGCCGCGGTCGTGCAGATGTCTACCGTCTTGGCGTAGTCGGGCTCGGCCGTCCCCGCCATCAGGCCCTTTATCGTCCGGAACTGGCGGCGGACCTCGTTGATGACCAGGGCCGCGGCCCGGCCTACCGCCCGGATTAGAAGCGAGGAGAACAGGAACGGAATGGAGCCGCCGATGAGCAGGCCTATAAGCACGAGGGGATTGGCGACGTCGATGTACGAAATATCGGCGCCGGCCAGGCGCAGTTCTTCGAAGTAGGAACCGAACAGCGCCGTCGCCGCCATAACCGCGGTCGCGATGGCGAAGCCCTTGGTGATGGCCTTCGTGGTATTGCCGATGGCGTCGAGGTCGGCGATGGTCTTGCGGGTCTTCTCGTCGCCCTCTTTCGACATCTCGACGATGCCGTTGGCGTTGTCCGCCACCGGGCCGAAGGTATCCATCGAGACGACGACGCCGGTCGTGGTGAGCATGCCCATCCCGGCGAGCGCGACGGAGTAGAGGATAAAGGGGATGTTGGTCGGGTCGCCGACGATGAGGATGGAGGAGAAGATGGCGCCGCAGATAACGAGGACGGCCCACACGGAAGATTCCAGGCCCACGGCGACGCCCATCAGGATGGTCGTGGCCTCGCCGGTCCGCGTGGCCGCGGCTATCTCCTTGACCGGCCCCCGCTTGATGGAGGTGAAGTGCTCGGTGAGCAGCGATATCAGGACCGACAGCACCAGGCCGAAGCACGTGGCCCAGAATACCCGCATGTCGCCGACGTAGTAGTAGGCGAAGAAGAAGAAGCCGATGGCGGAGGCCACCGCCGAAATGAGGTAGCCCCGGTTAATGGCGCGCATCCCCGGTTCGGTTTCGGAGAGCGGCCGGACGGCGGCGGTCCCGAGGATGGAGGTCAGCACGCCGACGCCGCGGACGATGAGCGGGAAGATGACGCCCGGTACGCCCATCACGCTCCAGCCCAATATCATCGCGGCTACGAGCGTGACCTCGTACGATTCGAAAATGTCCGCGGCCATCCCGGCGCAGTCGCCGACGTTGTCGCCCACGTTGTCGGCGATGACGGCGGCGTTGCGGGGGTCGTCCTCCGGGATACCAGCCTCGACCTTGCCGACCAGGTCGGCACCGATGTCCGCGGCCTTGGTGTAAATGCCGCCGCCCACCCGCATGAACAGCGCCAAGAGCGAGCCGCCGAAGCCGAATCCTATCAAGACCTCGTACGCCTTCGAGCCGTAAAGGATGAAAATGGACGTGGCTCCCAACAGGCCCAGGCCGACGCAGAACATCCCGGCGACGGTGCCGGTCTGGAAGGCGATGGTGAGGGCGCGCTTGTACGAGGTCCGGGCGGCGTAAGCGCAGCGGACGTTACCCCGAACCGCCAGGCTCATCCCGACGAAGCCGACGAGGGCGGAGAAGAACGCGCCCAACAGGAACGCGCCCGCCCGGCCGAACTGCATCGTCAGCGTGTCGCCCGTGAAGAACATCGCGGCGGCGATGACGACCGTTATTAAGAGGATGGTCTTGAACTGGCGGTTGAGGTAGGCCGAGGCGCCCTTCTGGATGGCCCGGGCAATCTTCACCATCGCCGGCGTGCCGGGGTCCAGCTTAAGTATCTTCCGCACGAGGATGAGCGCGTACCCGACGCCGACGAAGGAGCTGCCGAAGACGGTCCACAGGGCTATCTTTTCGAAAAGAGAATATGAGCCCATAAAGGTCTCCTTAAAGTGAAACCGGCGGCCCGGGCGGGCCGTCGCAAGTAAAAAGTTGTATGGAATATAGCATGATAAGGGATATATGTCAAAGGGCAAGAAAAAACCGGCCCGTGCGGGCCGGTTCGTATTTCCGGGACGAAGTTTATAAAGATTCCAGGTACGCCAGCATGTCTTTCATTTCCGGGCTGTCCTCGGCCAGGGCCTCGCCGCCCAGCGGGTTGACGATGCAGAAGTTGATGACTTCGACGAGGGTGACTTCTTTCTCCGGGTCCATCATCATGAAGACGCCCGGGTACCGGTCCTTGACGCCGGTGAGGGACTTGGTGGCCATGCCTTCCATCTCCATGCCCTCGGTGCCGCCGTTGGGGTGGCAGGTCTCGCAGCTCTTGCCGGTGGTGCCGAGGCCGACGTTCTTGAACAGCGCCAGGCCGTTCTCGACGTTACCTTCCATCGCGACTTCGGCCGTCTCGGCGGTCATAGCGGTCTCCGCGGTCGGCGCTTCCTCTTTCTTCTTGCACGCGACGAAAAGCGCCCCGACTGCGGCTACTACCCCCAAACAGATTACAAACGTACGCATCGCCGTCCTCCTGTTTTTAATTATCGACGAAAGCGGTTAAATGTTATCTTGACGCTAATGTATAATATGTAGTATAAAAAAGCAAGCCAAAATCGAACGTTAATGATAGAATCGGGCGGAGTTGCTACCCTCGCCGGCCTTAATAAGAGAGGTGGATTGTGAAATTGTTGTCTATCGTTCTGGCGTACGTAGCTTTGGCCGCGGCGTTGACTGCCGTCCTGGCCATGCTCGCCCGGTTGAGCGGGGCCGCCGCCGGGAAGGGCGGGGCCGCGCTTCTATGGGTCCACCGCGTCGCCGGGTACGTCTTCCTCGCCATAATGATTTTCCTCTTCGCGGGGATGTTGTACAAGATAACCGAATACGGCAACGTGCTCTCGGCGAGGGTCGCCTGGCACGGCGCCGCGGGGTTCGCCGTCGTGGCGTTTCTGTTCCTCAAATGGGCCGTCGTCCGACCTTTCCGTGGCCTGATGAAGTTCGCGCCGCCGTTGGGGATGACCGTTTTCGGTTTGGCGTTCGTCGTAGTAATGTTGGGCGCAACGACGGAACTCCTGGCCCGCTTCGGCGCCGGGGAACCGTCGGCGGTTCCCGTAATCGAGGTCGTGCCGGGCGAGGAGATGCTTGAGCGGCACGAAGAGATGATGGAGCGGATGCGTCCCGGCGAGGCCGAACCCGACCCGGTCCGGGCGGGCGGCCGCGTCTTCGCCGAAAAGTGCGGCAAATGCCACCACCTCCGGCGGCCCTTCGAAAAGGCCGCGGCCGACTGGGCCGCGCTGATCGCCCGGATGCAAAGTTACAACGCGGAATGGATATCGGAAGCCGAGGCGGCCCGGATAGAGTTGTACCTCACGAGCGATTACGGCCCGGGACGTTAGTGGGTTAGCGGTCGAGATATGGCGACAAGAGTAAACGATTACGACGCCGTAATCATCGGCGCCGGCGGCGCGGGGTTGTTCGCCGCGCTCGAGCTTGGCCGGGCCGGCGTGAAGGCCGCGGTGATAAGCAAGCTCTACCCGGTACGCTCCCACACCGGCGCGGCCCAGGGCGGAATATGCGCCGCCCTCGGCAACCGCGAGCCGGACGAGCCGCTGTGGCACATGTTCGACACCGTAAAGGGCGGCGACTACCTTGCCGACCAGGACGCGGTGGAGATAATGTGCGACGAGGCGCCGGGCGTCGTCTTCGACCTCGAGCACATGGGCGTCCCGTTCAACCGCACCGACGACGGCAAAATAGACCAGCGGCCCTTCGGCGGCCACACGCGCAACTTCGGCGAGGCGCCGGTGCGGCGGGCCTGCTACGCCGCGGACCGGACCGGCGCCATGATCCTCCACACGCTGTACCAACAGTGCCTGAAGGCCGGGGTGGAATTCTTCGACGAGGTCTTCGTGACGGAGCTCTTGTTCGACGGCGAGCGGGCCGCGGGCGTCGTCGCCTTCAACCAGCGGGGCGGCGACGTCCGCGTATTCCGAGCCAAGGCCGTGGCGTTGGCCACGGGTGGCTGGGGACGGATCTTCCGCGTCACCTCCAACGCCCACGCCAACACCGGCGACGGCGCGGCGCTGGCGCTGCGGGCGGGCCTGCCGCTGCAAGACATGGAGTTCTACCAATTCCACCCCACCGGCCTGCTCGGCCTGGGCATACTCGTCTCGGAGGCGGCGCGGGGCGAGGGCGGTATCCTCCGCAACGACGGCGGCGAGCGCTTCATGGAGAAGTACGCGCCGCGGCTGCTCGACCTCGCCCCCCGCGATATGGTGTCGCGCGCGATATACCAGGAGATCAGAGCGGGCCGGGGCATCGGCGGCGCCGACTACGTAGGCCTCGACCTCACCCACTTGGACGCCGAGGTTTTGGACAAGAAGATTCCGGAGATAACGGCCTTCGCCCGCGTCTACCTCGCCGTGGAACCCAAGGAGGAGATGATCCCGGTGGCGCCGACGGCGCACTACGCCATGGGCGGCGTCCCGACCACCGTCGCTGGCGAGGTGACGCCCGACGAGAAGGGGACAGTCGCGCCGGGCCTGTACGCCGCCGGCGAAGTGGCCTGCGTCTCGGTCCACGGCGCCAATCGCCTGGGCACCAATTCATTGTTAGACATTTTGGTCTTCGGCCGCCGCGCCGGCCGGGCCATGGCCGCGTTCGCGCAAGAGAACGGCCGGCCGGAGATAGCGCCCGAGGCCGCAGAAACGACGCGGGATGCGATAGGCCGGCTTCGGCGTCAAGGCGGCGGCGAGTCGGCCGTTAAATTGAGAGAAGAGATGCAGGCCGCGATGGACGAGGGCGTATCCGTCTTCCGAACGGCCCAGAGCACGGCCCGCGCCGCCGCGAAGGTGGAGGAGCTGCTTGCCGGGTACGAGCAGGTACGCGTGAGCGACGAAAGTAGTACCTTCAACACGGAGTTAACGGAAGCGCTGGAGCTCGGCAACTTACTCGCCCTGGCTCGGGTTACCGCCGAGGCGGCCGCCCGCCGGACCGAGAGCCGCGGCGCCCACAGCCGCGAGGACTATCCGGAGCGCGACGACGGCCGGTGGCTCAACCATACCCTCTGTTATTATAAAGAAGGACGACTCGAGTTCAAATCGAAACCCGTGACGGTAACGCGCTTCGAGCCCAAGCCGCGGGTGTATTAAAATGGCTGATACGGTCGAATTCAGAGTGATGAGGTTCGACCCGGCGGCCGACGCCGAGCCGCGCGAGGTCTCGTACGACGTGCGAACCGGCGCGCGGAACCGCGTCCTCGACGGCCTTAACTACATAAAGTGGCATTTGGACGGAACGTTGGCGTATCGGCGCTCGTGCGCCCATGGCGTCTGCGGCTCGGACGCGATGGTCATTAACGGAGCCGTCGCGCTGGCGTGCAAGACGCTCATCCGCAACCTGGAGCCGCCGGTCGTCGTCGGCCCCCTGGAGACCTTCCCGATAATCAAAGACCTCGTGGTGGACCTCGAGCCGTTCTTCGCCGCCGTGCGCCGCGTCCGGCCGTGGCTGGAGGCGCGCGCGCCCGTCCCCGAGCGCGAGTTCGTCCAGACGCCGGCGGAGTTGGAAAGATTCATGGATGGGACGAAGTGCATCCTGTGCGCCTCGTGCGCGGCGGCGTGCCCGGTCGTAAAGCGCGGGACGCCGTACGTCGGCCCGGCGGCGGTGGTGCAGGGGCACCGCTTCGTCAAAGATTCGCGCGACGTCGACGCCGAGACCCGACTTCGGTTGTTGGCCGTGCCCGACGCCGCTAACGCGTGCGAAAACTTTTTCGAATGTACGAGGGTGTGCCCGCGCGGCATCCTTGTCACCAAGAGGATAAACGAAATCAAAAGCATGTTGGCGGCGGGCGGTTACGCGAAGGGGGATAAGGCCGATGGCTAAGTGGAAGTGCAGCGTTTGCGGCTACATCTACGACGAGGCGCGCGAGGAAGTCCCCTTCGCGGCGTTACCGGACGATTGGACGTGCCCGGTGTGCGGCGCGCCCAAGTCCGCGTTTAACCTTATCGAGGGGGCCGGGGAGCGCGAAGTCGCCGAGGGCGAGTTCGCGGGAACCGTCGCCGACCGGATAGTAGCCCAACTCGCCGCGCACGGCGTACGTTACGTCTACGGCATACCGGGGGACTCGAATCTCCCGCTGGTGGACGCCATCCGCCGTTCGGCGGACGTGGACTTCGTGCTCGTGCGCCACGAGGAGACGGCGGCCTTTATGGCCTCCGCCCGCGGCAAGGTCGCCGACGAGGTGGGTGTGTGTTTGTCCATCGCGGGCCCGGGGACGACCAATTTAATAACGGGCCTTATGGACGCCGCGACGGACCGCTCGCCGGTGCTCGCGTTGTTGGGGCAAGTGACCGAGATAAGGTTGGGCAGCGAAGCGTTCCAGGAAGTCGACCAGCTCGCGCTCTATCACCCGTTCACCGTATACGCGGAGACGGTCTCGGCGCCGGCCCGCGCCGCCAACGTCGTCAATGCGGCCGTCAAGAAAGCGTACGCCGAACACGGCGTCGCCGCGCTGAGCCTCCCCACCGACGTGTTGGCCGCGCCCGCGGCGGGCCGCATATTGACCGGAGGCCGCCACGTCTTTCGCAGCCGCGCCGCGCCGACGGAAGAGTCGTTGCGGGCGGTGGCGGACGTTGTCGCCCGGGCCGAAAGGCCGCTGGTCTTCGCCGGTTGGGGCGCTCGTTTCTCCGGGGCCGACGTCATCGCGCTCGCCGAGCGTATCGGCGCTTTCGTCGCCACCACGTCCCGCGCCAAAGGCGTCGTGCCCGAAACTCACGAACTGGCCGTAGGCGTAATGGGTAGCATCGGCGCGCCGTGCGCGGCCAAGGCGGCGCAAGCGTCGGACCTGCTCATCATCCTCGGCTCGGGATTCCGGCAACGGAATCTCGTTCCGGACGTGCCCGCGGTCCAGCTAGACTGGAACGCGGCTCGCATCGGTAAAACCTTCGAGGTCGAGGCGGGCGCCGTGGGCGACGTGCGCGAGGCGCTGCCGCGGCTCCTGGACCTCGTGCCGGCGAAAGATATGGATAAGGATTTCCGAAAAGCGGTCCGCGGATACCGCGCCGAGCACATGCGCGACGTCGCCGCGCTACGCGACGAGAAGACGCGACCCGTGCACCCCGGCTTCGTCGTGAGCTGGCTTAACGAGCTCGTTCCGAAGGACGCCGTCGTAGCCGTCGACGTGGGCGACCACACCTATTGGTTTTACAAGATGTTCATCGCCGACGGCCAGCGGACGTACCTCTCCGCCAACATGGCCAGTATGGCCTTCGCGCTCCCTGCGGCGCTCGCGGCCTCGCTCCACGAGCGCTCGAGGCCGACGTTCTGCGTTACCGGCGACGGCGGCTTTGGCATGCTCATGGCCGACTTCACGACGGCCGTCCGCGAAAAGCTCCCGATAAAGGTAATACTCTTCAACGACCGTCGATTGAAGAACATCGTGAAGGAGCAGACCATCGCGGGCTTTCCGCGCTACGGCGTCGAGTTCCCCAACCCCGACTTCGCCGCGTTCGCGGCCTCGGCCGGCGGCCTGGGCGTGCGCGTCGAGGACCCGGACGATTTCGCGCCCGCGGTAAAAAAAGCTCTTAAAGAAAAAAGCCGCCCGTCGTTGATCGAAGTGATCGTCGACCCGGCGGCGATGGGCGCACCGGCGGGCGTCGCGCTGGCGGCGGAAAAGGGCTCCAAATCGTGATCCGTATATTCCCGGGACGCGGAAAAGCCGGCCTTCATGGGGCCGGCTTCTGGTTTTCACGGATGGATGTCCGCCTTAGCGGTAGAGCGCCTTGACGCGCCCTATGCTGGTCGGCTCGACGCCGATGTCGCCCTGCATCACGACGCGGAGCATTAAATTTGATTCGGACTCGTACGGCCGCCAGGTACCTTGGGAATAGGTCCATATCCGGCGCAGCGCCGGCCCGGTATCCAGGCAGTACGGGTCAACGTCGGGGTAGTTGTACCGTTGCCCCATAGCCGCGACGAACTTCCGTATCCCCTTGGGCAACGTCCAATTGACGCCGAAGTCGTACCACGGGTACCCCCGGCCGCTCCCTTTGACGAATCTCGGGCCCCAAATCCGCGCCCCCGGAACGCCGTTCCGGAAGTCGAATACGCCGACGTTAAAACCGTCCCACCGGCTGTTGGGCCATTCGCCGCTCGAGCGGATACGAAAACATTTAATGTTGCTCGCGGCGATCGTCGAGCAATCGAAGCCGTTGCCGATCCAGGTGCCGGCGACGAACTGGGCCAGCACGGAACCCAACGTGCCGTTGTCCCACCTTAGCACCTGTTCGGTAATCTCGTTAGGTTCGGGGTACGAGACGTCGGAGCCCGGCTCGTAACTCAGGTCCGCGCCCTCGGCCGCCGCGGCGGCCAACGCTGCCATCGCTAATACGAAGGTGGCCTTTGTTCCCATCGTTCACCCCTTCCGTATCCCTTCGGGGAAAGAGCGATTCGTACGCCCAGATTATAAACCCAATCCGCCGCCCCGTCAATAGGCGGCCTTACTTTTTTATGCGAAGCTGCCGCTCGGGAATTATAACACCCATTCTTATTATTGTCTAATATATATACCCAAAGCACCATATCTTGGGGTTGCATCCTCAGATACCACATTATGTTGCGTTTTTTTCTTGCCAAAAAAAGCCTATGTTGTTAGAATGGCGACGGAGGTAGAGAAGGACGTAATATGCGCTTAAAAACTCTGGATATTTTCGGCTTTAAATCTTTCCCCCACCGGACCCGCGTCGATTTCGGCCCGGGCGTCAGCGCCGTCGTGGGGCCGAACGGGTGCGGCAAGTCCAACGTCGCCGACGCCTTCAAGTGGGCGCTGGGCGAGCAATCGGCCAAGGCGTTGCGCGGCGACGTTATGGAGGACTTGATCTTCAACGGCACCGCCGACACGCCGGCCCTTTCGATGGCCGAGGTTTCGCTAACCTTCTCCGACGTGAGCGGATACCTTCCGACCGACGGCGACGAGCTGGTCGTAACGCGCCGTATGTACCGTTCGGGCGAGTCGCACTATTTTCTTAACAAACAGCCCGTCCGCCTCAAGGACGTACGCGACCTGTTCGCGGATACGGGTCTGGGGAAGGCCTCGTACGCCGTCGTCGAACAGGGAATGGTGGAGGGGATAGTCAAGGCCAAGGCCGACGAGCGACGGGCCTTTTTCGAAGAGGCCGCGGGTATCCGCGGATACCGTACCAAGCGCGCCGAAGCAATGCGGAAGCTGGAGGACGTCGAGGCGAATATGGAGCGCGTCGACGACCTGTACGCCGAGTATAAGCGGAGGGCGCGCGCGTTGAAGCGCCAGGCGGGCGCCGCGCGGCGGTACCAGGGCCTGGTGGACCGGCTCCGCGAACTCGACGTCGCTTTCGCCAAGCGCGATTACGTCGCCAAGGCCGAGGAGAAGCGTGCCGCCCTGGCCGGTCGCGACGAGTGCGCCGCCGCCAACCGCGAGGCCAAGGGCCGCGCAACCGCCGCCGCGGCCGAAGTCTCGCGCCTCGACGCCGAGGTCGCCGCGGGCGAACTCGAGTTGGAGCGCAAGGACAAAGACCTGCTCGAGCGCCAACGGGGGATGAACGAGGCCGAAGCGGCGAAGCAGCTCGCCGAGGAAAGGCGCCGCGCCGTCGACCAGGACGTAGCGCGCCTCGCCGGGGAACGCGACCAGCTTGCCGCGAAGCTCCGCGGCGCGGGCGACGAGGGCGAGAGGCTGGCCGCCGAGCTCGAGCGCGCCCGGCGGCAAATCGCGGACGACGAGGAGCGCAAGGAACGCGCCGCGGCCGAGCTCGCGAACGCCCGGTCGCGGGAGGGCGAGCTCTCGGGCGCGTTGGAGGCCGCGCGCGGCGAACAGCTGGCGCGGCTCCACGACCGGACCCAGCTCGCCAACCTCCACGCCACGGCCGCCGCCACGCGTAAGAGCCTGGCGCAGGAACTCCGCCGCCTCCGGGACGAGGCCGGCCGCCAGGCGTCGCTCTTCGACGACAACTACGAGTCGCTGAACAATATCTCCGCCGAGCTGGAATCGCTCGGGCGGGAGTGGGCCGAATGTCGGGACGGGGCCGAGGACCTGGCCGCTACCGAGGAGCGGCTGGCGCGGGAGCACGCCGCGGCCGAAGCGGCGGCGGCGGAACTCGGCAGCGAGCGGGAGAAAGCGCAATCGCGCCTGCAATCGCTGGAGGAGCTCGCGCAACGCTTCGAGTCCTTCGGCGCGGGCGTCGCGACGCTGCTGGAGGAAGGCGTTCCTTCCGGCGTCGCCGGCGTCCTGGCGGACGTCGTTGCGGTGCGGGATGGGTACGAGGCCGCAGCGGAGCGGGCGCTGGGTTACGCCGCCGCGGCGGTCCTGGCCGCCGACCTGGCCACCGCCACCGCCTACGGCCGTCGCCTTAAAGACTCGGGCGCGGGCCGCGCCGCGTTCGTCGTCCCCCGCGAGGGCCGCGTCGCCGTCGCGGACCTGCCGGTGGTAGAGGGCGTGAAGGGTTGGGCGTCGGATTTCGTAGCGGTCGAAGGGCCGTACGCCGACGCCGTAAAGGAATTGTTGGCCGGCGTCGTGGTCGTCGACGACCAGGCGGCGCTCGAGGCGGTGTCCGAGGTATCGCCCGGGACGCCGGCCGTGACGGTCGCGGGCGATTGGTGGGACGGCCGGGCGACGTTGCTCGCGGGCGCGCCCGAGGAGGTCGGCGCTACCATCCTGGGCCGCCGGGCCGAAATAGATAGGCTCGCGGCGGCGGTAGCGGACCTCGCCCGGCGGGTGGAAGCGGCCCGCCGCGAAGTGGCGCGTTTGCGGGCGGCCCGCGAGGAGCTCATCCGCCGGAAGCAGGAGAATACGGCGCGCCTGGCGCGGTTGGAAGCGGCGCGCGGAAGCGTCGAAGGCGCGTTGGCGCGCGCCCGCGACGAGGGCCGCGCTCTGGAGGAGAACCGCGGCGTCCTGGTCGCGGAAATCGGGCAGGTTGAAGCTCGCCTCGCGGAGGCTTTCGGCGACGAGGAACGGCAGGGCGGCCAGCTCGACGCCACCTCGCGCGCCTGCGAGGAAGCCGGCGAGGCGGTTGAGAGGATAGAAGAACAGCTGCGCGCGGTCCGCAGCGGCGTCGTCGAGAACGAAAAGGCGGCGGCCGAGGCCCGCGAGGAAGTCGCGGCGCTGCGTGAGAAATCGCGGGGGCTCGCCGCCGAGCGTGAGCGCCTCGAGCAGTTGAAAGAGGAGGGCGCGGCCAGACTCGAAGCGCTGGCCGCGGCGTCGGAGCGAAAAGCCGCGGAGGCCGGCGAGCTGGCCGCGGAGGTGGAAGAGTGCGACGCCGAAATAACGGAACGCGCGGCCGCTTTCCATAACACGGAGCGCGCGGTCGAAGAGGCCCGCTTGATCCGGGCGGAGCTGATAGGCCGGCGGCGGGAGGCGGAGGAGGCGCGGGCCGCCGGGGAGGGCGCGGCCGTAGAAGTGGCGGACGCGCTGAAGGAGAAGGAAATAGAAGTCGCGTCGTTGGTGGGCGAGCTGAGCGCGCTCGAGGAAGTGGTCGCGGCGAAGCATAACGTCCGGTTGAGCACGCTCGGCCCGGACGAGTACCAGCCGGGCGAAGACGTCGCCGCGGCGGAGGTGGAGAGGGAGGAGCTGGCCAAGCGGCTCGGCAAGATGGGCCAGATCAACTTCCTCGCGGCGCGCGAGTACGACGAGCTGGCCGCGACGCTGGCCGAGCTGGAGGAGCAGCGGGCCGACCTCGCCCGGGCCCGGGCCGACCTCGACGAGGCCATCGCGCGCATCGACGCCCACAGCCGCGAGAAATTCGTCGCCACCTTCGAGCTGGTCCGCGAGGAATTCCAACGGATCTTCCGGGAGGCGTTCGGCGGCGGCCAGGCCGACCTCAAGTTGCAAGCGGGCGCCGACCCGCTCGACGCCGGGATAAACGTCTACGCCCAGCCGCCCGGCAAGAAGATGGAGCACCTCTCGCTCCTGTCGGGGGGCGAAAAAGCGCTCGCGGCCATCGCGCTGATATTCGCCCTTTTCAACGCGCGTCCCGCGCCTTTCGCCATCCTCGACGAGGTCGACGCGCCGTTGGACGAAAACAACATCGGCCGATTCCTCAAGGTATTGGAACGGTACCGCGACGTCGTCCAATTCATGGTAATCACCCACGCCCGCCGCACGATGGAATCGTCGGACGCCATTTACGGCGTCACGATGGAGCGGCGTGGTATCTCGAAAGTATTGTCGTTGAAGATGCAAGAAGTACCTCTGGAGTTTATGGAGGTCGCGGCGGCGACGCCGCCGGCTTAAGACGGGGCTCCGATATTCCCTTGAGCGCGGGCGGCCTCGTCGAGGCCGCCTTCGCGTAGGGCGTTCGCTTTGTTGACTCCATTCCTCTTTACTGATATATTTTAAGGGATGTCCGCCGACGAGCGTAAAACCTACGGCGTTTGCCCGCGGCACGCCGGCCGGCCGGCCATAGCGGCGTGTCCGCGTTGCGGCCGGTATATGTGCGCTTCGTGCGTCAGCCGCGGCGCGGAGGTCTCGGGCCAGCTCGTCTGCCGGGAGTGCGTGGAGGCGCTCTCGGCCGGCAGCGGCCTGCGCCGCGAGGTCGCCTGGGAGAACCGGCGCGGCGTGTCGTACGCGCGCGCGTTTTTCGCGACCTGGCGCGACGTCATCTTCGCGCCGCGCGCTTTCTTCGGAGGCCTTGCGCCCGACGGCGGCCTTTTCAAGCCGTTGATCTTCGCCGCGATATGCCTGGCTATCGGCCTGGTGGGGAGTTTGTGGGGCATAGGCGAAGCGGCGAACGCGATCGTCGGGCCTTCCGGCGCGGCGCTGGTCGCGGCTATGGCGTTGGTGCTTGCGCCGGCGATGTACATCCTGTCGTTCGTCGTGACGGTGGCGTTCCTCCACCTGCTCGCGCGGGGCCTGGGGGGCCGGGCGGCCTTTCGCGGTACGACCCGGGCCGTGGCCTACGCCCAGGCCGCCGCCGTGGCCGAGGTTATACCGGCCGTGGGCGGCATCCTCGCGTTCGTCTTGCGGCTTTCGCTCTACGGGTGGGGCGTGTCGGCGGTGCACGGCTTTTCGCTGAAGAAGGCCATAGCGTTTTATGTTATCGTGTTGGTAATCGCGGCGGGGTCCGTCTATTTCGGCGTGAGGTTGTTGACGCCGTTCCTGCCGCCGGGCGTCTAGGAATCCGGGGGTAGGCGGAATGAAAAAAGCACTCTTGTTGGTTTTTATATCGGCGGTGGCGGTTGCGGGCTGCGGCGGCGACAGGGAAGAAGTCCAGGCCGAGGCCGAAACCGCCGCGGTCGAGAAAGCCCCGGCCGGTTCGTTCGCGGTGGTGGGGCCGGAGGATAGGCCTCTGCCCGCGGGAGTTGCCGTCTATCGCCCGGGCGAACACGGCGAGCCGTTGTGGGAAGGGCTGGCCGGCGAGCCGTACGAGTTGGAGGCGGGCGACTACGACGTCCTGGTGGAATATTTCGGCCAGAAGTATTGGCGGCGCGGCGTGGCGCTCGCGGGCGGGGAGGAGACCTTCAAGCTGCCGATGGGTACGCTCGCCGTCGAGGCGCGCTCGAGCCGGGGCGACCGGTTGGAGGGCCGCGTGGCGGTGTTTCCCCCCGGCGGCGCGGAGGGGCCGCCGGTTATGAAGGGCGAGACCTTCGAGGGCCTCGCCGTAATGGCCGGCACGTACGGCGTGCGGGTCACGGTCCAGGGGAGGGAACGTTGGCTGCGCGACGTAACGGTGGAGGCGGGCGATCACGAGGAGCGGACGCTGCTCGAGCCGGTGGGGTACCTCTCCGTGGAAGTCGTGGACCAGGACGGCGAACCGCTCGAGGCGGAGGTGTGGGTGTATGGGCCGGCGTCGGCCCGGACGCCGGTTGCTACCGGAAAGAGCAACCGGCCGTTGGCTTTGTTGCCCGGCCGTTACGGCGTAGCGGTTCGTTGGGCCGGGACGCGGGACTTCTCCGCCGGCGTAGCCGTAATCAAGAATCAGACGACGGTGGAGAGGTTTACCTTCTGGAGAAGTGAGGCTTCGTAATGGTCAACAGGACGACTCGGCGTGCGCTCGACAAGCGGATGCGGAACATCAAGGTCGGTCTCTACACCTTACTCCTGGTGGCCGCGCTGGTAGCGGCGCTCGTGGTCTCGACGGTCGCGCTGCCGCCCCAGATAGCGGCCTGGCGTTCGCGGCGTTCGACGGACGAAGCCCGGGCGCTGGTGGCCCGGAACAAGGTCTTCGAGGCCATGGCCTTGTTGGAATACGCCGTCGCGCTCGACCCGGACAACGAGCTCGCCCATTTCAACCTCGGCGTGTTGGAGCTGACGGTTAACGGCGACGCCGCCGCGGCCTCCGACCGGTTCAGGCGCGCGGCCCGGGCCGACCCCGACTTCGCCCGGGCGTACTACAATCTCGGCGTAGTCCAGTTGTTCTATCTCCACAAACCGCGCGTCGCCGTGGGTAGCTTCAAGAGGTCGGTGGAGCTGGAGGCCGATTACGCGGCCGGGTACGCCGGGTTGGGCCTGGCGTACGAATCGTTGGGCGAATACGGCGGCGCCCGCGACGCGTACGAGCGCTACCTGGAGAAAAGCCCCGACGGGCCGTGGGTCGAGCTGGTCGAGCAGCACAAGCACGCCATCGGCGGCCTCCCCGCGGTGGACGACCTCGCCGCCCGGATGCGGGGCGACGAGGACGTCTTCGAGATAGTCGCGGTCGGCGATATGAGCCTGGCGCGCGGCGTCAACGTAGACCTCTACACCGGCCGGTCCGAAAGCCCGTTGCGGTTCGTGGCGCCGCTGATAGGCCGCGCCCGGATATCGTTCGGGAACCTCGAGTCTCCCCTCACCAAGCGCGCCAAACGCATACCGACGAAGGGGCCCCGCGGCGGCTCGATATATCTTAAAGGCAATCCGGACTACGCGTTCATTTTAACCGAGGCCGGCTTCGACGTATTGTCCATAGCCAATAACCACATCATGGACTACGGCGAGCAGGGATTGACGGACACCATATATTATCTCGAGCAGGAGGGGATAGAGCACGTGGGCGCCGGCCCCGACCTCGCCGCGGCGCTCGCCCCCGCCGACGTGGACGTGGACGGTTACGTCGTACGCTTTCTGGCCTTCAACGGCGTGGAGCCGCGGGAGTACTACGCCGGCGGCGGCCGGCCGGGAACCGCGCCGCTGGACGAGGGTACGATCGTGAGCGCCATAAGTCGCGCCAAGAGCGAGGCCAACCTGGTCGTGGTATCGCTCCACTGGGGGGGCGAGTCCATGGCCTATCCCACCTCGGAGCAGAAGAGGCTCGCCCATAAGTTCGTCGACGCCGGCGCCGACGTAATCCTGGGTCACCACCCTCACGTTATCCAGGGCGTCGAGTCGTACGAGGGCGCGATAATCGCCTACAGCCTGGGCAACTTTCTGTTCGATTCGCGATACCCGGAGCGGCACTACTCCACGATGTTGGCGATAGAGGTTTCGCGTTCGCGCGGCCTACTCGGTTTCCGTTTGATCCCCATCTACATAGAGGGCAACGAGCCGGTGGTCTCGGCCGAGGCCGACGTGGCGGATTTCCTGGACTTCGCGCTCCTCAGCGGGGCGGGCGATCAGGTTCGCGTTAAACCGCCCGAGCCGGCGCGGCGCGGCTCGCCGCCGGGGTCGTAGCCGTACACGGCGATGGAAGTCGAAGTCATAAGGGTAAAATATTTCAACGAGAGCCGCGAGTTTCACTTGCCCGCGGGCGGCATCCCGCTCGAGGCCGGCGACGTGGTTATCGTAGAAACTGAAGAGGGCCTCGATTGCTGCGAGGTGACGGCCTCCGCCCGGGGATGCCCCCGGCGCAACCTCGATTCTCCCCCGGTTACCG
Source organism: uncultured bacterium (assembly GCA_965602215.1). GTDB lineage: Bacteria > RBG-13-66-14 > B26-G2 > WVWN01 > WVWN01 > WVWN01. Next base: position 22,066 of record CBFCYS010000017.1, read on the forward strand.
TGCTCCGCAAGGCGACGCCCAACGACCTGGAGTGGCTGGCCGCCAAACAGGAGACGGAGGAGTCCGCGGCGGAGGCGTGCCGGGAGCTCGCGGCCGAGCTCGACCTCGAGATGAAGCTGTCGTCCGTCAAGATGACGTTCGACGGCGCCAAGATTATTTTCTTTTTCTCCGCCGACAAGCGCGTGGATTTCCGGGCGCTGGTCCGCGAGCTCGCCAAGAGGTTCCGCACCCGCATCGAGATGCGGCAAATAGGGGTGCGCGACAAAGCGAAGCAGCTGGGAGGGTTGGGCGTGTGCGGCAGGCCGCTGTGCTGCACCGTCTTCCTGGAGAAGTTCGACCCGGTCACGATGAAGATGGCCAAGGAGCAGAACCTCACGCTCAGCCCGTCGAAGATATCGGGTTACTGCGGCCGCCTTATGTGCTGCCTGGCGTACGAAAACGAATTTTACCGCAGCGTGAAGGAAGCGTTCCCCGGCGTGGGGAAAAGGGTGTCGACGTCGCAGGGGGAGGGCGAGGTCAAGGCCGTGCTGGCGCTCACGGGGGCGGTAGTGGTAATGCTGGACTCGGGGGCGGTGGTCAAGGTAAGGTTGGCGGACGTGCGGCCGGCGGCGGCGGTGACGAGCGGCGACGGGCCGTCCGGGGCCGGAAAAAAGTAGGAGGTTGAACGGCGCGGTGTTTCGACGACCGTACGGTTTGCTCGTCGCGGCCGCGTTTTTTTCTTGGGCCGGGCCCACTCCCGCGGCGGCCGTAACGCTGGCGGCGGGGGCGGGCGTTTTTCAATATTACGCGCACGACGGCGAACGCGTAAGCTCGCGCGCCGGGCCGGCCGCGGCGCTGGCGTCCGCGTACGAACGCGACGCGTTCGGGTTGGCGGGCGAAGCGCGCTACCGCCGCTACGAGGGCGACGAATACGAAGCGGGCGCCGAGTTCCGGGCGCGCTATTACTTCCACCCGGCGCCGGCGCGGCCGTACCTGGCCCCGACGGCGGGTTTTTGGCTGGCGAAGGACGGCGCTCGTACGTACAAGGCGGTCGGCGTGGGCGCCCGGGCGGGCGGCGTGTTGACCGCCGAGGGCGTCCCTATAAGGTTGGACGTCTTCGCCGCCTACCGCGGCCGGTTCAACGTCGACGCCGACGAGCGCCGGCCCGCGTTCACGTCGGAGCTGGTCGCCGGGGCGACGTGCGATTGGTTCGTGACGGGCCGTTTCGGCCTGCACGCCGAGGGCAGCTTGCTCTGGCCCGGCTTCTTCGCCGAAAAGCACGAGCCGCTGCACGGCCCCGGGGTGACGCCCTTCGTCGTCGTCGGCCCGACGTTCAACTTCTGAGCGTATTTACCTTTACCGGGGCGTCGTTGTTGTATTATAATACAAGTCCAAACATTACCCCCCACCACCAACGGGAGGTCCAAATATGGAAGTCTTAGGATGTGTCGGCACGCCCATCATAATCGCCGCGATAATCTTGATCTTTATCCTCGCGAGCGCGATACGGATTCTGCGCGAGTACGAACGCGGCGTTATCTTTCGCCTGGGCCGGCTGGTCGGCGCCAAGGGGCCCGGCCTTATCATCCTCATCCCCATCGTGGACCGGATGGTCCGCGTTGACCTGCGAACCATAGCGCACGACGTACCGCCGCAGGACGTCATCACCAAGGATAACGTCTCGCTCAAGGTCAACGCCGTCGTCTATTTCCGCGTTATGGACCCGAACAACGCCGTCGTCGAGGTGGAGGACTACTACTTCGCGACCAGCCAGCTGGCGCAGACGACGCTGCGGTCCATTTTGGGCCAGTCCGAGCTGGACGATATCCTGGTCCACCGCGAGAAAATAAACCAGAGCCTGCAGACAATTCTGGACCAGGCCACCGACCCCTGGGGCATCAAGGTCTCTATGGTCGAGGTCAAACACGTCGACCTGCCCATCGAGATGCAGCGGGCGATGGCCCGCCAGGCGGAGGCGGAGCGTGAACGACGCGCCAAAGTCATCAACGCCGAGGGCGAGTTCCAGGCGGCCGAGAGGCTCACCGAGGCCGCGACCATCATCCAGGCCGCGCCGGCCGCGCTGCAGCTGCGATTCTTGCAGACTTTGAAAGAAGTCGCCGCGGAGAACAACTCGACGACGCTGTTCCCCGTTCCCATCGACCTCTTCCAGCCTTTCATCGAAGCTTTCGCCAAGGGTAAGGGCTCGAAGAAGTAGCTTCGGCGGGCGGGCGCGCGGGCGAGGCGGCCCCGCAACGCACGGAAATTAACACGATGCGAGCCGCGTATTTACGATACGGATGGCTGGCGGCCGTCGCGCTGACGTTGACGCTCGGCGGCTGCGGTTCGGTAGCCAAGCGCAAAGCCCTCAAGGATTGCGAGTTCGACCTGGCCGACGTCGAGGTCAAAAGCGTGTCGCTCTCCGACGTCGACCTGCTGGTCGAGCTTTCGGTCTATAACCCCAACGACGTCGAAGTCATCGTCGACCGCTTTTCCTACAAGCTGTGGAGCGATAAGAACGCCATCGCCGAGGGTTGGCACCGGCGTCAGGAAAAGGTCGCGTCGGGTCAGACCAAAGTAATAGCGTTCACGGTGAAGACGCCGCTCAAGAACCTGGGCAAGGGCGTGTTGAACCAGATTCGGAACGAGGGCAACGTGACGTATACTCTCCAGGCGACCGTTTACCTGGACACTTTCTTCGGCGAGCTGGAGATACCGGTAACGGTTCGCAAGAAGTATTGAGGTAAGTATATGAGGACTATAATAGTTTGCACGCTGGCCGCGGCGCTCGCGGCCGGTTCGGTTTTAGGCGCGGAGGCCGTCCGCGAGGTGTTGGACAACGGCCTGATAGCCATCGTCGCCGAGGACCGCGCCAACCCCGTGGCCGCGGCGCGCGTTTACGTCCGCGCGGGTTCCATCTACGAGGGTAAATACCTGGGCGCCGGCATGTCTCATTATATCGAGCACATGCTGGGCGAGCGAACCGACAAGCACTCCAAGGCCGAGCTCGAAGCCGCGGTCTCCGAGATGGGCGGCGCGTACAACGCGTATACCTGGAAGGACCACGTCTGCTACCACATCGCCGTCCGCGCCGACAAGGTAGACGCCGCGCTGGCGCACCTCGAGGAGCGCGTCTTCCACACGGCGTTCCTGCCGGAGCAGCTCGAGAATCAACGAGAGATTATAATAAACGAGATCCGCATGGGCCAGGACGAGCCTGGCCGCGTCCTCCAGAAGGCCTTTTTCTACACCATGTTTCGCGAGCACCCGGTGCGCTACCCCGTCATCGGTTTCGAGGACCTCTTCGTCGGAGTTACCCGCGAGGACCTTGTCGATTACTACGAGCGGCATTACGTTCCGGAGCGCGCCATAGTGGTAGTCGCGGGCGACGTCGACGCCGCGCAGACGCTGGCGAAGATACGCGAGACCTTCGGCGCGCTGCCGCGGGGGAGGGGTTTACCGGAGGAAGCTTTCTACGAGCCGCCGCAGCTCGGCCGCCGCGACGTCGTCGTCCCGATGGACATCGGCGCCGCCTACATGTGGCTCGGCTTCCACGGCCCGCCGCTGGGTTCGAAGGACGCGTACGCGTTGGAGGTTGCCGTCGCCGTCGCCGGCTACGGTCGCTCGAGCCGGCTCTACCGGCGCGTGCTGGAGGAGGGCGGCTACGTCACCGACATCTCGGCCTGGCTGAGCACGCCCCCCACCGGCTCCGGTTATCTGGGCGTCTACGCCGAAGGCGAGGCCATAGAGCTCAACTACGCCGAGGACGCCGTCGTCGCCGAGATGTTGAATTTTACGGAGAAGCGCGTTTCCCGCGACGAGTTGGCGCGCGCCAAGAAGTTGCTTACGGCGCAGTACATCCTGGGTCTGCAAACCGTCGAGGACGTTGCTACCGACCTGGGCGAGAACGAGCTCTATACCGGCAACATGGATTTCAGCGACGAGTACCTGTCCCGCATCGACGAGATTACGGCCGACGACATCAGGGACGCGGCCCGGCGTTACATTCGCCGGTCCAACATGACGGTGGCCAAGGTCGTCCCGCGCGATTGGGCCGGCGCCGCGGAGGAGGTAACCGCGGCGGCCGGGGCGGAGCCGATGGAGAAGGTAACGCTCGATAACGGCCTGCGCCTCCTCGTCCGCCGCAATCCGGCGGTCCCGGCGGTCACGGTCTACGCCGTTATCGCCGGCGGCTCGAGGGTGGTGGCGCCCGGCAAGGAGGGCATCGCCGAGTTGGCCGCGGAGCTGCTGGTAAAGGGTACGAAGAAGCGGAAGGGCGACCGCATCGCGCGAGAGGTCGAGGAATTGGGTGGCACCATAAGCTCCGGGGCCTATTTCGACTACCTGACGCTGTCCACGTCTTGCCTGGCGACCGATTTCGAGAAAGCGTTCGACGTCTTCGCCGACTGCCTGGCCAACTCCACCATACCCGCGACGGAGTTCGACCGCGAGCAAAGCCGCCTGCTCGCCCAGGTCCAGAGCGAAGACGACGACTGGGAGCTCCAGGCCGAGAAGATGATGCGGGCCAACCTCTACCCCAAGCACCCGTACCGCTACCGGACCACCGGCACCGTGGACGCCGTGGCGGGGCTCACCGACGAGGACGCGCTGGCGTATTATAAGAAGTACGTGACGCCGGCCAACGTCGTCGTCGCGGTGGTGGGGGACGTCGATCCGGGCGAGGTGACGCGCGTCGTCGAGAAGAAGCTGGGCCGGTGGCAGCCGCTCGAGTCGCCGCCTCCGGTCGTCCCGGCGGACCCGCCGCCGGCGGAGCGCGAGGTCTTCGTCGAGAAGACGAACAACGAGCAGGCCGTAATATACGTGGGATACCGCGGCGTCACGTACGGCGACGAGGATGAATTCCCGCTGCGCCTGCTCGACGCGGCCATTTCGGGGGTGTACCTGCCGGGCGGCCGGCTGCACGAACGGCTGCGCGGCGCCGGCTACGTCTACGTCGTTCACGCCTACAACGTTACCGTCCAGGACCCGGGGTTCTTCGGCATATTCGCGGCCACGTCGCCGGAGCGCGCGGAGGAAGTGCTGGCGGCCATAGAGGAGGAGGTCGCGAAGATAAAGGCCGAGCCTATAACGGCCGAGGAGCTCGAGCTCGCTCAAGAGAACTGGCTCACGATGAACGCCCTCTACAACAACCAGTCCAACGCCGACGTCGCGGGCCTGGCCGCGCGCTACGAGCTCGTGGGCCTGGGGTACGATTGGCCGGAGGATTTCGACGAGCGCATAATGGCGGTGACGGCGGACGACGTTACCGCCGCGGCCCGCAAGTACCTCGTCAACCCGGTTATCGTTGTCACGACGCCCACGCCGCCGGAAGAGGCCCCGCCCTCGACGCCCGAGGCGCCCGGCGGCGAGGCCGAGGAATAGTCCGTAATATCGAAAGTGAGAGGCGGCCCGCCCGGGCCGCCTTTTTTATTCTACGCCGCTGAGCGTGAGCGTTACGCGCGGCCAGTCGGTGAACTTGAACGATATCTTTAAAATCT
>CBFCYS010000018.1:0-26890 GCA_965602215.1 uncultured bacterium
GGTGAGCCTTCTCTATCTCGTCCAGCAGGATGACGGAGTAAGGCCGGCGCCGCACGCGCTCGGTGAGCTGGCCCCCCTCCTCGTAGCCGACGTACCCCGGCGGCGCGCCCACCAGCCGCGAGACGGTGTGCCGCTCCTGGTACTCCGACATGTCGATGCGTACTATCGCCTCCTCGTCGCCGTAGAGGTATTCCGCCAGCGCCTTCGCGAGCTCGGTCTTGCCCACGCCCGTCGGCCCCAGGAAGATGAACGTCCCGACGGGTTGGTTGGGGTCCTTTAGGCCCGCCCGGGCGCTCCGCACCGCCTGCGACACCGTCTGCACCGCCTCCTCCTGGTCGACGAGGCGGCGGTGCAACTCCTCCTCCATCCGCAGCAGCCGCGCCTGCTCCTCCTCCGTCAGCTCGGCGACCGGGATGCCGGTCCAGCTCGCCAGGACCTCGGCCACGTCCTCGCGCGTCACCACCGCCTCCTCCTGCTTCTCGGCCTTGACGCGCTCCCACTCCCCCTTGACCTCGTCCAGCCGGGCCTGCAGCTCCAGCGCCTTCACGTGAACCTGGTTCGCGGCCTCGAAGTCGTTGCGGGCGATGGCCTCCTCCTTCTCGCGCTCCAGCTTGTCCACCTCGGCCTGGGTGGCGGCGAGGTCGGGCGGTATGGTGAGGTTCGCCAGGTGGACCTTGGCGCCGGCCTCGTCGATGAGGTCGATGGCCTTGTCCGGCAGGAAGCGGTCCGCTATGTAGCGCGCCGAGAGGCGGGCCGCGGCGACTACGGCCTCGTCCGAGATGGTGACGTGGTGATGGGCGGCGTAGCGCTCGCGCAGGCCCTCCAGGATGGCGACGGTCTCCTCCACCGTCGGCTCGTCGACGATTACCGGCTGGAAGCGGCGCTCGAGCGCGGCGTCCTTCTCGACGTACTTGCGGTACTCGTCGAGGGTGGTCGCGCCCACCGCCTGCAGCTCGCCCCGCGCCAGCGCCGGCTTGAGGATATTCGCCGCGTCGATGGCGCCCTCCGCGGCGCCGGCGCCCACCAGCGTGTGCATCTCGTCAATGAAGAGTATGACTTCGGCGCCTTTGACTATCTCGTCGACGACGCCCTTAAGACGCTCCTCGAACTCGCCGCGGAACTTGGTCCCGGCGACGAGGCCGGCGAGGTCGAGCTGGATAACTTTCTTGTCGGCCAGCATCTCCGGGACCTGGCGGCCGGCGATGGCCTGCGCCAGGCCCTCCACGATGGCGGTCTTGCCCACGCCCGGGTCGCCGATGAGGACCGGGTTGTTCTTGGTCCGGCGCGACAATATCTGGATGCAGCGCAAGATCTCCTTCTCGCGGCCTATAACCGGGTCGAGCTTGCCGTCGCGCGCGAGCTTCGTCAGGTCGCGGCCGAAGGTGTCGAGGGCCGGCGTCTCGGATTCGGCGGCCGCGCCGTAGGGCCCCGCGGCCTTCGCCCCCATCAGCTCGTAGCACTTGTCGGCGACGACTTTGGCGTCCGCGCCCAGCGACGTCAAAACCTTGACGCCGGCGCCGGCCGTCTCCTGCAATACGCCCAACAATAGGTGTTCGGTGCCGACGAGTTGGGCCTTGAGGCGCTTCGCCTCGTCGACGGCGTGCTGGATGGCGAGCTTGGCGTCGGGGGCGAACTCGATGACGACGCCGGGGGTGGCGCCGGGCCGCGACGGCGCGAGCTGTTGGACCGCGGCGCTGATGCGGTCGAAGTCCAGGCCGGCGGCGCCGAGCGCCCGGGCCGCGACGGAGCCGCGGTCGCGGGCGATGCCGACGAGTAAGTGGTCGGTGCCGATCTGCGCGGCGCCCATACCCTTGGCCGCCTCCTGCGCCGAGCGGACGGCCTCCTGTGCACGATTCGAGAAGTATTCTTCCATGACGGCTCGTCTCCCAATTAGAGGTTATTTTATTATATAGTCATTATATATAAACCCCACTGAAAAAGAAACCCGCCATTTCTCGCCGCGGCCTAACCCGCCGCGGACCTATGATATAGTGAGCGAGAAGTCGTAACTATCTTAAAGGGGTGATTTGAATGGCTCGAGTCAAAGATAAGGTCGCGCTCGTTACGGGGGGCGCGATGGGCATCGGCGCGGCGTGTTGCACGCTGCTCGGCCGCGAGGGGGCGAAGGTCGCCGTGACGGACGTCGACGCGAAGGCCGGCGAAGCGGTGGCGGAAGAGATACGGGCCGCGGGCGGCGACGCCGTCTTCTTCCGGCACGACGTATCCGCCGAGGCCGAGTGGAGCGACGTAATCGCGAAGACGCTCGAGAAATACGGCGGCCTCGACGTCGTCGTCAACAACGCCGGCATAGGCGCCACGACCACGGTCGAGGCCGACACGCTCGAGGGCTGGCGGCGCCTGATGAGCGTCAACCTCGACGGCGTCTTCCTGGGGACGAAGTACGGCGTCGAGGCCATGAAAGAGCGCGGCGGCTCTATAATAAATATGTCCTCCATCCTGGGCCTCGTCGGCGACGCCGGCACCGCCTCTTACTGCGCCAGTAAGGGCGGCGTTCGCTTGCTGACCAAATCGGCCGCGCTCCATTGCGCCAAGAACGGGTACAACATCCGCGTCAACTCGGTCCACCCGGGTTATATCTGGACGCCGATGGTCGAGAACACGATGAAGGCCCGGGGCGACGTGGAGGGCGGCCGCAAGTACCTCGAGAGCCTCCACCCGGTGGGCAGGCTGGGCGAGCCGGAAGACGTGGCCTACGGCGTGCTGTACCTCGCCTCCGACGAGTCCAAATTCGTTACCGGCGCGGAGCTGGTAATAGACGGCGGCTACACCGCCCAGTGAAACCTTAAACCGAAGGCGGCGACCGATATGGCCCGAACTCCCGAGGTCAAACCTTTCGTCAAAGAACTCGACGCCGGGGGCGAGACGCACCTGCCGCTGCTGACGAAGGACAACGCGAGCCGGATGCGCGCGGGGATGGTGACGCTGGCGCCGGGCGAGGAGTGCGGCCGCCACGGCACCGAGGACTACGAGGAGCTGCTTGTAATACTCGAGGGACGGGGCGAGGCCGAGCTGGAGGGCCACGGCGCGCTCGCGCTCGCGGCGGGACAAGTCGCGTACGTCCCCCCCGGCACCTTCCACAACGTACACAACCGCGGCGACGGCGCCCTCCGCTACGTCTACGTCGCCGCGCCGGCTTAGAGGCCGGCCTCGCGCAGCGCCGGGAGGACTATCGGGCTCAGCTTGCCGTAGCCCCGGGTGTTGGGGTGCAGGCCGTCGCCGTCGTGGCAGTCGCGGGGGAGCTGGCCCGAGCCGTCCTCGATGGCCGCGGCGAGGTCGAGGCACTCGAAGCCCTGGTTTGAGCAGTAATTCCGCACCCAGTCGTTGAAGGCCCGGATGTCGTCGAGCTGGGCCCGCGTGCAGCCGCCGAAGCCGACGTCCACCGGCACCGTCGTCGCGAGGACCGGCGTCGCGCCCGCGCCGCGGATGAGGTCTACCATGTTGCGAATCTCGGCGTAGAACTCGCCCAGGGGCGTGTCGCCGCCCAGGTCGAAGTAGGCCGCGCACTCCTTCACGACGACGATCTTGGGTTTGTGGGGCGTGACCTCGTTCCAGACGTCGCTCTTTACCCAGTCGAAATGGATGACCTTGTGGAAATTATAGCCGGAGAAATAGGTGTTGAAGTTCCACGCCTCGGTGATGGAGGCGCCGACGAAGACGACGGACGTCTCCTTCTCGTTGTGTTCGGGGGGAACGGTGCCGCCGTTCTCCACTTCGTCCGAGCAGGAGGCGGCCAGGATAAGTATCGCCGCCGCCGCCAGCGTTAGCCGTCGTCGCATAGGTCCTCCTCGCGTTAGACGGGGATTATCGCCGCGGCCCGAACGCGCCGCCGGGCCGACCCATTATTAATGCAGCGGCCTTGCAAATCAACCCCAAAGCGACCCGCCGCCGGCAGGGGCCGATTATTAGCGCCGTTTCCGATAGACTATCCTTTATAATTAGCTATAATAATAAGGGAGGTCGGTCAGGAATATGTTAGCGAGGGTTTTGAAATTGGGCCTTGCGGCCGTGCTGTTGTCGACGCTGGCAGCGCCTAGTGCGCAGGGCGACGGCCTCAGCAGCCTGGGTTTGATTATAGTAATAGGGTCCGCCGCGTTCGTACTCGTCGTTACCGCGGCCGTGACTTATGCGGGCGTCGGCCTGGACTACGTCATCCCGGACGCGCCTTTCAAGTTGGCCGAGGAAAACGTCGACATCTTTTTATCGGCCGACCGCGTGAGCGTATCCGCCGAGTACGTCTTCCAGAACGACGGTAAGAAGGATAAGGAGTTGGAGTTGAGCTATCCTTTCGGCAAGGGGCGCGGCGTCGGCCCGGCCGAAGACGTGGCCGTGACGGACGGCGCGGGCACGGAAATCCCGTTCGAGCGGAAGAACAAGAATATAAATTTCGGCTTTACGGTCCCCGCCGGGAGCAGGACGGAGGTCGTCGTCAAGTACGAACAACCGGTTAGCGGCACGACCTTTACGTACCTCCTGGGCAAAGACCGCTTCTGGGGCTTCGGCGGCGCGTTCACGACCTTTACCGTAACGGCGCCCGCGGCCTTGGGCAAGGTCGGCTCGGTATACGGTTTGAAAAAAGTGGCCGGAGAGGGCGGTTGCACCAGTTCCGTATACATCCGCGACAAGTTTTACCCCACCAAAAATTTTACTATTACGTGGAAAAAGGCCGCGCCGGCGACGCCTTGAAGCACTTGCGCGGGCCGGCGTATTAATATAGAATTTAAATATTAACGGCGACGAAAGAAGGCCACGTTTCGTTTATTAAAAGAGGTGGATGCAAAATGTTACGGAAATGTATGTTAACGGCCTTTTTGGTGGTGCTGGCCGTGACGTTGGCGCGGGGCGAGCCGCGGCTGCTGTGGTCGTATACGGACTGCAACGGCGTCTACGCCTCCGCCGACCTGGGCGACGTAAACGGCGACGGCATACCGGACGTGGTGTGCGGCAAGTACTACTCCGACGCCGGCGACGAGCTCTTCGCGCTCTCGGGCAAGAGCGGCACCAAAATCTGGGCCGCCAACGACTGCCTGGGCATATGGGGTACCCACGGCCTGGACACCGTGGAGGACCTCAACGGCGACGGCATCCGCGAGGTAATAATGGGCTCCCCCGGCGGCGTGAGCGAGGGGCGCTCGTTCTACCTCAAGTCCGGTAAAGACGGAACCACCATATTCACCTACTCGACGTACAGCGGCCCGAACGCCGGCTGGGTCCACGCCGTGGCCGGTACCGGCGACGTGAACGGCAACGGCAAGAAGGACCTGCTGGCGGCGGCGGGCGGCAACGCGACCGTCCGCAGCGGCACCGTCTTCTGCTTCGACGGCGGCAGCACCACGGACGCGGTTAACATCATCTGGACCTTCAGGCCGCCGCGCGACGGCGCGCAGTGCGTGACCGCCATCGGCGACGTTACGGGGGACGGCATCCCGGAGGCGGTGGCGGGCGCCGGCGGCAACGGCCTGGATAATAAGGTATACGGCCTCAACGGCGCCACCGGCGCGCAAATATGGCTGTACGATACCGGCGACAGCGTCTCCGACGTCGTCAACCTGGGCGACGTGAACAACGACGGCTACGACGACGTGGCCGCCGGCGGGTGGGCCCGCACGGTGGTAGGCCTGAGCGGCAAGGACGGCGCGCTGCTCTGGACCAACACAGTCGGCGCCATCGTCATGGACCTCGAGCGCCTGCCGGACGTGAACGGCGACGGCGAAGACGACGTCGTCGTGGGCTCGTGGAGCTCCAACCTCCTGTGCGTCAGCGGCAAGGACGGCGCGACGCTGTGGACCAAGCCGGTGGCCGCGGACGTGTGGTCGGTCGACGTTATCCAGGACGTCGACGGCGACAAGCTGTGGGAAGCGGTGGGCGGCTCGCTGGGGAGCGGCAGCGGCGTCGCGAAGTGCTACTCCAACAAGGGGCTCGAGCTATGGACGCGCAACTTCTCGGAGCGTATCTACGACGTCGAGCGCGTGGGCGATATGACGGCCGACGGCGTGAGCGAGGTTTGCGTATGCCTGCAGGATAAGGGCCACGAGGCCGCGCACGTCTGGCTCTTCGACCTCGTGGGCGATACCGGCGTCGAGCCGGGGCCGCCGCGCGAGCCGGCGCCGCGCAAACCGTACGCCTTCGCGCTCGAGCAGGCCCGGCCCAACCCGTGCCGGGGCGACGCGCATATAGCGTTCACGCTGGCGGAGGCCGCCTCCGCGACGATGGAGCTGTACGACCTCTCGGGCCGTAAGGTCCGGACGCTGCTCGAGGGACACTTAGCCGAAGGCGAGCACGACGTGGCCGTCGGTCTCGCGGGCCTGGCTCCCGGCGTATACATCTACCGCTTGCAAGCGGGCGTCGACGCCGCGGCCAAGCGGCTGGTCGTCGCGCGGTAACGGCGGCCCAAGGCCAACCGGCCTAAGAGTATTAACGGCGGAGAGGAGAGGAAAATGAAAACGCTACTGAGGTGGGGCGTCGTCTTGTCGGTCGCGGCCGCGACGGCCGCCGCCGGCAAGGCCGAGTTCACCGGCGAGAACGTTACGATAACCGTCGCGCCGCCGCGGGTGACGGTGGCGGGCGAGTATACCTTCTACAACGCCGGCGACGAATCGGACACGCTCGAGGTGCACTATCCCTTCCCCCGCGGCCCCGGCCTGGGCAAGGCGGAGAAAATATCCGTCCGCGACGCCGAAGGCGGGGACATCTCCTTCTCCCGGAAGGGTTACGAAATAATTTTCAAATTGACGGTACCGCCGCGAAGCGAGGCCGTGGCGTCGGTCGCGTACGAGCAGCCCTGCGACGGCTGCGAGTACAAATACATTTTGGCCGGCACGCGCGACTGGCAGCGGCCTATCGGGAAGGCGACGTTCGCCGTCGAGGTCCCGCCCCAACTCGCTCCCGTCGAAGGTTCCTACGACCTGAAGGAAGTCCCCGCCCGCGAGGGCGTGGTCCGCTACGAGCTGCGGCGCGACGACTGGTACCCCGACGTGGACCTGGTCCTCCACTGGGAGCGGCCCGACTTCTACTTCGGCTCGACGGCGCTGGAGGGCGACGCCGACGCGCCGTAAAACGGGCGCAGGCGTCGAGTTCCGGTAGAATCAAAAAGGCGGCCTTTGCAGGCCGCCTTTAAGCACTATTATTCCAAGTAACCGACGTCAATCCGAACGAGGTTTGTAGTCGGCCTTCTGGAACGAGTACACGAAGCGGTCCGGCAGGTCGTACGTGCCGTCGAGCAAGGCCACCGTGTCCTCGATGAACACGCGCTCCTCGTCGGTAGGGATGACCAACACCCTCGTCGCCGAGGCCGACGACGAGACGTCGACCTCCTCGCCGGCGGGAGCGTCCTCGTTGCGGTCGGCGTCGAGCTCGATACCCAGCGTCGTCAAACCCTCCAGCGCCAGCGCCCGCACCTCCGGCGAGTTCTCGCCGACGCCCGCCGTAAAGGCTACAGCGTCCACCCGGCCCAGCGCCGCGGCGTACGCGCCGATGTACTTCTTCAGCCGGTAGCATTCCACTTCCAACGCGAGCTTGCACCGGTACGCCGAACCCGGCTCTTCGGCGTCGTCGTCGGCGCTCGTCGCGTCGGGTTTGATATGAGCCAGCACGTCGCGCCGGTCGGCGTACTTCCCCGTCAGGCCCAACACGCCGCTGCGCCGGTTGAGGATGGTGTAGACCTCCTGCGCCGCGAGGGGGAGGTCCTTCGTCACCTGGAAGGAAATCGCCGGGTCGATGTCGCCCGAACGCGTGCCCATAACGAGGCCTTCCAGCGGCGTCAACCCCATCGAGGTATCGACGGAGACGCCCCCCCGCACGGCGCACGCGCTCGCGCCGTTGCCGATGTGGAGGGTGATGGCGTTGACCTCGGCCGGCTCCCGGCCCAGAAGCGCCGCGGCCCGCCGGGAGACGTAGAGGTGCGACGTGCCGTGGAAGCCGTAGCGACGCAGGCCCAGGTCGCAGTACCACTCGTAGGGCAGGGGATATACGTACGCGTAGTCCGGTATGGTGTAGTGGAACGCGGTGTCGAAGACGGCGACGTGCGGGGCGTCCGGCAACAGCGCCCGGGCGGCCTCGAGGCCGGCGATGTTGGGAGGGTTGTGAAGCGGCGCCAGGCTGATGCAGGCGCGGAGCACGTCCAGGACGCGGTCGTCCACCATGACCGAGCCCGTCAGCTCCTCGCCGCCGTGGACGACGCGGTGCGCCACCGCCGAGATATCGGCCAGGTCCGCGATGACGGCGCCGTCGCCCTCCGTAAGCGTCGCCAGGACGAGGTCGATGGCCTCTTTGTGGGTGGGACACTCGCACATCCGCCGCGTCGTCAAACCGGCGCGGGCGACAGCGGCGACGGCGCCGCCCGACGTCCCGTCGGGTCGGTTCTCCTCCGGCGCCGGGACCCGATGCGCGATGAAGGCACCGCCGATGGATATTCTCTCGACGATGCCCCGGGCGAGGGTCCGCTCCTCGGCGGCGTCAAAGAACGAATATTTGAGCGACGAGCTGCCGCAGTTGAGCGTCAATATTTTCATCGGGTAAGAAAAAGGAGTCCGGCCGTCGAAGGCGAGCGCGTCGGCCCGGCCTGCGGACCGCCACTCAAGATGCAACGGCCGGCGGGAATGCCAACTCCGCCCCTCCCCGATTATATGATTTTACCTTTTTACGGCGAAGATTACAAGTAAAACCCTTAGCGGCGCGGCCTAAACCGCCGTCCGCGTCCCGATATTCGCGCGCGCCGAAGGAAGACGAGCCGAAAACGCCGACCCGGCTACGCCGTTTTCATTCGCCGGGATAAAAAGCCGTAAGCGTCTCGAGCTCCCGCGCGGCGCGGTCGCTTTCGCCGGCCCGATAGTAGACCTTTATAAGCCTCTCGCGCGCCGCCCGGAACGTCGGGTCCAACGCCAGCGCGCGTCGGTAGTGGGCGGCCGCCGCTTCGGCGTCGCCGCGTTCTTCGGCGTACGCGCCGAGGTTATTTTGCACCTTCTCGGCGCGCGCGCCGAGGCGTTCCGCCAATCCCAAATAGTAATCGGCCCGGGCGGAGTCGCCGGCGCGGGCCCGGTCGCGGCTCTCGTCCACGTACTGCGAGCCGAGGTACGTCGCGGTCCAGTAACCGACGTACGGCGGCGGCTCGGGCTCGATGCCGCGGCGCCGGTACAGCGGCCACCAGTCCCCCCGGGCAGGCGCCTCGCCCGGCGGCACCAGCCGCCAGATGCGAGCGCGCTTCTCGTACCGGTAGCCGTAATAGCGCGGCGGCCCGAACGGGTAGAGCATGTAGTACTCGCGCCGTCGGTCGCGCACCAGCGCCATAAAAGCCTCGACGTACCGCTCGGCGGAAGCCTCGGCCGGCAGGTAGAAATACTCCCGGCCTACGAGGTCAAAGAAGTCGTGGAACTGGCGCGTCCCCGCGGCGTCGATAAAGTAAACGTCCGGTCGGGCGTACGCGGCCGTCACGAGCGCCGCCAGGGGCCCCGTAACGGCGCTGCCCTCGTAGCTCAGGATGAAGGTGGCGCGCGGCCCGACGACCCGCAGAACGTTGCCGGCGGCGTCCTCCGCGTACGGGAAATAGGACCGGTCCGCCGGGCCGAACCGCGCCGGTACCGCCGCCGCCGCGACGAGTACTGCGATTACCGCCGCCGCCGCGCCCACCCAAAAGCGCCCCCGCGCCAGCCGCCGGCACAACCAGGCTACCGCCCCGCCGCAGGCCAAAGCCCACGCCAGATACAGCGCGGCGTACCACGTCCGCCAATTGGCCGAGTAGTAATTCAGAATAAACGCGGCCGTCGCGGCCGCCGCCCCGAACAACAGCACCGCGCCCTTCGGCTTCCGCCGGAACAACCACCCGGCCCCCAGGACGCCCGCGCCCAGGCCGAGCCATCCGAACTGACTCAGGAAAACGCGCGCCGCGGTTCCCGCTCGAGCCGCGACCAGCGCCGGCGTCGCGGCGAAGAGCTCGTGGCGATACATCTTCCCCGTCACGTGATAGAAGAAGCCTCTCAGGTTGTCGGGTTTGCCCCAATCGGCCGCTACGCCCGCGGCCGACCTTATCGGTAGATACAAGTAGGCGGAGAGGGCTAGCGCGAACGCCGCCGCGGCCGTACCCAACGTTCGCGCCGAAACGAGCCGTCGGCCGCCGGCCCAAAACGCGTACGCGGCGTAGGCCGGGAGAAACGCGGCCTGCTGGGGATGGACGCCGCATGCCAGGCCGTAGACGAAGGCCGCGGCGAAAAAGGGCCGGTCGTCCGGGCCGCCGCCCCACACCAGCAGGGCGAAAAGCGTGGCCGCGCTGAGGGCCAGGCTCAGCGTATAGACCTCGGCCGCCGTCGCCTGGGCCCAGACCGCCGGCGCCGACCCCACCGCCAACGCCGCGACGGCCGCGGCCGCGGCGCCGAAGCCGTCGTCGCCGTAAAGCCGCACCGCCGCCAGGACGACGAAGAAAGCCGCGGCCGCTCCCGCGACCGCGCTAAAAATATTCAACCCCGCGACGACGTCCAGGCCCGGCACCGCCGTGAAGACGTACGACGAACACAGATAAACGGGGTACCCCGGCGCGTAGCAATTCCCCAAAAGATTCACCGAGCGGACGTAGATCCCCGAATCCTGCCAGTACGCGCCGCGGCAGCAGCTCGAGGCGTACAGGGCGAAAAAAAAGGCCGCCGCGGCGAGGGCCAAAATAATCCCCGCCCGGCGCCCGAGCGAACCGGATTCGGTCGCGTCTCTCATCCCTCGGCGTTCACGCCCGCGTCATCCCTCAATAGCTGTTGTAGTAGTCGGAGAGGACCGTCTCGGCCGGTTTCCCCTTGGGCGTCCAATTATTGTTCTCGGGGCCGCCCGCGTTCACGCTCCAGTGGTCCCAACTCCATATATAAATGCCGCGCAGCCAGGGGCGCGCGGGCGCCGCCATTAGCAGCGCCTTGTAGCAGACCTCTTGCGCCTTGGTATCGACCTCGTCGGTATCCGTTTCGATCCCCTTCTTCCAGCACAGCGGCAGGGACCGGTAGCCGATCTCCGTGAAAATTATCTCCTTGTCGGTCAGGCGGGCGCGGTAACGCCAACTCCCCATCGCGTCCAACGGCGCTTTCCACGCCTTCACCATAGTGGAGAGGCCCACGTCTTCTTTCTTCGTCAACGGGAAATACGCGTTGACGCCGACGTAGTCGACCGCGTCCCAGAAGCAAACGTCCTGGTAGACGCGCCAGTGGGCGGCGTACGTCAACGGGCCGTCGTATCGCGACCGGGCCGAGTCGATGACGTCAAGCCACTGCTCGCGCTGGTTCCTGTCGCACCACGAATACTCGACGCCGACGCATAACATCTCCACGTCCTCGTCCGCGGCCATCTCGGCGTAGTGGTTGACGAAGCGCCGGTAAGAATTAAACCACGTGTCGACGTTCTTGGGCTCGAAATTCGCGCGCCATACGTGGTCGTGGCTGTTGACGTACGGTTTGAGCATTACCTTGGCGCCCTTGGCGTGGAGGAACCGTATCACCTCGCGGACGCTCTCGTCGGAGGCCGTCTGATTTGGGTCGGGGCCGATAAGGGTGGAGGTGCGACTCTGCTGGTACCATACGGCCACCAGCGCCACCCACTCCACGCCCGCGGCCAGCATGCGCTCCAGGTTCTTTTTTTGGCCGGGTATTTCGGACAACGGTTCTTTCACGGGGAAGTACGTCATGCCGCATTGGAACGCGGGGTTCGCCGAAACGGCGGGTTTGTAGGGGATATCTTCGTACGTACCGGCGACGGCCGCGCCGCCGCAGACCGCGCAGGCCGCCGCGACCGCCGCGACGACGAGCGACCTCCACCCGCGTGCGGAGCGAGACGTCGCGTTCGCGAACGCGAAACGCAGCCGCGGCTCCCGCGGTAAATAACGACCCTTCGGCATAATATCGCCCCTTATTCGGTCCACCCCATCGCCTTAGCGTATTCTTCAAAGGATTTCCTTTGTTCCTTGTTCATCTTCTTGGGCGTGGTAATTTTAACCTCGACGTAGTGGTCGCCGACGCGGCCGGTGCGCTCGTCGCGGATGCCTTTCCTCTTGACGCGGATCTTCTTGCCGGCCTCTATGCCTGCGGGGATTTTGACGTTGACCTTGCCCTGGACCGTATCCACGGCCTTCTTCACACCCATCAGCGCCTCGCCGAGATTAAGCTCGATCTTGCCGTAGGTATCCAGGCCGTCGCGGCGGAAGCGCGCGTCCGGTTTGACGTTGACCGTGATGTAGAGGTCGCCCCGCAGGCCGCCGGCGCCGACGTTGCCTTCGCCCTTCACGCGGATGACGCCGCCGTCTTTTATGCCCGCGGGTATCCGCACCTTCAGCGGCCTCTTCGCCCGGCGGACGCCGGCCCCCTTGCACTCCGGACACGGCTTCTCCACCACCGTCCCCTTGCCGGCGCACGTCGGGCACGCGCGCGTCACGCCGAACTGACCCAGGCCGACGACAACGGTACCCCGCCCTTCGCACTGGGGACAGGTCTTCGGCTGCGTCCCCGGCGCGGCGCCGGTCCCGGCGCAGGTCATACAGGGCTCGTCGCGGCCCAGGTTTATCTTCGCCGTCCCGCCCTTCACCGCGGTCGAAAACGGGACGTCGATATTCATCTCGATATCGGTGCTGGCCGCCGGTTCGGCCTTCGGCGCGCCCGCTTCCCCTCGCCGGAATATCTGGTCGAAGAGGCCCCCCAAACCGCCCAGGTCGCCGACGTCGAATTGGAACGTCTGGCCTCCCTCCGGCCGCGAGTACTGCGAGAAGTCGAACCCGCCCGAGCCCGGGCCGCCGGCGCCGGCGAAGGCGCCGTACTTGCGCAACATGTCGTACTCCTGGCGCTTCTTGGCGTCGGAGAGCGTCTGGTACGCCTCGTTAACCTCTTTAAATTTATCCGCGGCGTCGGCGTCGGCGTTCCGGTCGGGATGGTACTTCATAGCCAGGCTCCGGTACGCCTTCTTTATTTCGGGTTCGGCAGCTTTCTCCGAAACGCCGAGCACCGCGTAGAAGTCCTTATTGGCCGCCATATCGCGTTCGGACCGGGCCTAAGGCCGGGTGCCGCCTCCTTCCGGTCCTGCCGGCGGCGCGCCCGCCCCGCCTCGAGGCGCATCGCCGGCGACGCAAACCTCGACCTTCGTGGGTTTTAAGAGCGTACCTTTAAATTTGTATCCGGGGCTTATAACCCGGGCGATCGCGTCCGGCGGCAGCTCCGGGTCGCACGTCACCGACACCGCCTCGTGGACCTCCGGGTCGAAGCGTTCGCCGCGCGCGGCGGGTATGGCCTCCAGGCCCTCGTTGCGCAGAACGTCGTATATCTTGCGGTCGAGCATGCGGATAGAGTCCACGTGGTCCTGCGGGACCGCCTCGTCGGCGTCCGCGGCGTCGATGGCCCGCGTCAAGTCGTCGAGCACGGGCAGCAGCTTCTCCACTATGCCCCGCGCCGCGGCGGCGCAGGACCGTTCGTGGTCCCGGGCCAACCTCTTGCGCGTGTTGTCGAGGTCCGCGGCCCGGCGGAGCAACTCGTCCTTCGCCCCGGCCGCCGCCGCTTCGGCCGCGGCCAGCTTCTCCTCCAGCTCCGCCACCCGAGCCTTCAACGCCTCGGCGTCGGCCCCGGCCGCCCACGGGATCTCCATCTTTCTCTTTTTTCTATCCATAATCGACCCGATTCGGAATTGTAGCGTTACGTCGCTTAAAGTCCATTATATATAATTTTGGGCGCGCCGTCAAACGGCGACCGCCGTATTATTAACTTTAATCCGAAGGCGTTTTTTGATAATATCCGGCAAGCGTGAAGGGTTCGGTAACGGAGATGGCGATAAAATTCCACAATACGCTGACGCGGCGGCTCGAGACCTTCGAGCCGCTGGAGGCCGGGAAGGTCGGCATTTATACCTGCGGCCCCACGGTATACGAACGCGCCCACGTCGGGAACTTCCGGACCTTCATGTTCGAGGACCTGCTGCGGCGGTTTCTACGTTGGAAGGGATTCGACGTCGTCCAGGTTATGAACCTGACGGACGTCGACGACAAAACCATTCGCGGTTCCCGCGAAGCCGGCGTCAGCCTGGCCGAATATACCAAACCGTACATCGAAGCCTTCTACGAGGACGTCGACGCCCTCCGCATCCAACGGGCCGAGCACTACCCCCGGGCGACGGAGCACGTCCCGGAGATGATCGAGCTCGTCCAAAGGCTCGAGGCCGCCGGCCACACGTACGTCTCGGAGGGCGCCGTCTACTACCGGATATCCACGTTCCCCTCCTACGGCAAACTCTCCGGGATGGACATAGCGTCGCTTCAACCCGGGGCGCGCGTCGACGTCGACGAGTACGCCAAAGAGGAAGCCCGCGACTTCGCGCTGTGGAAAGCGGTCGGCGAGGGCGAGGCCGGCTGGGACTCGCCGTGGGGCCGCGGCCGCCCCGGGTGGCACATCGAATGCTCGGCCATGTCCACGAAGTACCTGGGCGAGACGTTCGACATCCACACCGGCGGCGTGGACAACATTTTCCCCCATCACGAGAACGAAATAGCGCAGAGCGAGGGCGCCACCGGCCGGCCGCTCGCGCGCTACTGGCTCCACGCCGAACACCTCATCATCGACGGCCGGTCCATGTCGAAGTCGCTGGGCAATTTCTTTACGCTCCCGGACCTGCTGGCCAAGGGGTACGACCCGCTCGCCGTCCGCTACCTGCTCCTCTCCACCCATTACCGCAGGCAATTGAACCTGACGTTCGAGGCGCTCGACGCCGCGGCCGCGGCCGTAACCCGGCTTACCGACTTCTACCGCCGGGTATCGGAATACGACGGCGACGGCGGCGGGGACCTGGCGAAGGAAGTGGGTGAGGCCGAGGCCGCGTTCACATCCTCGCTCGAGCAAGACCTGGGCATCGCGGAAGCGTTGGCCGCGGCCTTCGACCTGGTCACGGCGGCCAACCGGGCCATGGACCGCGGCGACCTCTCGGCCGCCGGCCGTGAAAGGCTCCTCGCCTCGCTGGATTCCTTCGACCGCGTCCTGGACGTATTCCATATTACGCCCGTCGCGCTCGATGAAGAGATCGAACGATTGATAGCCGAGCGCGAAGAAGGCCGACGCGCGAAGGATTTCGCCCGGGCGGACGCGGTGCGGGAAAAGCTCTCCGCGCTGGGGATAGTGCTGGAGGATACGCCGGAGGGCGTACGGTGGAAGAGGCGGGTCGGCAAGGCCGGCGGGGGGGAAACCCCCACGCCTGCTAAGCGTTAATTTAAAAACTATTTTTGGGGGGAACGGTAAAAACTAAGAGAAAGTATATTTTTCCCTTGACAACTTATGCCCAAGGATGTTAAAGGTTAGTCTAGGAGCCTCGGGCGTATACGGCCGGGGAAATTTTCCCTGAGCAGCGTTAGCCAACGGGCTAACAGAAAATATACTTAGGAGGTTTTGTACATGAAAAGGTTTGCTTTAGTAATCGGCTTGGTAGCCTGCGTCGCCGGCGGCGCTTGGGCGGCTGATGTCGCGGTTGACCGCGCCCATGCCGGCCCGTCGGTAGCGGAGGCGCCCGGCTACGACAACACCGTTGAGCTGAGTTGGGATTCCGGCTTAGGTAGATGGTGGCTAATATGGTACACCGGCGCCGACTGGTGGGTCGGCAACGACTTCGACGTATCCACTATTAAAACGTACGGGGGCCTCAAGACGATGCGGCTCCAGCTCCGTGTCGACTGGCCCAACGTGGGATGGGACGGCGGCCGTATAGCCGTATTCTCGTTTGCGGGCGGCGTACCGGGCTCGATTATGTGGCCCACGAGCGGTACCCCCAAATTCGTCATGCCCACCGGCGCGACCGGGTGGAAAGACTTCGACGTCACCTGGGTGCTCCCCGGCGCCAAGAAGTTTATGGGGGCCTGGGAACAATTCTACAACCACCCCGCAGCTGACCCCTTCCTTATCGACAACAACCCCACCTTTATGGGTCACTCGTGGGAATACAGCCAGGGATCCTGGTCGCCGTTCGAATCGTCCAGCATACTGCCGTATCGAAACCTCATGCTTCGGATGGTAGTGGACAACGAGCAGAACCCCGCCGTAGCGCCGTCGAGTGTCGGCCGCGTGAAAGCGCTCTACTACTAGCCGAACGTTTTAACACGTCATTAAAGGGAGCCCGCCGGGCTCCCTTTTTTCGCGGCCTCTTTTACGATTGACACTCCGTTGCCACGCCGCTATAATGACGCGTGCCCGTGTCGTTTAAATTCGCGGCCGTCGCGGCCTTAATCTTGGCCGCAACCGTCGCCGGCGCGTACGACCACGTCGTGGAGCGCGCCCCCGCGGGCCCGTCGGCAATCGCGCCCCGGGAGGTCGACGGCACGTTCGAGCTGGCGTGGGATTCCGGCAACCCGTCGTGGCTCATCACCTGGCGCAGCGGCGGCGGGACCTGGGTCGGCAACGACTTCGACATCTCCACCGTCAAGACGTACCCCTACATCCGCAAAGTCCGCCTCTACTCCACCCCCTCCTGGCCCAACGGCTCGTGGGACGGATTTTACCTCGCCGTCTACTCATTCGCCGGCAGCGTCCCCGGCTCGATGATGTGGCCCACCGGCGGCCAGGGCAGGTTCGTCAAGGGAACGACGTCGGCGTACGGATGGCAGGACTTCACCGTCAATTGGGCCCTCCCCTCCGGCGTCAGGAGATTCGTCGCGGCCGTGGAGCAGTTCTTCAACTACCCCAACTGCGACGCGCACATGGTCGACGACAACGCGTCTTTCCTCGATCACTCGTGGGCGTATTACCAGGGCAACTGGCACCCGTTGACGAATAAAACGGGTTATTACAACCTGATGCTGCGCGTAGTCGTGGACGACGAACACAACCCGGCCGTCGAACCCGCTGCGGTAGGCCGCATAAAAGCCTTTTACTATTAACGCGGGCGACGCCGACCACGTCTAAGGGGGCCGATAGGCGCCCTTTTTCCGTCCCCGATTCTCAACATTATTAGTTGACACCTTTAAATAGTGTCGCTATAATGATCGCGCGAGTCGCGAAGGGAGGTACCGTAGTGAAAAAGTTGGCAGTATTCGCGTCCGTTTGTATTATGGCGACGGTTGCGACCGCCGAGGACGGCGGCCTGTACGAGTTGGGCTACGACACCGGCTCCAAGGCCTTGCAGCTCGCCTGGTACACCGGCGCCGGCTTTTGGGTCGGCAACGACTTCGACATCTCGACGTTGAAGACGAAGCACAACATCGTCCGCGAGATAAAGTACTTCACGTCGCCCCACTGGCCTAACGGCCGGTACGACGGTTTCCGGATCGCGCTCTTCGAATTCTCGAGCGGCCTCCCGGGCGCCAAGCTGTGGCCCGCGGGCACGGAAGGCCGGTTCGTCAAACCGGCCGGGGACGAAGGCTTCAAAACCTTCTGGGTCAATTATTATTTAGGAACTAAGAAGTTCGTCGCCGCCGTCGAGCAATTTTACGACTATCCCGACTGCGACCCGTATTACTGCGACGGCAACGCCACGTTCCTGGCGCACAGCTGGCAGAAGGAACCGGAGAAAAACTGGGTGCCCCTCGCCGGCAAGAACCCGTATCCCTACCGCAACCTGATGCTGCGCGTAATCGTGCGCATCGGCTTCTCCGACATAGGCGTCACGCCGACGAGCCTGGGCCGCGTAAAGGCGTTGTATTATTAAAACCCCACGTTACCGACTAAGGCCGGCCCGAAGCCGGCTTTTCTTTTACCATTTGACCGGCTAACGCGTCTTGTGTTAGACTCCGCGCCAACCCGCGGAGTAAACGATGCCTGAACGATACCTCGTAACCAGCGCTTTGCCCTACGCCAACGGCCCGCTGCACGTCGGCCAGCTCGCCGGCGCGTATATACCGGCGGATTCGTACGTACGTTATCTGCGGCTGGCCGGCAAGGACGTCATCTACATCTGCGGCTCGGACGAGTACGGCGTGCCCATAACGGTGCGCGCCGAAAAGGAGGGCATAGCGCCGCAGCAGCTCGTCGACCGCTACCACGCGCTGTTGGCCAAGACCTTCGACGACCTCCATTTCACGTTCGACAACTACGGCCGCACGACGCTCCGCGAGATCCACTACCCGCTGGCGCAGCGGTTCTTCACCAACCTGTACGAAGGCGGCTGCGTCAAGCCGCTCGAGACGGAACAGCTGTTCTGCGAGAAATGCAACCGCTTCCTACCCGACCGCTACGTGGAGGGGACCTGCCCCCACTGCGGCTGCACCGACGCCCGCGGCGACCAGTGCGAGAACTGCGGCCGGTGGCTCGCCGCGATGGAGCTGGGCGAGCCGCGCTGCAAGATATGCGACGGCAGGCCGGTGGTGCGGAAGACGACCCACTGGTACCTGGAGCTGCCGAAGTTCGCCGACCGCCTCCGCGCGTGGCTCGCCGCCAATACCCACTGGCGCGACAACGTTCGGAAGTTCTGCCTGAGCTGGCTCGACGAGGGCCTGGCCGACCGCGCCATCACCCGCGACATCGACTGGGGCGTTCCGGTACCGCTGCCGGAGGCGGCCGGCAAAGTGCTCTACGTCTGGTTCGACGCCCCCATCGGTTACATTACGTCGACCATCGAGTGGGCCCGCAAGCGCGGCCAGCCGGACCGCTGGAAAGATTACTGGCTGGGCGAAGATACCAAACTGGTCCACTTCATCGGCAAGGACAACATCGTCTTCCACGCCATCGTGTGGCCCGCGATGCTGATGGGCCAGCCGGACGGCTTCAACATCCCGTTCCAGATCCCGGCCAACGAGTTCCTCAACCTCGAGGGTCGGAAGATATCGACCAGCCGGAACTGGGCCGTGTGGGCCGAGGACGCGTTGGCCGACTTCCAGGTGGACGCGCTGCGCTACTACCTCACCGCCAACGCCCCCGAAACGCGCGACGCCGATTTCTCGTTCGCCGAGATGGCGACGCGGGTGAACTCGGAGTTGGCCGACATCTTCGGCAACTTCGTCAACCGCGCGCTCGCCTTCGTCAAGAATTACCTCGGCAACGAGGTCCCGCGCGCGGGCGCGCTGCAGGCCCGGGACGAAGAGCTGCTCAAACTCGTCGGCCGCCAGCTCGAGGCCGAAGCGGCGCACATCGAGAACTTCGAGATGCGGGCCGGCCTGGCGGCGGCGCTCGATATCGCCCGCGCCGCCAACAAATACTACAACGACGAAGAGCCGTGGGCGTGGCGGGAGCGCGACCGGACCCGGGCCGAGACGATATTGAACGTGAGCTGCCGGGTGGCGGCGGCGCTCTCGACGGCGTTCGACCCCTTCACGCCCGTGGCCGCGGCCGAAATCCGCCGCATGTTGGGCCTGGCGCGGCCGTTGAGCTGGGACGAGGCCAAGGTCCCCGCCGTCCCGGAGGGGGCGCCGCTGGGCGACGTTCGAATTTTAATAGAGAAAATCGACGAGGGTAAAGTCGCCGCTCAACTGCAAGCGCTCGAGAAAAGCGCCGGCGCCGAGCCGGTTGCCGCGATCCCCGACGACGAGAAAGAAACCGTACCGACGGAGGAAGATATGAGCGAAGAACACGTAAATATGGACGACGTTAAGAAGCTGGGAATGGTCGTGGCCGAGGTCAAGACCTGCGAGCGGGTCGAGGGCGCGGATAAGCTGCTCAAGATGACGGTGGACGTGGGCGGCGAGGAGCGCCCCATCGTCGCCGGCATCGCGCCCTGGTACGAGCCCGAGGACCTGGTGGGGAAGAAAATTGTAGTCGTGAAGAATATGGAGCCGGCGACGATACGCGGCGAGGAGTCCCGCGGCATGCTCCTCGCGGCCGAGCACCACGACGTCGTCCGCGTCCTGGCGCTGGACGGCGACCTGCCCGCCGGCGCCAACGTCCTTTAGTCGCGACGCCGACGAGGGCCGGCCCGAAACCAGCCCGAAAAAACCCGTATCGACAACCCGAAACTCGGGAGGTTGCCCCACGGATTTTTTTGCCCGCCTAAGAGATAAAGCCCGCGAAAACGCCATCCGCCTCTGCCTGCCGGAGGGGGGCGACGAGCGCATCGTCGCCGCCGGCGCCCGGGCGCTCGAGCTCGGCTACGCCCGGGAGGTAACGCTGCTCGCCCCCGACCGCGCCGCCGCGGAGGCCGCGGCGAAAAAGGCCGGCGTAAACCTCGGCCTTTTCACACTGCTCGACCCCACCGAACACGAGCTGCGCAAGAAGGCCGCGGGCGCCTATTTCGAGGTGCGGGAGCGCGCCGGCATATCCGTCGAGGAAGCGTACGAGGCCGCGGCGAAGCCGGTCTACGCCGGCGCGTACCTGCTGCGGGCGGGCGAGGTGGACGCGGTCGTCGCGGGCGCCGCTACGGCGACGGGCGACGTGATGCGCGCGGCTCTCTACCTCGTAGGCCTCGCCCCCGGCATTACCACGCTGTCCACGTTCTTCATTATGGCTACCGACAAGAAAGAGTTCGGCAAGGACGGCGTCGTCTTCTTCGCCGATTGCGCCCTGGTCGCCTGCCCCACCACCGACCAGCTGGCGGAAATCGCCGTCGCGACGGCGCGCTCGTTCGAACGACTCGCCGGGGCCGAGCCCCGCGTCGCCATGCTCTCCTTCAGCACCAAGGGCTCGGCGGAACACGCCGCGGTCCGGAAAGTCCAACGCGCGACGGACCTCGTGAGGGAGAAAGCCGCCGACGTCGTCGTCGACGGCGAGCTCCAGGTGGATGCGGCCCTGGTGCCGGAAGTCGGCGAGAAAAAAGCCCCCGGCAGCCCGGTCGCGGGCCGGGCCAACGTCCTCATCTTCCCGACGCTGCACGCCGGCAACATCGCGTACAAATTGGTCGAGCGGCTCGGCGGCGCCCGCGCCGTGGGGCCCATAACGCAAGGGCTCGCGAAGCCGATGAACGACCTCAGCCGCGGCGCCCGGGTGGACGACATCGTCGACGTCGTCGCCATCGCGGCGACGCAGGTAGCGTAATACCCCTACGGAATAACAATGTGGCACCGG
Source organism: uncultured bacterium (assembly GCA_965602215.1). Lineage (GTDB taxonomy): Bacteria > RBG-13-66-14 > B26-G2 > WVWN01 > WVWN01 > WVWN01. The sequence goes on from CBFCYS010000018.1 coordinate 20,925, forward strand.
CATTCCTGCCGGTGAGCGTCAGGCGCCGACAGGAATGTCGGGGGCAACGGTTTTCACCGACAGGAATGTCGGTGGCACCCACGTATGGAATTAAAAACCGGCCTCGAAGGCCGGCTTTTTTTATTTCGCGAGTAATCGGTTCTTATTTTAACTTCTCCTCCATCCACGCCCGCGTCTTCGCGACGCCCTCGTCGAGGGGCACCCGGGGCCGCCAGTCCAGCAGCTGCGACGCCTTGGCGTTGTCGCACACCAGCCGCCATACCTCGGCCTGCGCGTGCGGGTGCGGCGCGAACTCCACCCGCCCCTCCTCGCCGGCGACCTTCTTCGCCAGGTCGCGCACCTCTATTTCGCGGCCCAGGCCGCCGTTGATGACCGAGCCGGCGGCGTTCGACTCGCCCGCCCGGCCTATGAGGTCCGCGCAGTCGTCCACGTATAATAAATCGCGCGTCTGGCGGCCGTCGCCGAAGACGACGAGCGATTCCCCCTTGAGGAAGTGGTCCAGGAACGTCACGACGACGCCGCCCTCGCCGTCGGTCCGCTGGAACGGGCCGTAGGTGTTGAAGGGCCGGAGGATGAGGGCGTGCAGGCCGTAGGCGTGGTAGTACGACAGCGTCAGGTTCTCGCCCGCCAGCTTGGCCGCGGCGTACGGCGACGCGGGCCGGGTCGGGTAGCGTTCGTTTATAGGCGTCCCGTCCACCGCCGGCGCGTACACCAGACAGGTCGAAACGTAGATGAAGCGGCTCGCCTGCTTGCGGGCGAACTCCAACGTCCTGAACGTGCCGACGACGTCCGACTGGAAGGTCGCCGCGGGGTCGTCGATGGATTCCTGGACGTTGATGGCGGCGGCGAGGTGGTAGATGATGTCGAAGCGCTCGTCGGCCAACCGGCGCCACGTCGCTTCGTCGCAAATGTCGCCCTCGAGCAGGCCCTCGTAGCCGCTCTTCCCGTCGAACTCGGCCAAATTCTCCGCGAAGCCGTTCGAAAGGTTGTCGAGCGCGAGGACATCGTACCCGCGGCTCAGAAGCCACCCCGCGACGTGCCGGCCTATGAACCCGGCGCCCCCCGTAACAAGCGCTCTCATAACGCGAACTCCTCCTTTTAAACCAGCTTCAAGAAGTCTTCGAAAATTATGCGACCGGGGCCGCGCTCGGTCAACTCTTTACCCGCGGCGCGGCGCCGCTTCAAACCCCAGGGGCCCGGCAGGTAGCGGGGGATTTGATACAGCCAGCTCGCGCGCTCGGGGTGAGGCATGGTCGCGACCGCGGCCGCGCTGTACGAGCTGAGCGCCGCCGCGTCCAGCATCGAGCCGTTGGGGTTGTACTCCTCGCCGACGGCGTTGCCGGCCTCGTCCACGTAGCGCAGGTATATCAGCTCGTCGCGCTCGAGCGCCGCCGCGGCCTCCTCGTCGGCGCACGCGAAGCGCCCCTCGGCGTGCGCGATGGGAAGCGGCAGCACCTCGCCCGTGGGCTCGTGGCGGCAGAAGACCCACCGGTTGAGGAAGCCCGTGTGGTAGGGGTGGCGGTTGTGGGCCAGCGCCATCTCGACGTGGCCCGGCTCGCGCCCCGGCACGATGCCCGCCTCGAGCAACACCTGCGCGCCGTTGCATATCCCCAACAGCGGCTTGCCGCGCGCCGCCGCCTCCGCCAGAACGTCGACGACGGCGTCCTTGGCGGCGACGGCGCCTGCCCGCACGCGGTCCTCGTACGCGAAGCCGCCCGGCAGGACGTACGCGTCGTAGCGACGTATCTCGTCGGCCGGGAGGTTAAAGCGCACGACGTCCGCCCGCGCGCCCGCGGCCTCCAGCGCCCGCGCGGTCTCGTACTCGCAGTTCACGCCCGGGAACTGGATTACGGCTAACTTAGGTTTTCGACGAGGGGGCACGAATTATAACCCTTATGCCTACTCTTTCCGGTTTCGGCGGATTTTAAAAATACCCCTTGAGCGTCTCGTTCCAGGCCGCGGCCATGTCCGCCGCGGCGAGCTCGAGCACCGTCTTCTCGCCTTCCACGATAACCAGCTTCGGCTCGCCGGTGACCTCGCCCAGCCGCCACCAGTCGACGCCGGCGTTGTCCATTATAAGCTCCGCCGCCTCGGCCGAGCCCTTACGGACCTCCAGCACAAAGCCGCCGTTCTCGCAGAACAGCGCCCCGTCGGCGGGCGTCGAGCCGAGCGCCGGGCCGATATCGACGGCGCACCCCAGCGGCGCGGCCCACCTCGGCCTGACGACCATTTCCGCCAGGCAGACGGCCAGGCCGCCGTCGGCCACGTCGTGCGCCGCGGCCACGCACTTCGTCTCGACCAGCTCCAGGACCGCCTCGTGCATCTGGCGTTCCTCGCCGAAGCGCGGCATGGGCGCGGGCCACCCCAGCCGGCCGCGCAGCTGGTAATACTGGCTGCCGCCCAGCTCGCCCCATCGCCGGCCCACGAGGTAGAGGGGGTTGCCGGCCTCCTTGAGCTGCGTCGTGACGGCGTCGGCGTAGTCCTCCATAAAGCCGAGCACGCACACGACGGGGGAGGGTTTGACGGCGACGCCCCGGCTCGAGTAGTTATAGAACGACACGTTCCCGGAGACCACCGGCAGCGGCGCGTCGGTCCCGCGCAGGCCCAGGCCCCGGCAGGCGTCGCCGATGCCCCGCACCGCCTCCTCGAACGCCCAGAAGACCTCCGCGTCCTCCGGGTTGCCGAAGTTCAGGCAATCCGTGATCGCCACCGGCGCCGCGCCCACCGCGACGACGTTGCGGCACGCTTCCAGGACCGCGTGGGCGCCGCCGGCGTAGGGGTCCAGCGTCCCGACGTACGGGTTGCCGTCGCAGGCCAGCGCGATGGCCTGGGCCTTGCCGGGCCACGGCGCCAACACCGCGGCGTCCGCCTCGCCTGCCTCGACGACGGTGTTGCCCTGGACGTTGCGGTCGTAGTGCTCGTAGAGGGGCCGGCGCGAGCAGATGTTGGGCGAACTTAACAGATCGAGCAGCGTCTCGGCCAGGTCCCCCGGCGGCTTCAGGCGGACGAACTCCAGCGGCGCCGCCGGCGCCCGGGCCTCCCGCCGGTAGCTGGGCGCGGTCGAGATGACTTCCAGCGGTATCTCGGCCACGACCTCGCCGCGAGCCGTCATCCGGAAGTACTTCTCCTCCATGACCTCGCCGACGATGGTGGCCTGCGCCCCCGGGAAGACGCGCGGCAGCTCGTACTCGTCGTTGTATATGGCCAGGATTTCTTCGGCGAAGTAGGCCGGCGCGGCGATGACGTAGCGCTCCTGCGTCTCGCCCACGGCTATTATCGGCGGCTCGAGGCCTTCAATGGCCAGCGGGACCTTGTCGAGGTCGAGGGTGCCGCCCAGCTTGGCGGCCGCGCACAGCTCGGAGGCCGCGCCCCCCAGGCCGCCGGCGCCCAGGTCCTTCATCCCGATTTGGACGCCCTTCTCGCGCGCCCGGGCGAGGACGGCGTGCGTCGCCACCGCCAGGACCCGTTTGAGGAACGGGTCCGGGACCTGCACCGCGGCCTTGTTCGCTACGTCCTCTTCCTCGTCGAGGACGGCCGAGGCGAACGAGGCGCCGCCTACGCCCGAGTCGTCGGTGGGCTTGCCGACCAGGATGATGAAGTAGTGCTCGTCGCGGGCCGCCGCCGGGACGCGGCTCGGGATGACGCGGTCTTCGGCCACCACGCCCACCGCGACGACGTTCACCAGGCAGTTGTCGTCGAAGCTGTCGTCGAAGTAGACGTCGCCGCCGGCGTTGGGGACGCCGATGGCGTTGGCGTAGCGCCATATCCCCTCCACCACGCCGCGCGCGATGGCCTGGGACCGCTTCTCGTGCTCGCCGGAGAGGTCGCCGAAGCGCAGCGGGTCGAGGACCGCGACGACGTCGGCCCCCATGCAGTAGACGTCGCGCACGATGCCGCCGATGCCGGTGGCCGCGCCCTCCAGCGGCAGCACCTGCGACGGGTGGTTGTGGCTCTCGTGGGCCAGCGCGACGCAGTGGGAGACGCCGTCCTCCTCGAAGACGCGGACGATGCCGGCGTCCTGGCCCGGGCCGCAAACGACGTTGGGCGCGGACGTGGGGAGGTAGCGCCGCAGGATGCGCCGGCTCGACTTGTACGAGCAGTGCTCCGACCAGGCGACGTCGAAGAGGTACGCCTCGACCTTGGTGGGCGCGCGGCCCAGCAGCTCGCAGACGCGGCTCAGCTCGTCGGCGTCGATGCGCAGGTTCCAGCGCGCCGCCAGGACCCGCGCCTCGCGCATCGGGTTGTCTTTGGCCTTCTTCTTCGCCATAGCGCCTTACCCGCATAATAATAAAACGCCCCCCCGGGCGCAATTAAAAAGTGGGGGGGTATTACTACCGGCGGTGGGTGGAAGTAGACCGACGGCCCGATTACGAATCTGTAAATTGGCGGCGTACTTTTTGCGGAGAAGGCATATTTACTCCTCAATCCGAAGAGTACCGACCATATCTAAATTATAACGGACATCCACCATGGGACCGAAATCTATCTTCCACGTTGCTTTACACCCGTTTGAGTACTGAGCCGCGTTATACTCCTTCGGAATAGAGATCATAACCTTCACGTCGGGGTGCATGTAACAGAACAGCGCGATTCCTAGTGCTTGCATTTTCGACCCAAGCGGAGAAATAACAATTTTGAAATGTTCCGCTATTTCTTCATGGAGGTATTCGAGCCTACGCAAGGTCTCTTTATAATCAAAAGTGCAGACTTCGTATTGGCGGTCTTCTTCGCTAATGCCGTTAATTTTTCTCATCGCCTCCAAGCGCCAACGGTCGTCATCGAGGTGAGGTACTCCTAATATCCATACAACTTTACCGCTAGGATTGGTTATAAGTGACGGACCTACGTCATCGATAACTGCCTTGCTCCGCTCGGCTTTAAAACAAGGAAACAGTATTAAATAATTAGGAAGGGGGTCTAGTACATGGCCCGGATAATCGCTACTAGGCATTAAGTCACCGACCCCACGCTCGAGGCCAAGTAAATCGGTCGCCTCCCACCTATCCGGGTCTTGGTCATACTCTTCCTTCGTAGGATGGTATACTTCCGCTTCGGAGTAGACTACACGAACCCTAATATTTGCGTCGAGGAGCACCTTCATACAACGAAGAAGAAGGCGGTTCGCCATTACGCTAATGTCTATAGTAACCATTGGTAATTCTGGTCGTTTATCGCTAATCACTAAGTCGAGTAACACTCTTAACCTACCAGGGAAGTCTAGGTCATCTGCCTCTAGAGCATCGATGTCGCCAGGTTCAACGTCGCGGGTAATCCCCGTTAGGTGGCGTTCGAGCTCGGGTAAGTTAACCGCATTATCGTCGAAATTCGTAGCATACGTGAAGTAAACGGCACGCCGTGCCTTGTAACCGGTGGTTTCTAGCCGATTCGGCAACGTTAGACACCTCGGCTCGAACCCTAACGCACAAAGGAAGATATCGTCGGGAGGCACCGTCGCCAACTCGTTAGCATTAAGCAGTGCTATTGGCGGGAGGTCCGGTAGAACTTCCGCCAATTGAGACTTACAAATCTTCGGCATTACGGCCCACTTTCCGTTACTACTGCCCGGATAAGTTAGGTAGCACGGCTCATTTTGTTAAAAGGCAAAAATCCTAATCCGCGTCGTCGAATAAACCCGGCCCCTCAGGACTCTTGGTTTTCTTCTGACGTTTACCCCATACGAGGTCGCAGGCTTCGCGCGGATTGGTCAGGAAGAACTTCAGCCAGTCGGGATGCTCCTTGATAGCATCGTTCTTCGCCAAGGCGGCGTTAAACGCAGGTAAGAAAACGCGGCGGAAGTGCCACCGTACCGTCGTGATGTTACTATGCCTAGAAAGCCCCGAGTTCATATCTATAAAAATCGCACGCTTAATTAATTCTCGATAGAGCCCTTTTTGCCATTCGTCCAATTGTTCCTCCACCGCCTCTTTCTTCTGCTGCAGCGCGAGACAGGTTCGGCCCAGGTAATA
>CBFCYS010000019.1:0-25795 GCA_965602215.1 uncultured bacterium
CGCCGTCGCGCGCTACCCGGACTTCTACACCGTGGGCCGCTCGCACCGCCTCCCGCGTTACGTCGACGAGGGGATGGATATCTTCCGCGCGGCGTGGCCCTTGCTGCCCGGGGATATGGCCGAGCGCGGCGTACGGATGCTGGGGGTCTCAGTTTCGATGCTGCTGTACCACTGCAAGCCGGGCAACCTCTTCGAGGTAAGGCGGGACCGCCTCACGGCGGCGCTGGACGAGCTGAACCGGAGGTACGGCCGCGGCGCGCTCGAGCGGGCCGAGCTGCTGCCCGGCCTCCCCGGCGGCCTCTACGAGACCGTTAAGGCCGGCTGGCACCCGGGGTAGTATGGATCGGGAGGGTAAGAAAAAGCCGGGCCTCACGCCCGGCCTTTTTTATCTCACGCCCCGCAGCCGCGGGAAGCGCCATGCGACAAGGGCGGCCCAGGCGAGCGAGGCCGAAGCGCCGATTAGCAGCGCCGCCTGGACGTCGACGTACCGCGCGACGTACCCCGCCTGGAGCGAGCCCAGCCGCATCGCCCCCATGAACACCAGGAAGTAGATGCTCATCACGCGGCCTCGCAGCCGGTCCGGTACGTTGAGCTGGATAAGCGTGTTGGCGAGCGAGTTCTGGACGACGAAGCAGAAGCCGGCCGCGGCCAGCACCGCCGCTCCCAACCAGAACGTGCGTACGAACGTGAACGAGAAGACGAGGGCCGCAAACGCGGCGTTGGCCGCGGAGAGCAGCAGGCCCCGGCGGCTGCGGGGGCCGAGGCTCGCAACGGTGAGCGCGCCCACCAGCGCCCCCAGGCCGGCGAACGTCATCAGGTAGCCGTATATGTCGGCGCCGCCGCGGAAGACCTGCTTCGCGAAGACGGGCAGCAGTACCGAGTAAGGCATGACGAAGAACGCGGAGACGCCCACTATCGAAATTAGCACCCAGACCAGCTTGTTCCGGCCTGCGTATTGGATTCCTTCGACTATCTGGCGGTGGGCGGGGCCCTTTACTTCGCGGCGGACGGAGGACGTTTTCATTGCGAGCAGCGCCGCGATTGCCGGCAGGAACGTGGCCGCGTTGACGACGAAGGCCAATCCCTCGCCGACGGCTATGATCAACACGCCGGCTACGGCCGGGCCGGCGCTCCGGGCGACGTTGAAAACGGTGGAGTTGAGCGCTATGGCGTTGGTGAGGTCCTCCTTGCCGACGATCTCGACGATGAACGCCTGCCGCGCCGGGACGTCGAGCGCGCGGCCTACGCCGAAGACGAAGGCCAGCGCCATTACGTGCCAGACCTGGACGAGGCCGGTGACGGTGAGGGCGGCGAGGACCGCGGCCTGCGCGAACATCAGCGTCTGCGCGATGAGGACGAGTCGCTTTTTATCGAAGCGGTCGGCGAGCGAACCGGCCCACAGGCCCATCGGCAGCGCCGGCACGAGCGCGACGAAGTTGACCAGGCCCAGCATCGCCGGCGAGCCGGTCAGGCGGTAGACCAGCCAGTTCTGCGCGACTATCTGGACCCACGTCCCCGCCAGCGAAACCATCTGACCGAACCACCACAGCCGGAAATCGCGGTGACGCAGCGCGCGGAAGGTCCGCGGCAGCGTTACGCGTCGCCGCAGGTAGTCGCCGACGGAATTGCTTTTACGATGTTTACGCATTTGGTTGATGAGCGACGGCGGCTCGTCGGGTCCGCGCGAAGTGGTACGCCAGGATGCCGACGGCCGCGAGCGCCGCGCACGCCGCGCCGAAGGTGAACGTGCCGGCGCCCTGCCAGCGGTCCCAGATTAGGCCCGCCACGAGGGACCCGGGCAGGATGGCCAGGCCGCTGGTCATGTGCAGGAGGCCGATGGCCGCGCCGCGCTTCTCGGCGGGTACGGCATTCGAGACGAATGCCGGCGGAAGGGCCATGAAGGCTTGGTAGTAGAGCGCGTACAGCGCGAACAGCGGCCAGAGGGTCCACGCCTGGCCGATAGAACCCGCCGCTATGAGGACGGCCGCCTGGAAGATATATATCCCCGCCAGCACCGGTAATATCTTGACTTTATCCGCGAGCCACCCGATGGGGAACGGCCACAGGACCTGAGCCCCGGTGAATACCAGGTAGATGAGGGGGACGACGGCGGTGGCGACGCCGAGCTCGCTCGCGCGCAGGATGTAGAACGCGTACGAGAACATGCCGAAAGAGTAGACGGCGTGGCACACGAGGAAAGGCCACCAGCCGGCCGCGACGGTGCGGTCGAAGATCTTGGGCGGAACCGGGCAGCTGACCCGTTTGGGCTGCCGGACCAACGCCAGGATGACGAGCGCGACGAGGATACCCGGGATAAGGGTTAGTTTGAAGATGTCGCGGTGCGAGAAATCCGTATAGTTAAGGAGGCCGTACAGGACAAGAACGCCCCCCACCGCCCCGGCCGAGTCGAGCGCGCGGTGGAAGCTGAAGGCGCGGGCGCGGACGCCCGACGACGTATAGGTCGCCAACAGCGCGTCGCGCGGCGACGTGCGGACGCCTTTGCCGAGGCGGTCGGCGACGCGGAGCGCGAGTACCGCCGGCCCCGAGCGGGCGAAGGCCATCACCGGTTTGCTGATTACCGACAGCGCGTACCCGACGAACATGAGCCATTTGTGCCGGCCCGCCCGGTCGCAAATATACCCCGAGAGGTATTTGAAGACGGCGGCGGTCGCTTCGGCCGCCCCCTCGATGAGGCCCAGGAAGGCGGCGGCCAGGCCGAGGTCTTGCGTTATGAAGATCGGCAGTAGGGGGAATATTATTTCCGACTGGAGGTCCGCGAAAAAGGATACCAGGCCGAGGATAAATACGTTGAGCATTGTAATATTTTACCATTCCGGCGTATTCGCGGCAAGGCCGATATTCCTTGAAGGGTTACCGCGCCGGCCTTATAATACAGATTAAATATGGTCGATGGCGTAACGAGGGGCCGGCGGGGGTGGCTTCGCCGGTTAACATTTATAGTCGTCGTCGCGGCGACTCTTACCGGCTCGTACTTTTGGGGACGGCACGTCGAGCCGCCGCCCGGGGAGCTCGACGCCGAACGCGTGGCGTTGCTCACAGGCGCGACCGAGCCTCCGGAGAGGGTCGACGGCGATATTACCTATTGGCGCGTCAGGCGGGGGGACGAGACGCTCTACGCCGCCGAGAGCGCGTCGTCCGCGCCGGAGGTCGTTGGCTACGGCGGCCCGTTCGACCTCCTGGTGGTCGTAGACGGCTCGGGGACCGTCGACCGCGTCGTCCTGGTGCGGCACAACGAAACGCCGTCGTACGTGGCGGACGTTGCCGATTTCCTTTCGTCTTTCGTCGGCCTTCCGGCGACGGCGCCGCTCGAGGCCGGCCGCGACGTCGACGCCATAACGCGGGCCACGGTGACGAGCGAAGCCTTCGCCGCGGCCACGCGGGTGACGAGCCGCAAGATATTGAACGCGGCGCTCGGCCGCGACGTCGCGCTCGGCGCCGCGCGAGAGGGTTGGGATTGGCCCTGGGCGCTGGTCGTGGCGGCGTTCTTCGGCGCGGCGATATGGGCCAGGCGGCGGCCGCAGGAATGGGTTCGGGTTGTCTTCGCGGCCGCGGCGGTAGGGGTGCTCGGTTTTTGGGCGGGCCGGTTCGTCTCAATCGGCGACGTAGGCCGGCTGGTTTTGTGGAAGTTCCCGCCGTTCGGGCCGCGCCTTTCGCTCTATTTATTGTTGGGGGGCGGCGCGGGGCTGGCGCTGTTTTTCGGGAATATATATTGCGGGTGGCTTTGTCCCTTCGGCGCGCTGACGGAGCTCTTGTATAAACTGCCCGTTCGGAAATTAAAAGTAGCGCCCGAGTTCGCGCGGCGCTTTAGCGGCCTGCGTTTTATTATATTATGCGTCGTCGTCGCCGCGTTCATAGCGAGTTGGGACTTGGGCGTCGCGACGTACGAGCCCTTTGACGACTTGTTCGCGTACGCGGCGGCGGGTATGTCTCTCCTTTTCCTGGTCGCGGTACTGGCGGTTTCCGTTTTCCACTACCGGTTCTTTTGCCGGTACTTATGCGCCGCGGGCGCGTTATTGGGCGAGGTGGCCGCGGTGGGGAGGCCGCCGCTCCGGCTCGAGTGCCGCAAGTGTGGCGAGTGCGTGAACGTTTGCCCGACGGCGGCGATAGTCGTGAACCGCGAAGTAATCGACGCGACGCTTTGCCTCGAGTGCGGCCGGTGTCGCCGCGTATGCGAGGCGGAGAAGCAGGCAGCGCGGGCGCGAAGCGGAAATATTTAGTTTGGCCGCGCGTCCTCTCTATGGTATAAGATTGCCTATTATCGCGTTATGAAAAAACGCAAACTGATTATTTTCGTAATAGTATTGGCGCTCGTCGCGCTGGGTGTCCTCTACTACGCCGCGATTGCCCCGGCGGTAGTGGGCAAGGAACGCGTGGCGAAGGCGTTCACGCAGGGCGTGAAGGACGGCCCCGGCCTCGACGTGCGGTACGCCAAGGCGCGTTTCAAACTCTTCCCCCGGCCGGCGGTTACGCTGGGCGACGTCGTCTTCGTGAACGGCGTCGGCAAGGAAGTCGTTCGCGCCGACGAGGTTAACCTGGGGTTATCGTACGTCGGCTTCGTGGCCCTGAAACCGAGCGTGGCGGTCGTGGCGTTCGTGCGGCCACGGGTCGACCTGGCGCCCGGCGACGTGTCTTTCGGCGAGGAGGGGAAGGGGCAGCCGTTCCGCGGAACCGTTACCGTAGCGGAGGGGTTCGTCCGGTACTCCGGCAAGACGCGAACGGTGCTCGTAGACGGCCTGGGAGGCCGGGTCCGCTGTACGGCTTCGTGGGGCGAAGAGCTCGACGTACGCGGCAAGCTCCACGCCGACAAGTTCAGGTTCGCGGCGGGGGCGGGGGAAGCGGCCGGCGGGATGGCAGTCGCGGCCGAGGGCGAGATTCGCTACCGGCCCGAGACGCCGGGCGGCCGCATTTTCTTCGAAGAGCTCGACTTCCTGTTTGGGAAAGCCCGCTTGAACGTCGCCGGCGAGTTGCAAACGGGCCCGGGCGAGAACGACGTCGACCTGACGGTTAAAGGTAAACGGATGGCGATCGAGCAGGTCCTGCCGGCGCTTGCGCCGCGCTTCGGCGACGCCGACGTCGAGGGCGAGGTGGACCTGAGCCTCACGGTTAAAGGGAAATGGGGCGAGGGCCGGAATCCGGACGTGCGGGGCGAGCTCGAGATTAAAAAGGCCGCGTTGAAGCCGCTCGAGGGGGACGGCGTATCCAGCGTTACCGCCAAAGTGCGTTTCGAGGGCGAGAAGTACGTAATCGAGGATTTCCGCGGTCAGACGAAGCGCGGCGGCTTCAAAGGGTACGGGACGATACGGCCCGAGAAGAACTGGCCGTTCCAATTAAAAATTGAGGGCGCGGTGCCCTTGGAAGTGGCGGCCGTCCTGCTCGCGGTGCCGGAAGCGTATATGCTCGCCGGCCCGACGCAGCTCAACGTCGACGTCGACGGCGAGGTGTCGTCGCCCGGGCGGACCTCGGTCGACGGGACGATAGAGTTCCTGGGTTGCCAGGTGCGGCTCAAACCTTTCGTGCATCCCTTCCAAAACCTGGCCGGTACGGCGTACTGCGACGGTTATAAGATAAAAGCCGGCAAGTTGAAGGGGCAGCTCGCCGGACACGGATTCGAGATCGGCGGCAGCTGGCAGGGCTTCGAGACGCCGCGGCTGGACTTCGTCGCCGTCGCCGACGAGCTCGACTTCGACGCGGCCTTGCCGACCGAGGAGACGAAGCGCCGGCACGCTGAACGCGGCTCGTCGTCGCTGGGCCTGCCGGGCAAGGATATTACGGCGAAGGGTAGGGTGCGGTTCAAGAGGTTCAAACTCCTCTCCGTAACCGGGAAGGACCTGGAATCCGATTTCGAGTATAGCGGCGGCATACTGAGCGTCACCAAGCTCGACTTCGCGGCGTACGACGGCAAGGTCCGGTCACAGCTGACGGTATACGTCGGCGCCAGGCCGCGGTACACGTGCTCCGCCGCCGTACGCGACGCGCGGCTGGGCATTTTCCTGACGGAAAATAAATACTTGGAAAAAGCCATCACGGGCCGGTTCTCGGCCGACGTTACGTTCTCCGCCGAGGGGACGGCGTACGATGACGTTAAACGGTCGTTCGGGGGCAAGGGCTCGCTCGAGCTGGAGGGAGGCCGCGTCGCCGAACTGCCGCTGCTCGCCGAATTGGCGAAGTGGTCGCGCATAGACCTTTTCGAGCCGCTGCAGGTTTCGAAGTTATGGGTGATGTGCGACGGCCGCGACGGCGTTATTCGAACCGCCGACCTGAAGCTCGAGAACCCGGATATGGTTATCGAGGCCGCGGGCGAAGTTACGCTTGAGAAGAAGCTCGATTTTACCGTACGCACGACTTTTAATAAAAAAGCCGCGGAGCGCCTGGCCCGGGTGGGCAAAGCGCTCGCGCTCGTCCGGGACGAGGACGGCCGGGGCCACTTCAACTTCGTCGTAACGGGCGAGGCCGCCAAGCCGGCGTTCCGGCTCGACGCCGGGTCCATGCTGGGAGCGGCGGGGGAGGGGCCGCCGGGCGACGAGGAGGAGTACGGCGGCCCGGGCGACTTGTTTTAAAGGAGGTCAACGACTATGAAATTACTCGTCGTGACGTACCGCGACCCGTACGACGGCAGCGACGTCGTTTGGAACGCGCTGCGGGTCGCGACGTTCCAGAAAGAGCTCGGCGACGAGGTGAACGTTTTTTTGATGTCGGACGCCGTAACGTTGGCGCACGAGGACGCCCCTCAACCCGAGAATCCGGGATACGACGTCGACACGGAGTTCGAAGTGGCGGCGTGCTCCGGCGTAACGTTCAAGACCTGCGGCACTTGTCTCAAAAATCGCGACCTTCCGGCGGACAAAGTGGACGCCCAGGCGCCGGCGGCGACGTTGAAAGACCTCGGCGATTGGTTGGCGTGGGCCGATAAAGTCCTGACTTTTTAGGGGAAGTACAGCCGTAAGACGGCGCCTATGATAAAGATGCGCAACGTTAGCAAGGTCTACGAGAACGGCGTCGTCGCCCTCGACGACGTCTCGGTAGAAGTAGGTAAGGGCGAGTTGGCTTTCCTCACCGGCCCTTCGGGAGCCGGCAAGTCGACCTTTCTCAAGATGATAACCGCGGAGGAAAAGCCTACCGACGGGTTAGTGGAAGTCGCCGGGCATGACATCGGCACGCTCCGGAGGCGCGACATCCCGTACCTGCGCCGCCGCATCGGCGTCGTCTTCCAGGATTTCCGGCTCTTACGCGAGCGGACGGTGCTGGAGAACGTGATGCTGCCGCTGACGATTCTGGGGTTAACGCCGGCGGAGCAGCGACGGCGGGCTTTGCAAGTCCTTACCGTCGTCGGCCTGGCCCAGCGTAAGGACTCGAAGCCGCTCGAGCTTTCGGGGGGCGAGCAGCAGCGCGTCGCCATCGCCCGGGCCATAGCGCTCGACCCGGCCATATTGCTCGCCGACGAGCCGACCGGCAACCTCGACCCGGAAATTACCTGGCATATAATGAAGCTCTTCCGCGTAATAAACGCTCGGGGAACGGCGGTCGTCATCGCGACCCACGACTACGAGGTCGTCAGGAAAATGGATGCCCGGATAATAAAAATCATAGACGGGAAATTACCCCCGGGGCCGCCGGCGTGAAAAACACCGGCTTTTTTATACGCGAGGCGTTCAAGAATATAGGCCGCGGCGGGATCCTCACGGCGGCGGCCGTACTGGCGATAACGTTTGCGGCGCTTATCGCCGGGATATTCGGGACGGCGTACTATAACCTCCGGATGATATACGAGGAAGTAAGGCAGGAGCTTTACGTCGACGTCTATCTGCAATACGAGGTCGAAGAGGAACGGGCCGCGGCGATAGGCAAACACCTGCAAAAGTTGCCGGGGGTAGCGCGGGCCGACTACATATCGCGCGAGAAGGCCGCGGAGGAATTCGTCGGCTTGTTCCCCGAGGACGGCGACCTCTTGGGCTCGTTGGGCGAGAACCCGCTGCCGGCGTCGTACCGCGTGTACCTGGCCGGCGAAGAGCGGGCGCCGGAAGAGATAGCGGCCTTGGTCGGGGAAATAAAAGCGGTGGACGGCGTGGACGACGCCGTGTACGCCCAGGAGTGGCTCTCGAATTTGGAGCGGGCGGCGCGGGTCGTCGGCGTGGCGGGGGCCGCGGTGGCCGTCGTGCTCGGCGCGGCGGCGATATTGGTCGTTACCAGCACCATCGGCCTGGCGGTGTACGCCCGCCGCGACACTATAGCTATTATGAAGATGGTCGGCGCTACGAACGGCTTCGTGCGGGCGCCTTTCGTCGTGGAGGGTTTTTTAATAGGGGTCTTCGGCTGCCTGCTGGCGTTGGCCGCGTTGTACGGCGGCATCCAGTTCTTACGGACGTACGACGTGGCGGTTCTCTTTTTGCCGGAGACGTACGTCGCCGCGGGCTTGGGCGCGTTCGCCCTGGGCGGCGCGTTGGGCTCCAGCGTAGCGGTGCGACGTTTCTTGAAAGTTTAAATCCCCCCGAAATGACGGCGACTCGAGCCGGCGGCAACTCCGCAGCCGGAGATACGTATATATCTATATTAAATTGAGCCGAGGGGTGTTATGAAGCGAGTAGCGATTATAACCTGTTTAATTTCGTTCGTCGCCGCGGCGGCCCAAGCCACCGGGGGCGACGCGTGGGTCATGCGCGCCCGCCGCGTCGAGACGCCGCCGGTGATCGACGGCGTGTGGGAGGAGGTATGGCTCGGGAGCGAGCCGGCCGGCGGCTTCCGGCAATTCCGGCCCGCGTTGAACGACCCGGTCCTGAAAGACACCGAAGTATATATTTTATACGACGACGAGGCGTTGTACGTGGGATGGGTATGCTACGAGGACGACCCGGCGGGTCTGGTGGCCTGCGCTACGATCCGCGACATGTTTATGAACGATGACGATTGCGTCAACGTCATGCTCGACGCCAACAACGACCGCCAGTCGGCGTACGACTTCATGGTAAACTGGCGGAGCGTGCGGTACGATGGATGTATCGCGAAAGACGGCACGGTGGGCGGGTCGGCGTGGGACGGGTATTGGGAAGCGGAGACGTCCGTCGGCGACCACGCCTGGTACTGCGAGATGGCGATACCGTGGTCAACGCTGCGTTACGACCGGAACGCAGGTTACTTCGGCGTCCAGTTCTTACGGTTCAGGAAGCCGATGTTCGAGGAGACGTATTGGGCCGGAGACGGAGGTTTCCTCAACCGCGTTTCGACCTTCGGCCGCGTCGAGGGGTTCGAGAATTTGCCCCGGCCGCGGCCTTTGAAGTTTACCCCCTACGTAACCGGGCGTGGCGAGGAGAAGTTCGATACCCCGGCCTACGGCCTGGAGGCCACCGACGGGTGGGAGTTCAAACCGCGCTACGGCCTGGACTTCGAATACCGGGCCGGCGCCGCGGCCAGCGTCCTGGCTACGATATTGCCCGATTACGCGTACATCGAGGCCGACCCGGCGCAGATAAACCTCGAGCCCACCGAGATATGGCTGGAGGAGAAGCGGCCTTTTTTCACCGAGGGGTACGAGCTTTTCGATACTTACTCCGACCTCGTGTATACGCGGCGCCTCACCGAAATCGCGGCGGGCGCGAAGGTAACGGGCCGCGCGGGCCCGGTAAACTACGGCGTCCTGGACGCGGCGTTGACGGGGGACGACGTGCTTTACCCCCACAACAACTTCGGCGTGGCCCGGGCGGCGTACGATACGCCGGGCGGTTCGTCGCTCGGTTTAATGGTCGTCGACCGGCGCGAATTCGGCCGGGAGGCAGCCGGCGAGGAAGAACCGGGTAACGACTTGCCGCGGTACAACGACGTCGTGATGGCGGACGGTAGGGTGGTATTGCCGGCGCGGTTGGGTTTCGGTTTCGAGGCGGCGAGGTCCCAAACCGCGGGCGACGGCGGCGACGACTACGCGGTCCTCGGGAGCTTAGGGAGGTACGGCATAACGGAAAACCTGGAAGCGTGGGCCTCGACGATAGGCGAGGATTTCCGGGCGGATATGGGCTTCCTGCAGCCGGAGGATTTGGGCAAGCGCGAGTTCGGGTGTTCCGGGTTGAAGGAGCTTCAGATAAACCGGGGCGGCGTACGCGCGCTCAGGATAAACGGGCATTACGAGCACGAACGCAACGTAGCCGGCGAGACGGTGAACAATTTCGTATCGCCCACGGCGAGGTTGGTCTCCGAGAGCGATTATTACGTAACGTTAAATTACCGGGGCGGGAGAGACTTGCGGTACGTCCCTTCCGGGTACCCCGTATTCCACAACAACGTCTTCGACTTCGCGGCGGGCCACAACCCGGCGTCGTGGGGGAGCTTCCGCCTGGGCTACTGGCGCGGGATGTGGTACGGCTACTTTTACCATTACTACACGTTTGGAGGCATCCTAATACCGGTCCCCGTTGTCGTCGTTAACTGCAACGTCGAAGTGGGCGACCGGCGGCCGGCGGAGCGCTTCGTATTAGGGAACTTAAAAGTTACTTATAATTTGACGGATAACGTTTTCTGGCGGATTATCGTACAGGGTAATTCGGACAACCGGATGAGCTCCGCGAGTACGCTGTGGGGTTGGGACTTCCTCCCGGGCAGCACGGCCTACCTCGCGTACGAACAGCGGCGCGATTCCACGGGCCATTTTTCGTTGACCGAACAGGTGGCGTTCCTGAAGGTATCCTATATGATACCGCTTTAGCGGGAACCATCCCCCAATAAGAAACGGCCCGGGCGGGCCGCTTTTTTATTCGATTTCGTCGGTGGGTTTGGTTCGAAGCGGCAGGATGATGGTGAAGGTCGAGCCGACCCCCACTTCCGACGAGACGTCTATGTGGCCGCCGTGGGATTCGACGGCCCTTTTCGCGATCGTAAGGCCGAGGCCGGTTCCGCCGACAACGCGGGTGCTGGAGCCGTCCACCTGGTAGAACGTCGAGAAGATGGTCTGGAGTTGGTCCTGGGGGATGCCGGGGCCGTCGTCGGCGACGGCGAGCGCTACGCCGCCGTCCTGGGTCTTGCCCGATACGCGGACGCGGCCTCCCGCCGAGTTGAACTGAATGGCGTTTTTTATCAGGTTCGCGAGCGCGCTCCGGACCAGGTTCGGGTCGGCGTACGTGCCGGGGATTTTTTTGCCCGGGTCGAATTCCAGCGAAATGCCGTTCCGGTCCGCCATCGGTTGGTACTTTTGGGTCGTCTCCGCGGCGAGGTCGTTGATTTCCACGTACTCGAGATTCAGCTCCAGCCGTCTCGATTCCAAAAGAGAGAAGTCGAGGATGCTGTCGACCAACTCGCGCAGCCGGCGCGCCTCTTTGTCTATGATGCGTACGAATTGGGAGTAGGGAAAGGTGCCGGCTTTGTCGTCGGCGATTATGAGTTCGGCGCTCCCGATTATAGACGTGAGCGGCGTCCGCAACTCGTGGCTGACGTTGGCGATGAAGTTCTCCTTGAGGAACGTCAGCTCTTTGGATTCCGTAACGTCCCGGAACGTCGCGACGTACCCGACCCGCTCGCCGGCCGGGTTGGCGACGGCGTTGACCAGGACGCGGTAGTAGCCGGTCTTACCGCCGCCGGGGACGTTTACCGCGAGTTCGAATTCCGCCACGTCTTTATCCTGCAGCATGGTGCTTGCTTTTTCGAATGTTTCGTGGAGAGTGGGGGTTTCGATAATGGAGCGTACGTGGCGGTTGATAATACTCTCCGCCTGCCGGCCCAGCATTTTCTCGGCCGCGGGGTTGACCTCGACTACGCGGAGGCCCATATCGGTAACGACGATGGCGTCGGCGATGCTCGCGAAGATGGCGTCCAATTT
Organism: uncultured bacterium; assembly: GCA_965602215.1. Classification (GTDB taxonomy): domain Bacteria; phylum RBG-13-66-14; class B26-G2; order WVWN01; family WVWN01; genus WVWN01. The sequence goes on from CBFCYS010000019.1 coordinate 11,816, forward strand.
GCGGCGGTGCTCTTCGGCAATGGATATCGACGACAATACGCGGTCGAACAGGCGGGCGTTCTCGATCGAACCCGCGACTTGTCCCGCGAAGAGGGTGACGAGTTGTAAGTCGCGGTCGGTGAAAACTTCTCCCGCCAGGCGCCCCAGCGTCATAACCCCGATGACTTCTTCGCGTGAGATAAGCGGTACGCACAACAGCGATTCCGCTTCCTCGTACGGCGTCCCCGGGACTTCCAACGAGCGGTGGTCCAGGCCGGCGTCGTTGACGTATTCCCCTACGCCGGTTAACGCCACGTGGCCGGTAATGCCCTCTCCCAGTTTCAACCGTATTTTCATTACCTCTTCGGGGTACGCCGTCAGGCTGACTATGGGCTCGAGGATGCCGGCGTTCCGGTCCAGCAGGAAGACTGTGCACGCGTCCGAGCCGATCAAATCTTTGACTTTCTGGGCGATGTTGTAGATGATCTCTTCGGTATCGAGCGAGGAGGCCAGCGTTTTGGAGGTGTCCAGCAGCGTTAGCAGCTCTTCCATGCGGCTGACGTTTTGGGAAAATAATTGGGAGTTCTCGAGGAAGACGGATAATTGATCGCAGATGGTTTCGAGGAGTTCCGCGTCCTCGTCGCGGAAAGTCCTTCCCTTACGGGAGAACAACGTAAGTCGGCCCAGCACTTCATCCTTGGCGAACAGGGGGAACGAGGCGTACGACGCCGGTCCCTCGGCATCAACGGGGGGGAGGCCGAAGGGGTCCGGGTCGGCGGCTTTTTCTCTTACCAATATCTTGTTCTTTAATAACGGCGTGGCGCGCTCGCCGCCGATATCCGCGAAACCCTCCCAATGCCTTATCGTTCCTTCGTCGGCTCCCGCGGTCGCCGTTAGGATCAACGATCGGCGTTTCGTGTCGCGCAGGTGGATGGCGCCGGCATCCAGTTGGGCGAAGGCGCGAATTTTTTCGAGGGCGACGCCGAGCAGTTCGGTGAGCGGCGGCAGGCGGGCGGCGTCGGCCGCTATAGAACTGATAATGGCGAGGTAGTCCGTTTGGCGTTTGACGTTTTCCAGATACGATAAGTTTTCGACGGCGATGGCGGCCTGGAAAGCGATCCCTCCGAACAACGCGAGGTCGGATTCCGAAACGGTCGGCCGGGGCGTTTGCCAAATAGACAGGAGGAAACCGAGGGTGCGGTTTTTCTTCCGTATGGCCGCGACGGCCAACGACCGGACGGTAAGCCCCGGCAGCAATTCGCTTTTTACCTTGTCGTCCGCCGAGCCGACGTCGGCCACGAATACCGGTTTGTTTCTGGACGCCGCCTCTTCGAATATCGGGTGGCGGCCGAAGTCGATTTCGCCCGAGCTAAGGAGTTTTTCCGTTTCTTCGGGAAGGCCGGCCGACGTTTTAAATTTCCTCGGTCCTTTCCCGTCGTCGAGTAGGATTAACGCCGAGGCGTCGGCTTCAGTAATGGTCCGCGTCTCTTCGACGAGAAACTCCAGCGATTTCTCTAAATCCGGCGTCTGACTAATAATGTGGCCGATATGAAGGAGGGTCTCAGCGTTGTGGGTGGCTTCTTGTTCGTCGGTAAGTAGGTTTACGTTTTGGATGGCGACGGCGAGTTGGTCGGCGAACGTCCGCAGTAGCTCCAGGTCGTGATTGGTTAGCGCGCCTTTGGCGTTTTCCTGGACGTCGAGGACGCCCACGACTTGGCCGCCGATTTTGATGGGGACGGCGATTTCGGAACGGGTTTCCCCGGGGATGGGATCGGGCGCGTAGCGCGGGTCGTTGGTCGCGTCGTTGGAGAACGCGACCTCACCCTTCTCCGCGGCCCAGCCGATAAAGCCCTCGCCGCGCGTGATGCGGGGCGGGTTTTCGATCGCTTTCTCGTACGCCCCCTCAATGACGCTGCCGATAATCGTCTGAACGTCGTCCGGGTCTACCAGGAAGACCGCTACGTTGAAATATTTAAATCGTTTCCTTATAGCCGCCGATGCCGTACGCAGCAGTGCCGGTACGTCATGCGCCGCTAGTATTTCCTTTCCCAGGTCGCCGATGAGCGCTATCTCGCTCGCGCGCCGTCGTTCCTCGCGCAACAGGACGGCGTTTTCGATTATCACGCCGACCTGGTCGGCCAACGTCTCGAGCACCAGCGTGTCGCTTTCCTCAAAAGCGCCGGTGCGTCTGCTTTGGACGTCGATTACCACCGCTACCGTTTGGGTGCTGCGGTTTATCACCGGTACGCATAACTCGGACTTGGTTTCCGTCAACGACGGGTTGATCGCGAGGAATCGGTCGTCTTTCGTTACGTCGTTAACCAGTAAAGTACGTTTCGCCTCGACCGCGGCGCCGACGAGGCCGTCGCTGCGACGTTGACGGTAACCTATCGGAATGTGGTTGGCGTAACCTCCTACTATAGTCTCGAGAAAGAGTTCGTCTTCGCGCGCGTTGACCGAAAATATCGAGACGTTATAATAGTTGAATTTATCCTTTATAGCGGCGGCGATCTCTTTATATAACTCGCGAGTCGACGTGCTGAGGAGCGCTTTTTTACCGATCTCGTTTATTAGACTTAGTTGGAGGGCGCGCTTCCTTTCGCTTTCCAGGCGGCGCGCGTTTTCGACGGCGGAGGCCGCGCAAGCCGCGAGCGCTTTCACGAAAGCTACGTCTTCTTTTTCGAAAGCGTCCCGTACGTTGCTCCCCAGGGTGATGACGCCGAAAGCGTTTTCGGCAACGGCTATGGGGACGGCGAGCGAGGAGCCGACGCCCGTTTCCGCGGTCATTAAACCCCCGGCCGCGGCCGAGACGTCGGCGACGTAGATCGTTTCATTGTCCTGCAGCGCTTGACTGGCCAGGCTCTCGCCGAAAGTCTCCGTTACCAGTTGCGCCTCTTCAGGCGTGTAGCCGGCGGTGGCCAGTTGCTTTACGGCGTCGTTTATCTCGTCGTAGAAATAGACGGCGCCTTTGTCGAAGGGGACGCCTTTTCTCACTTCTTCGAGGAGCCGTTCCAGCGACGTCCGTAAATCTTGGGCCGAGGATAGGGCGGGAGCTGATTCTACTACGAGGCGTAATTGTTTATTCTCCCATTTCAGGCGGTCGAGTTCAGCGGACAACTTTTCGTGACCGCTAATAGCGGCCAGCGCCCCGGCGATTTCGTCGGCGAACGAACGGCCTTCGGCCTCGTCTTCGGGCGAAAAGGCGCCGGCCTCGGCTTCTTTTACCAGGATAGTTACGCCGGTCACGCCGTCCGCCGATTTCAGCGGTACGGCCAATACCGAGCCGCCGGCGTAACCCTCCAGGAGGGGAAGGCTTGCGAGGTCGTCCGCCGAAGCCGACGGCAGGTTCAAGACGCGGCCCGAGCGCAGGGCTCGGGTAGCGACGTTTTCATCCGTAACCGGCGATAATAGTTGGCGGAATTTCCCGGACGGCCTGGTGGAGAGCGCGATTTCGAGTTGGTCGGCGCCCTCGCGCGAGACGATGGCGCACGCTTCGGCGTCGAAGTATTCGGCCAGGCCGTTCGTCGCGAGCGGCAGCAATTCGGCCCGCGACGTCGTACTTCGAACCCGCATTTTTAAAGCGCGGGAGGTTTTTTCGCGACCGGCGTCGGCGGGTCCTTTATTTCGGGATGACGGAACCATGACTTGAAGTACCTACAAGTATAATTTTAACCTCGCGTAGATAAATATCAAGGTTAATTTTACGTTGGGGCGGCGCTTACCTCGTCGGGGCGGGTGACGCGGGGGACGAAGCCCCGTCCCGAATAGGCCGTGGCGTTCCGCCGACCGGACGTATTTGACCGACCTCAAAAAGCCGGAGGCCGGAGGATTTCGGTGTATTTTGAAAAACCTTGATTTCTCCCGCCGAAAACTATACCATATGGCAACGTTCATTAATAGTTCACGAGTTAAAAATGGAGGAGCGTCGCGATGTCTCATCACTTTAAGAATTATATCGCCGGCGAGTGGGTGTCGGCGAAATCCGGTAAAACGGTCGAGAATCGCAACCCGGCCGACCAGGACGATCTGGTCGGCGTGTTTCCCGATTCGACGGCGGAAGATTTGAACGAAGCGGTCGCGGCCGCCCACGACGCGTACGGCAGCTGGCGGAAAGTCCCGGCGCCGGCCCGGGCGCTGAAGATACAGCGGGTGGGCGAACTTATGCGCGAGCGTAAGGAGGAGATATCCCGCCAGATGACCCGCGAAATGGGTAAGGTCGTCGCGGAGACGCGCGGCGATACGCAGGAGGGCATAGACACCGCGTTCTATATGGCGGGCGAAGGTAGGCGGCTCTTCGGCATAACGACGCCGGTCGAGCTGCCGAACAAGTTCGCCATGGCGATCCGGCGGCCTATCGGCGTCGCGGGCCTCATTACGCCATGGAACTTCCCGATGGCCATTCCTACCTGGAAGGCGTTCCCGGCTCTTATCGCGGGCGATACCGTCGTTATGAAACCCGCTACCTATACGCCGGCGACGGTATGCGAATTGGGTTTGGCCTTGGAAGAGGCCGGCGTACCGCCGGGCGTATTCAACATCGTGTGCGGTTCCGGCTCGACGGTGGGCGAGGGGATACTGGGCCATCCGGACGTCGACGTCATATCGTTCACCGGCTCGAGCGCGGTAGGCCGGCGCATCAACGAGGTGGGCGGAAAAAACCTCAAGCGCGTGTCGCTCGAGCTGGGGGGAAAGAACGCGCAAATAGTCCTCGCCGACGCGGACCTCGAGCTGGCTCTCGAGGGTGTGCTGTGGGGCGCGTACGGCACGACGGGGCAGCGGTGCACCGCCACCAGCCGTTTGATACTCGAGGAAACAATACACGACGAGTTCGTGAAGATGCTCGTCGACGCCGCGGCGGCGTTGAAGCTCGGCAACGGCCTGGACGAATCGGTCCAGGTGGGGCCGCTGGTTAGCGCCGCGCAACGCGACACGGTCCATTCGTACGTCGAGGTCGGGAAGGAAGAGGGGGCGGAGCTCGCGCTGGGCGGCGAGTTCTACGAGGAGGGAGAGTGCAAGAAGGGCTTCTTCTACAAGCCCACCGTCTTCGCGGGCGTAACGCCGACGATGCGGATCGCCCGCGAGGAGATCTTCGGGCCCGTGCTGTCGGTTCTCAAGGTCGGCGACGCCGACGAGGCTATCCGCGTGCTGAACGATTCCTCGTATGGCCTCTCGAGCTCGATATACACGCGCGACGTTAACCTGGCCTTCAAGGCCGTCGAAGACATAGAGGCCGGCATCACGTACGTCAACGGCCCCACCATCGGCGCGGAAGTCCACTTGCCCTTCGGCGGCGTCAAGGATACCGGCAACGGCCACCGCGAGGGGTCTTTTACGGTGTTTGACATCTTCACGGAGTGGAAGTCCGTTTACTTTGACTATTCCGGGAAGTTGCAGCGGGCGCAGATAGACGTCGAGGAATAGTAGGAAGGGTCGCGAGCCGTGGCATTACGCGCGGGGCGGCCGCAACCGCCCCGTTTAGCTTAGAAGTTGGTGCGGCGATGGACGTCTTCATATTTATGACCGATATTATCGGCAAGGCGTTGCGCGCGTCCGACGGGCGGCGGCTCGGCGATATCGTCGATTGCGCGGCGGACGGCCGCGAACAATATCCCCGCGTCGGCTACTTCGTATGCCGGCAGCGGCGGCCGCGCCTTAGGGTCCGGGTTCCGTGGGAAGCGATAGGCCGTATGGAACGCGACTTTGATGTTCGCGATGTTGGTCGTCAACCTCGGCAACACCGTCGCGGAGTTCGCGGGCGTCGCGGCCAGCCTGGGGATAGTCGGCGTCAGCAAGTACATATCCGTACCGGTGGCGGCGGCGGCGTTGTGGCTGCTCGTCGTGAAGTGGGATTATAAACGCGTCGAGAAGGTGTTCCTGGTGGCGTGCCTGGTGTACGTCTCGTACGTCGTGGCCGGCTTCATCGCCAGGCCGGCGTGGCGCGAGGTGGCCGCGAGCGTCGCGGTCCCCGAGGTGTCGTGGGACGGGGCGTATCTGGCGATGCTGGTGGGCCTGGTGGGGACGACGGTCGCGCCGTGGATGCAGTTCTACCTCCAGGCGGCGGTCGTCGAAAAGGGCGTTAAAATCTCCGAATACCGCCTTTCACGGTGGGACGTCGTCATCGGCTCGGTGGCGGTGAGCGTGGTCGCGTTCTTCATCGTCGTCGTATGCGGCGCGACGTTGTTTCCGCAGGGCATCGTGATAAACGACGCCGTCGACGCGGCGTTGGCGCTCAGGCCGCTCGCCGGTCAATACGCGTCGTTTTTGTTCGGCTTCGGCCTGTTGAACGCGTCGCTCTTCGCGGCGTCCATCCTGCCGCTCGCGACGGCGTTCTTCATAGCGGAAGCTTTCGGGTGGGAGGCGGGCGTCGACAAGAAGTTCGCGGAGGCGCCCGGGTTCTATACTCTCTATACCGCCATCTTGGCGGCGGGTGCCTTAGCCGTGCTCTGGTCCGGCGCCCCACTATTCGAGATTATGTACTGGTCGCAGGTCGTGAACGGCGTCGCGCTCCCGGCGGTCATCTTCTTCATGCTCGTGTTGGTGAACGACCGGCGCTTGATGGGGGAGTACGTGAACAAGCCGTTACAGAATATCATCTCGGGCGTTACAGCCGTCGTCTTGACCGCGTTATCCATCGCGATGTTAATTACCTCGATTTTCTGAGCAGTGGCGACTCGGCCCAAAAACCTCCCTAAAACCCTGGCCGCGAATTTCCGGGCCGACCCGGCGCGTTGGCTTCTGAAAGCGAGGTCGCCGCTCGTCAGGTACCGCGCCGCGGTGGAATTTCTGGAGTGGCCGGCCGATTGCGTCGAGGCGGCGGCCTTGTGGGAGCAGCGGTACGACGACCCGGATCTGGCCGCGTTAGCGGACGCGCAGGCCCCGGACGGCCTGTGGTACGCGCCGGGCGCTTTTTTTCGGCGGCGGCCCAGCTTATACGTGCCGAGGTACCTGGGCGCGGTTTGGCAGCTGCCGGTCCTCGCGGAATTGGGTATCGGTTTGGACGAACCGGTAGCGGCGCGGGCGGCGGAGGCCGTGCTCGCGCGGCGGACGGCGGACGGTTGCTTCGAGCTGGGGCCGGGCGGCCCGTTCGTCGCGGGAAACGCGCTGGTCGTGAGCTCGCTCGCGGCGTGCGGCGTCGACGAGGCGGCGTTGGCGCCGGCCCGGGCATGGCTGCGAGGCCGCCAACGTCACGACGGCGGTTGGGCGGACGATTTTGACGCGGAAGGCGACGCGGCGCCGAGCGCGGTGGGAACGACGGCCGAGGTCCTGCGCGCGCTCGCCGGCGACGTCGGGCCCGACGACCGGACCCTCGCGACGGGGAGGGCCAACCTTCTTTCTAATATGTTTACGGACTATAACGGCCGGTTTCCGCGCTCGAGACGGCCTTGGCGGCGCCTGACCTGGCCGCAATATCGATACGACGCGCTGACGGTGGCGTCGGCGCTGGCGGCGGCGGGGGCGTCCCGGCTCGAGGTCGCGCCCCTCGCCCAGGCCGTCCGCGAGCTGCAGACGCGGCGCGGCTTCTGGCGGCAGCAGGTATCGTTAGGCGAGCCGTGTTGGCTCGAGCCGGTGCGCGCGGGTCGTGCGTCGCGGTGGGTCACGTACAACGCGACGAAGCTGCTGTTGTGGTATTACGTCCGCGGCGGTTAGGAAAGTGATTGCGATGTTAGCCGTTATCAATTATAATCGCTTCAATCGAGCGGAGTCGGTTTAATGATAGCGGCAATCGTAAAGTTAATGAGGCCCCGGCAGTGGACGAAGAACCTAATCGTCTTCGTCGCGGTGGTTTTTTCGGGTCGCGCTTTGGTATTGGCGGACGCGTTTCACGCCGCACTGGGGTTCGTAATATTCTGTTTTCTCTCCAGCAGCGTCTATATTCTAAACGACGTCATAGACGCGCCGTACGACCGACGCCACCCCGAGAAGAAAAACCGGCCGGTAGCTTCGGGCCGGATTTCGCCGACCATCGGCGTTATCTTGTTCGCGGCGTTCGCCGCGGCGTCGCTCGCGGGGTCGTTCTGGTGGTTGGGATGGAAGTTCGGCATATGCGCGGCGGCGTACTTCGTTATCAACCTCGCGTACTCGTTCGGCGTTAAGAAGGTCGTAATCGTCGATTCGGTGACCATCGCGCTGGGTTTCGTGTTGCGAGCTATCGCCGGCATTTACGCCATAGTCGCCGAGCCGGGCCAACTATCGGAGTGGCTGCTTATATGCACGTTCTTCCTGGCGCTGTTCCTGGCGTTTTCGAAGCGGCGCGGCGAAATTACGGACCTTTCGGAGAACGCCGTGGACCACCGCCCGATACTGGCTTCGTATTCCCCCAAATTAATAGACGAGATGATAGGCATCACGACGGCGTCGTCGGTGATGTCCTATTCCCTCTACACCATTTGGCCGGGTACGGTCGCGCGTTTGGGCACCAACAAAATGATCTATACCATCCCGTTCGTAGTATACGGGATTTTCCGTTACCTCTACCTTATATACAAGAAGGGTAAAGGCGCGCAACCCTCCGCGATTCTAATCCACGACCGGCCGCTGCAGGTGACTATACTTCTTTACGTGGCGGTCGTCTTCATCATTTTATACGTAGTAAAATGACCTAGACCGGCCGCCGAGCGTGAAAATTACCAAAAAAATACGCATATTACTGGGATTAGGCGTGAGCCTGGTCTCGGCCGTTTTCCTGGCGGTGGTCATCGACTGGCGCGAGTTCGCGGCCACCCTCGCGCGGTTCAACTTTTTATATCTAATCCCCGCTACCTGTTGCGTCGTGGCTTCGTATTACTGCCGGGCGCTGCAGTGGCGGTACGTCCTGGGCGGCGTGCGGCGACTACCGGTTTATCCCCTTTTTCGTATAACTATGATAGGATTCCTGGCCAATACGCTGCTGCCGGCGAGGCTGGGCGAAGTCGTGCGGGCGTACGTCCTGGCTCGTAAGCAGCGGTTGTCGAAGGGGACCGCGTTCGGCTCCGTTATCGTAACCCGCCTTTTGGACGGCGCCATATTGTTCTTAATATTGGCGGGCTTAGCGATATTGATACCGGCTAAAATCGCGGGCTTCAGGGCCGGCGGTACGACCGGCTTTATAATTTACGCCGCCATCGTCAGCTTCTTCGTGTTATTCTATTTCAACCGCGCCGCGGCGACGTCCATCATCAAGTTTTTATTCGCGCCGTTCTCGAAGAGGTTGGCCGTCAAAATAGTCCGTTCGCTGGACAAATTCATCCACGGCTTCAGCTGCTTCCGGAGCCCGGCGGATTTGGGGAAAGCGTTTCTTTATACGGGAGCGATCTGGCTGCTCGTGGCCTTGTCGTATTATTTCGTGAACCTGGGCTTTAAATTTACGTCGTCGCTGCCGCTCTATGCGCCGCTCCTGCTCGTCGCCATCGTCAGCCTGGCGATATCGATACCGTCGTCGCCCGGCTTCATCGGCACGATGGAGCTCGGCGTGTTGGCCGCGCTCCATATTATCGCCCCGGCGCTTACCCGCAACGAGGGTTTATCGTACGCCATCGTCGTCCACATCGTACAAATACTACCCGCGGTTGCGATCGGCCTTTTCTACCTCTGGACGGAGCACTTGACCATCGCCGAGTTGGTGAAGGCGGAAGAAATACAAACGGAACCTGCTTATTCTAAAAAGGGAGGTGGCTATGAATGATACGTTTATCGAACGCCGCCGGTACCCTCGTGCGGACGTCGATTATAAGGTTATTTTAGAAACGGCCTCCGGGGACGAAGTCGTCTTACGCACTCGGAATATATCCGGCTCCGGCATCTACTTCTACACCCGGAAGAAGCTCACGGAGTTCACGGAGGTAATGCTCGATGTATCGTTGCCGCCCGTGGGAGGGGCGGGGGAGCTTTCCTTTCAATGCGCCGGCGTCATCGTCCGCGTTGAAGACAAGGGGAACGCGTCGGAATGGCCGTTCGCCGCGGCGGTGCAATTTTCCGGGATCGACGAGAGCTACCGTAAGGCGATATGCGCGTACGTCGACGCGGTCTTGGAGGAACGGCGGAAACGCAGCCGGGAGTGAGGTTCCGACGTGAAGGTTGCGGTTAAATACGGCATATCGGTCGCGCTGTGTGCGGCGTTGGCGGTTTCGGCCTGCAGCTTCTCGCGGCGTTATACGGGGAGCTACAGCCGGCCCGGCGGTTATCGCGAAGCGGGCAAGGCGTCGTATTACGGCCGCGAGGCCCACGGTAAGGCCACGGCCTCCGGCGAGAAGTTCAACATGAACGCTTTAACCGCGGCCCACAAGACGCTGCCGTTCGGGACCAAAGTCCGCGTTACCAATTTAACCAACAAGAAGAGCGTCGTCGTGCGGATTAACGACCGCGGCCCCTTCGTCGCCGGCCGTATAATCGATTTGTCGTACGCCGCCGCCAAGAAAATTAAAATGCTCGACGCCGGCGTCGCCAGCGTCGAGCTTGTCGTCGTAAAATAACCCTAGTGCGTTTGGGCCAAGGCCGTCGCCAACTCCGCCAGCTTGTAGAGGGAGGCGACGGCGATTCTTTCGTCGGTGGTGTGCGGTTTTTCCATGCCACAGCCGAGTACGACGGCCGCGATGCCCCGTTCGTTGAAGACGTTGGCGTCCGAGCCGCCGCCCCCGGCGACGAGCTTGGGTTCCAGCCCCACGGCTCGGGCGGCGCGCGAGAACAGCATTACCGGTACGGTGTCTTCCGCGAGATGGTACGAGGCGTACGCTTTCTCCCACGTCATGTCGACGTCGCCGCCGAAATCGGCGGCGGCTTTTTTCGCGACGTCGGTTACGTGGGCGACGTGGGCCGCGAGCTTCGAGGCGTCGTGGGAGCGGACTTCGCCGTCTATCTGGGCTTCGTCGGAGACGATGTTCGACGCCCGGCCGCCGGAGATAAGGCCTATGTTGGCGGTCGTTTCGTGGTCGATGCGGCCGAGCTTCATCGCGGCCACGGCCGAAGCGGCCATTTGAATGGCGTTGATGCCTTTTTCGGGCTCGATGCCGGCGTGAGCCGCGCGGCCGCGGAAGGTCGCCTTGACAAGATCCGAACCGGGCGCGGCGTTGACGGCGTACCCGGGCGGTTCCGACGCGTCGAGGACGAAGGCCGTCTTGCTCGCTATGGGCCCGTAGTCGGCGTGCTTCGCCCCCTGGAGGCCGACCTCTTCGGCGACGGTGAATAATATCTCGAGCGACCGGCGCTCGTTAAGGCCGGCGGCGATTTCGGCCAGCTCCAGCAATACCGCGACCGCGGCGCGGTCGTCGGCGCCCAGTATCGTATCGCCCTTGCTGTAGACGTAACCGTTCTTGATGCGTGGTTTGACGCCGACGCACGGTTCGACCGTGTCCATATGCGCCGACAGCAAAACGGGTTCGCCCCGGCCGCTTATTTTTACCAGAATGTTGCCGGCGTCGCCGCCTACGGCGTCGCCCGCGCCGTCTTCGGCAAGGGGCCATAAGCCGTCGAGCCGGTTTAGAATATAATCGGCTACGTCGCGTTCCCTTTTACTCGGGCCGTACAGGGCGGCGAGTTCTCTGAACGTCCGCAGCAGTTTGCGTCGATTTATCTTCGCGGCCATGGCTTACTTTTCGCTCCAGGCGGCCACGGCGCCGGGGCCGCTGAAACCGGATATCGTGTTTACCAGTTTCCCGTCGCGGTCGTAAATCCTGACGTTGCCGCCGCCCATTTCGGCGACGTATATCCGGCCGGCGTTCTCGTCGACGAATACGTCCTCGGGGCGGGCCAGGCCGGACACGACGAAGGTCGCTACGGCGGCGTAATTGTTATGCGTGCCGGTTGCGCCCCGCGGCAAAGCTACCAGTAAGCCTTTATCCGTATCTACGACGTACACGCCGCCCACCGTCTCGTCCACGGCCAACGCGACCGGCGCGTCGAAACCTCCCACCGACGCGATCTCCGCGGCTTCGACCGAGAGTCTGACGACGCGCCCTTCCGTGCGGCTGCACGCCCAACCCTTGCCGTCGGCATCGGCCGCCACCGCCCACGGGTTTTCCATCCCCGCGTAGCGGCCCACCTCCACGGCCCGGACCGAGATGTCGCCCGTCGCCGTCGCCGCCACTTTCACGACGGCGTCGTTACCTTCGTCCGCTACCCATACGTCGCCGGCGGCGGGGTCGGCCGAGATGCCGCGCGGGTAAATAAAACCGGAAACCTTGGCCAGCACGTTGCCGTCGGCGTCGAGGCGTATCACGCGGTTGTTGCCGCGATCCGAGACCCAACACTCGCCGGACGATTGTGATACCGAGAGGTCCGCGGCGTTGAGAACGAGGGCTCCCACCTCCGGGTCGGGCGAAGCGTAGAGCGGGTTGCCGTCGGCGTCGAATTTCCGTATGCGGTTGGTATAGAAGTCGCAAATCCACGCCGCGCCGTCCTCGGCGAATATGTCTATGGCGTTGGGCTTGTTGAATATGCCATAGCCGCCGACCGTCTTGAGAAGGTTTCCCGTGTCGTCGTATATAACGACCTCCGAATCGGGTTGGTCCGCGATCCAGATCCTCGTACCGGTTATAGGAGTACCGTTGCCTTCCGTGTCCGGCCCGCAACCCGCCAACACGCCCGCCAACGCCGGGACGGCGGCGCAAAGTATCCATTTTTTCGACAGCAATTTTATCCTTCCACGCGCGCGGATTAACCGCCGCTTTTTTCGGTGACGTTCAATATATAATCCAAGCCTCGTTAACGATAATATATGTCGGCGCTTTTCACAATACGCCTCTCGCCGCGGCCTACTTCGCGCGCGTTTTAATAGAGGCGAATACGAAGGCCGCGGCCACCTCCAGCACGGCGAGCGAAGCGACGGCGAGGCGGTATTTACCGACGGGCCACGCCGCGGCCGCGTATATTATGGCTCCCCAAAGCAGCGGCCCTATTATAGCGGCGACGCGGCTGGAGAGCGAGTAAAGGCCGAAGAATTCGCCCTGCTCGCTTTCGTCTACCAGGCTGGCCAGGAAGGGCCTCGCCGCGGTCCAGGTGAAACCCAGGCCGATGCCTACCAACGAGCCTCCCACCCAGAACAATATCGGCCGATTTGCCGCCGCGATAAGAATGAACGTCGCCGCCCAACCCACGGCGGTGGCGATGATCGTCTTGCGCGGGCCCCACCGGTCCGTCACGAAGCCCGCGGCCGCCGCGCCCACCACCGCGAACGTCGTCGCGACGATGAACAGCGGGATCTTGGCGGCGTCGGGCATGTCGAAGACAACGTTGGCGTACACCGCCATGAATACTATCGCCGTCGCCACCGGGTCCTGTAGGAGTACGTTCCCGATGAGGAACCTGAATACGTCGGGCCGTTCGCGCGCCCGTTTGAGCGTACCGACGACCTTACGCAGGCCCCACCACGCGGACCGGCGTTGCGCGCCCGCCGCGGCTTCTTTTACCAACAGAAACGTGGGTATAGAAAAAATTAAGAATAAAAGAGCAGTCGGCACGAAGGCCGAAGGCCGGCCTTCCGCGAACCCCGGTACCCACCCTTTGACGAACGGCCAAACGAGAAGTAGGCCGACGATGGCGCCGACGTACCCCAGCGCGGTCCCCAGGCCGGAGACGCGGCCCGTTTGCCCGGGCGCCGCCGCGCCGCGCAGGAGCGCGTTGTAGAACGTTTGGCCGCCTATGTAGAAGTAGTTGGCCAGGGCGAACGCCGCGAGCGCCAACACCCCTTTCCAGTAGATGGGGCGGACGAACGTCGCGACGTTGCCGACGGTTATGGTAAAGGCGACGCAGGCGACGGTGTAGACGAGCAGGCAGCGCAGGCGGTTTTTACGCGCGTCGGCGAGCGCGCCCAACGCCGGCATCGTCAGGCCCACCGCTACCATCGACGCCGAGTACGCTATGCTGTACGATATATCTTCGAACCCCAGGTCTACGATTATCCATTGGGCGAAGTACATCGTGATGACGTTCATCGAGAAGATCGTGTTGGCGAAGTCGTACGTCGCCCACGCCCACGCCCGCCTGGGGAGCGAGAGGTACAACGCGTCGGCTATGCGGCGCCGAAACATT
>CBFCYS010000020.1:0-25225 GCA_965602215.1 uncultured bacterium
TCCACCGCGTCGTCGCGGCCTACGTCGACACGTTCGGCATCTCGTTTAGCGAATACTCGTACCCCGTTTACGACCTCGGCTACAGGGAAAAGCTCCGGGCGGTTTTAGAATTCGTGTGGCCTATAGAGAACTTGTTGACGGTGGGGCGGGGGGGCCTTTTCCGCTACAATAATATGGACCATTCGATTAAAATGGGCCTGTTGGCCGCGCGGCACGTAGGCCGCGGCGACAGCCGCGACGCGATCCTGGATATCGCCAAAGAACAGTCCGTTTTCGAAGCCCCCCACAAGCGGCATTGACGGCTGTAGAATTAATCCGTACGGGGGGCAGGGATTAGCGCGTCGCTCCGGTTTCGCTTGCTACGTAAAAAGGTATATCGTAAAATTTATATTTAATTAAAGCGGCAGTAAGATTCGCATAAAAAAAGTGAGAATGGCCTTGAGAATAATTTTAATTTGCGCTTGTATACTGGCCGCGACGCCGGTCGGCGGCGTCTCGGACGAGTTCCTGGGCGTGGCCGACGCGGCCGACGCACCGGCGGCATTGGCGGCGGCGAGCGCCGCGGGGCAATGGGGCCGGGCCGGGTGGCTGGCCATGGTCTACGCCGGCGACGAAGCGCAAGCCCGCGAGTTCTTCGCCCGGGCGCTGGCGGCGGACGGCGAAGACGCCGTAGCCCTGGAGGGGGCGGCCTGGCTCGATTTCACGCAAGGTCGGATGGACGAGGCTTTCACTTATTGGCGGCGGTACCTCGATCTCTATCCGGACGGCGACGCCGCCGGCGCGCTTATTTCGACGTTGAGGTTTTTCGACGGCGTCGTCCCCGCGTACGGCGAAGCGCCGGATTTCCTGCTTGAGGTCGCGGCGCGGCCGGGGTGCCCGCCGGTTACGCGGGACGCGGCGCAGCGTACCGCGGAGGTCCTCCTGTTGCAGTTCGGCCGGTGGGAAGATGCGGCGGCGTTGGCGCGCGAACGCGGTTGCGTCGGCGACGTCGCGCTGTGCGGCATCTTCAATAAGTACGGCCTGGCCGATATCGACCATCGGTTTAAGCCCGAGGAGAGTTTAACGGCGGCGCCGCCCGTTACGCTGGGCGAGGCGGCGTGGCGGCGCGCGGACGGGCGTTTCGGCCTGATCGACGCGGAGGGCATGTTGGGTTTCAA
Source organism: uncultured bacterium (assembly GCA_965602215.1). Taxonomy (GTDB): domain Bacteria; phylum RBG-13-66-14; class B26-G2; order WVWN01; family WVWN01; genus WVWN01. The sequence continues at coordinate 1,158 of CBFCYS010000020.1, forward strand.
CCTGGGCGTGGCGTACGCGACGGCCGTCTTCGAGCTGCCGGCGGGGGAGTATTGGCTGGAGGTCCAGGGCGACGATTGGTTCCGGGCTTTCCTGAGCGGCGTGGAGGTACTATCGAATCATCCCGCTAACGGCCCGAGCCGTTCCCTCCACCGCGGCAAATTCAAGGTCGCCGGCGGCCGTCACCGGCTGCTGATTAAAACTCTTAAAAACAACGACGCAATCTTCAATACCGACGCCGAGTGGGCTTTCAAAGTAAGGTTTTTACGGACGTCCGACCTGACGCCCGTCGCCGTAGCGGTCGAACAAGACGACTTCGCCGTGGGCGGGTTGCCGGCGCTTCCTTTGGCGGACGGTCCGGCGCCGATGCCCGAGGGGACTTTGGCCCTGTTCTACCGCGCGTTGGCCGAGTTCTCCGCCGGCGCGTACGGGGAAGGCGTGAACGAGATAGACGACGCGTTGGCCGCGGCGCCGTCGTGCGCGTTCTTTTACGTCCTGGGCGCGTACGGCCGCATCCTGGCCGGCGGCGAGTATAATTTAGCGGACGCCAAGTCGCAGCTCAGGCGCGCCCGGGCCGAAGACCCGGCCTGCGTCGTCGCCACCGAAGAGCTCGCCGTATTCGCGTCGTACGAGGGAAAAAGAGACGAGGCGGTGGATTATTACCGGGAGACGCTGCGCGCGGAGCCGGAGTACGTATCTTCGCTATGCGGCCTGGGCGACATCGCTGCGCGGGAAGGTTGGGAGGCGGAGCTCCTCCGCCGGGGCGAGAGGGCGTTGACCATTAATCCCGCCGCCCACCGCGCGTTAATGCAGCTCGGCGATTTCTATTACGACAACGATAATACGGCGCGCGCGGTCGATTACTTCGAGAGGTACGTCGCGGTCAAGGCCGACGACGCGTACTCGCGCTCGAAACTGGCCGAAGCGTACCTTTTCCTCGGCCGGACGGAGGAGGCGGCGACGGAGTACCGCGAGGTCCTCGCCTTCGACCCGCACGACGAAGACGCGTATCTCGGGTTGGCGGACCTGGCGGCGCGGCGCGGCGACGAGGAAGCCGCGTTGGAGTGGTTCGCGAAAGGAGCGGCGGCGCTGCCGCGTTCCGCTGAGATAAGGCGCCAGTGGGGCTACTACCTGTGCGGCCTGGGCGACCGCGAGGAGGGTTTCGACGTCTTACGCGATTCGCTGGCGTTAGACGTCAGCGACTACCGCACGCGGCATTATTTGGAACGGGAAGGGGCTCTCCCCCCCGACGCCGTAACGGCGGCCCTTTCGGTCGACGTAGAAGATTTATTTAAAGAGAAGCTTAAGGGCGGCGACTACCCGCACGCGGACGCGCTTATGCTCCTCGACCAGTCCGTCGTCTACTTAAACAACGACTTCACTTTCCGCGAATCGAACCACAACCTCATTGACATTATAAGCGACGCCGGGCGCGAACGCTGGGGCGAGATTACTATTATGTCCGGCCGCGGGACCGAGATCGTCCAGGCGCGGACCCACACGGCCGCAGGCGGCGTCGTGGACGCGGTCTCTGTCAAGGATTCGAACGGTTACAAGGTAATATCTATGGAGCGGGTAAACCCCGGGGCGGTATTGGAAGTCGCGTACGATCTCAATATAAGCAAGCGTATGATCTTCAACCTCCTGCAATACTATTCCCAGCCTTTTTATATGGCGGAGTCGGGCGAAGCGTTCCTATCCACCCGCTTCGCCGTCGTCGTCGGCGACGATTTCGGGGCCGACGACCGTTTGGAATTAAAGGTCGGCAATCAACGCCTCAAACCGAAGCGCGTCCGCGGCGACGGCCGCACGGCGTACATATTCCAACGGCGCGACGTTCCCGCGATAGTCGAGGAACCGATGATGCCCGCCAAGGACGCGTACGCGCCTTACGTCCGCGTCACGACGATGTCGGACATCGATACGTTGGCGGGGTGGTATCGGGGCGAGCTGTTCGGGAAGTTCGGCGTCGACGATTATTTGCGGAAGCGCCTGGAGGCCGCCGAATTCCCGGAAGGCGACGACGCCGCCCGGGCGGCCGGGGTATACTACTTCGTGTTGCGTGAGGTGGAGAGTTCCGGCGGCAGCGTATATTACCCCGCGCCGGCGCGCCTTACCGCTTTCCGCGGCCGCGGCCGCACCGTGGACCGGGCGGTGCTAATCGTCGCGTTGTGCCGCGAGCTCGGCATCCCCGCGAAATTGGCGTTGGTGGGGACCGGCGGCTCGAAGAGCGAGTGGGACGTCATTACGCCGGAGATTTTCGACACCGTTTTGGTATATTTCCCGACGGTCGGGCCCGAGGGGACGTACGTTGACCCGCTGTTGGACACGTTCGCGTTCGGCGACATATGGACCGCGGCCTACGGCAAACCGGCGCTCGTAGTCGACGACGCGGGTTTCGAGATAAAACGGGTGCCGACGGCCCCGTTCGAGAAGGACAGCATCGCGCTCGAGCTGGACCTCGATCTCGACTGGGGCGGCGGCGCGAAGTTCAAAGGGCGGCGTACGTACCGCGGCCTGCGCGGCGCGTATCGTGAAAGTTTCACCAATCCCGAGGAACAAGAGGGCAACGTCGAGATTAGCCTTTCGCAGATCTTCGCCGCGGCTACCATAGACGACTATGGCTTCGACAACCTGTACGATCTGAGCGGCGAGTTCGCGTTGAACTTCGAGGGGAGCGTACCTAATTTCGCGCGCGTGCGGGGCGACAGCTTGGCGGTGCGCGTGGTGCCGTACGAGCTTACCTTGGCGAAAGTTTTCATAAGCGCCGAGAAAAGAAAATACCCGCTCCGCGTCGATAGGCCGGAGGCCTGGATCGACGACGTCCGCGTGAAAATCCCGCGCGGGTACGACGTGCGCTGGATGCCCGGCGACGAATATTTACGCGGGCCTAAGTCGGAGTATACGCTCGAGCTGGAGTTGGAGGGAGACACGTTAACCATTAAGCGCCGGCTTTTTGTCGACCAGGGCGACATATCGGCCGGCGACTATAAAAAGTTCGTCAAGTTTTGCCGGGAGGTCGACCAGCTCGAGAAGAAGGAAGTAATACTGGCGTCGAAGCCGTTGGATAAGCCGTAGAGGAGAATTGTTGGGGTTCACGTTAATATTGGCCCTGTTGGACGCGCTGGTGATAGTGGTCGCTTTCGCCGGGGCGTACTTCTTCAGGTTCGGCCTGCTGCCGATGTTGCCCGGCATAGGCAGGCCGCCGTTCGAACCGTACTTGTATCCGTTGCCGGTGGTGGTGGTTCTCTGGCTGACGATAACGAAAGCGCTCGGCCTTTACGGAAACCGCGGCCGGAATTTCGGCTGGGACACCATTTTCGCGTTACTGGGCGGCGTTCTGTTGGGGTCGGTTTTCCTCGGCGCGGTAGGTTTCGTATATCGCGGGTTTTCTTACTCGCGGTTGGTATTGATCGTCGCCGCGGCTTTCGCTTTCGTAGGGTTGTGCGCGGCGCGCGCCGTAGCGGTCTACGGGCGAGGGTACCTTTTGAAGAGGGGCGTGGGGGCCAAGCGGACGTTGGTGGTGGGGGCGTCGGTCGCGGCGAACGAGCTCTGCCGGCGTTTGGTGAACGGGCCCGCCAGCGATTATTACCTCGTGGGCGTCATACGGGCGGGCGGCGGCGGCGAGGGAGAGGGTTGTAAGGTTTTGGGCGGCGTGGAGGATTTCTTCGACGTGGTCGCGCGGGAGAAAATCGCGGTAGTCTTTTTCGGGGGCGACGTCCCGGACCAGGTTTTATTGGACCTCGTGCTGGAGTGTGATATCAAGGGGGTCGAGGTTAGGATGTTGCCGTCGACGCTCGAGCTAATGGCGTCGAAGGTTTACGCCGACGAGGCGCTGGGGGTCCCGGTCTTCGCCATAAAGCAGTTCCGCCTCACCGGCTTCAACCGATTCATAAAGCGCGCCATGGACGTCGTGGCCGCCAGCCTGTCGCTCGCGGTTTTCTCGCCGGTATGGGCGTTGATCGCGCTGATAATTAAACTGACGTCTCCCGGGCCCGTCCTCTACCGACAGGTACGCGTAGGGCAGGACGGCCGGAAATTCGAACTTATGAAGTTCCGTTCGATGAGGCAGGATGCCGAGGCGGGAACGGGGCCCGTTTTCGCCAAGGCCAACGACGAACGCGTTAACCTCTTCGGCCGTTTCCTCAGACGTACGTCGCTCGACGAGGTTCCGCAGCTCCTCAACGTCCTCAAGGGGGATATGTCCGTAGTGGGGCCGCGGCCCGAGCGGCCGTACTTCGTGGAAAAATTCGCCTCAAACGTACCCCGCTACGTCGAACGGCATAAAGTCAAGTCGGGCATGACCGGTTGGGCCCAGGTTAACGGCCTTCGCGGGAACACGTCCATAGCGCGTCGCGTCGAGTACGATTTGTACTATATAGAGAATTGGTCGTTGCTATTCGACTTCAAGGTAATCCTCCGGACTTTAGCCCAGGTTATAAGGGGTAAAGGCCAATAAATTTGCCTATCTGCGTAGTGCCCATTTTGATAACGACGTAAAGACACATTCGTCAGGATAATAAATAACCGTAGTGCCCAATTCAAAAGGGAAAACTTTCACCTTATTACGTCGGTACCCGCCGCTCGCGCTTTACGGGCGGCGTCGACCTATTGAAATCGCTGCGGTAAACCTATATAATCCGTATGTCGACGCGCTAATCCTGCGCGGGGAGCTATGGAAGTAAAAGGCCGGCAATACGTTCGTAATTACTCAATAGTCGCGCATATCGACCACGGCAAGACGACGCTGATGGACCGCATACTCGAGTTCACGGCGGCGGTCGACCCGCGGCAAATGCGCGAGCAGTTCCTGGATACTATGGCGCTCGAGCGCGAGCGGGGCATCACTATTAAAATGCACCCGGTGACCCTCAGCTACCGCGCCCGGGACGGCAACGCATATAAGTTCAACATTATCGATACCCCCGGCCACGTCGACTTCACGTACGAGGTTTCACGGTCGCTCGCGGCGTGCGAAGGCGCCGTTTTGCTCGTCGACGCGAGCCAGGGCGTCGAGGCGCAGACGGTGGCCAACGCCCTGTTGGCGGTAGAGAACGAACTCGTCGTGGTGCCGGTTATAAACAAGATCGACCTGGCCGGGGCCGACGTCGACGTCACCCGCGACGAGCTCGAGGAAGTCGTGGGCATCGACGCCGGCGACGCCGTGCTCGTATCGGCGAAAGAGGGGACCAATGTCGTCGAGCTTTTGGAGGCGGTAGTCGCGCGGGTCCCGCCGCCCGAGGGCGACGCCGCGGCGCCGTTGCGCGCGCTCATCTTCGACGCCCAGTACGACCCCCACCGGGGCGTCCTGGCGTACGTCCGCGTCGTCGACGGCGCCCTGGCGCGGGGCACGCGGATGAAGTTGATGGCCTCCGACGCCGTCTACGAGGTCAACGAGGTCGGAATATTCAAACCTGCTATGACGTTGGTCGACGAGCTGGTTGCCGGGGACGTCGGCTACGTCGCGGCGAACGTGAAGGAAATAGCCGAGGCCCGCGTCGGCGACACCATAACGTACGCCGAGGGGGGTGTCACCGAGCCCTTGCCGGGATACCGGGAAGTCCAGCCTATGGTCTTCGCGAGCCTTTTCCCGGTGGAGGCCGACGATTACGAGCTCCTGAACCGCGGCCTGGAGAAGCTGGCGTTAAACGACGCCTCGCTGAGTTGGCAGGCGGAGGAATCGGCGGCGTTAGGGTTCGGCTTCCGGTGCGGCTTTCTGGGCGTGCTCCACATGGACATCGTGCGCGAGCGGCTCGAGCGCGAGTACGAGCTAGAGGTCATCACTACGATGCCCCACGTGGCGTACGAGGTGACGACGCGCGACGGTACCGTGCAGTACGTCGAGAACCCGGCGAGGCTGCCGGACCCCGCGGAGATAGAGGTCATAGGCGAGCCGTTCGTCGAGGCCACGGTCTACACGCCGGCGCGGTACGTCGGCCCGGTGGTCGAGCTGATGAAGAGCCGCCGCGGCGAGCACGTAAGCATGGAGTTCTTCGCCGGCGACCGCGTAGCCGTCAAGTACCGGCTGCCGCTGGTCGAGATAATCGTGGACTTCTTCGACCGCCTCAAGGCGCTCTCGCAGGGGTACGCCTCGCTCGACTACGACCACGTCGGCTACCGGCCTTCGAAGATGGTTAAGCTGGACGTGCTGCTCAACGGCAAACCGGTGGACGCGCTGAGCGTCATCGTGCACGTGGAGCGGGCGGAGCGCCGGGGGCGGGACCTGGTAATGAAGCTGCGGCGCGAGATCCCGCGGCAGCTCTACGAGGTGGTTATCCAGGCCGCCGTCGGCTCGCGCGTCATCGCCCGCGAAACGCTCAAGCCGCTGCGGAAGAACGTCACCGCCAAATGCTACGGCGGCGACGTTACGCGGAAGCGGAAATTATTGGAGAGGCAGAAGGCGGGCAAGAAGCGGATGAAGCAGGTAGGCAACGTCGCCGTCCCGCAGGAGGCGTTTTTAGCGGTGCTCAAGACGGAGGGGTGATTGTTGAGAGTAGTTTAGCGAATAAAAAACCCGGCCTATCGGCCGGGTTTTCTATGGCGGGGAACACGTTCGCTCGAAACCGTTGACATACGGGCAAGGCTGTTTTACTATTTCGCATAAGAAAGGAGGGAACGAATATGAAGGTGGTTATCTGCGTATGCGCCGCGGTCGTAGCGTTGGCCGGTTTGGCCTCCGCCGAACCCGGCGATACCATTTGGTGGGGCGAGCTCCCGGCGAGCGAGAACATCGTCGTCGGCGGCCTGGCGTACGACCCGGAAGACGGCAAGATCTGGGCCGCGGGGCCGGTTTCCGGTACTACCCGCCAATGCAAGTACTGCAAGTTCGACCCGGAGACTCACCAGCTGGTCAAACCGTGGGCGGCGATGGCGTCGACGGTCGGGAGCTGCTTCGACATCGGCTACGGCTACGAACACGGCGGCGTCAAATGCCTCGTCGTCAACGACGACGTCGACTATTCGCCCTATACTAAAATTATCGACCCGCGCGACGGTTCGCAAAAAGGGAGCCTTCCGGATTATTTCAGTAAGCCGAGCTACACGGCCGGCTGCGCCGTGGACGGGAAGACGAACGACGTGTACATCTCAAGCAATATGCGCACGGCGGACGGCGGTACCGACGACCCCCGCGTCGCTCGCTACGACGGCGGTTCTTGGAAGGTGTTCGCGACGGTAGGAGAGGCCAACGAGGGATTGGCGGTAGGCTGGGGACGCGTGTTCCTCTTGAGGATGTACCCCTTTTACGACGTATACGTCTTCGACATGGAAGGAACGCTTGAAGATAAAATCCACCTTACGAAGCCGCCCGTAAACTATATCACGGGCCTCAGCTTGGGCCGCGTCGACGCCGTCGGCGCGAACGAATCTTTGTTCATCGGGATAAAATCCGGCGGCCATAGCGTCTACGAAGTGGAGGTCAAGGACTACGCCGGCGTCGCGGTGGCTCCCTCGTCGCTGGGACGCGTGAAGGCGCTCTTCCGATAATTCCCTTAGATATCTTTTGAAAACCCGGCCTCGCGGCCGGGTTTTTCGTACTCGCGGCGGGTGTCAGCGCGGCCGAGGATATGCCGGGGGTGCGGAGCGGCGCGCGCGGTAGGACCGGCCCGCGGGCCCGACGATGGGGCCGCGTTGTTCAACGGTCGCGGGCAGCCGTTCCGAAAAATCGACCAGGTTGTGGAGCAATTTGAACTGCTGGTCGGGGGAGATGGCGTAGAATTGCACTGCCGGGTAGGCGCAAACGACGTTTCCCGTAATCCTCCACGACCCGATAAAAGGCCATTCGGGAGGAAGGCCGCCTTCGGACGTATACCACTGCTTGTATACGATCGCGATGGCGGCCCCGTGCGCCTCGGCCAGCGTCGCGATTCCGCGCGTGTTGTAGCGCCGGAGGTCTTTCGCCTTGAGCACCTCTATCGACCCCAGGCCGACCAGGTCCAGGCACTTGATATCGGCGAGGTAGTTGATGGCGCCTATGTCGTTTGCGGCGACGACTTCGCCGGTGTAGAATTCCTTCAGGAACAAGCCCATTTGATATTGTTGTTCGTAGATGTTGACCGTAGCGCGGGGCGTTTCGCGAAAGGCGTTGTAGGCCCGGGTGTACAGAGGCCACGCCGCGAACGCCAGCAACAGCGCCACCGCGGCGTAGTACGCGAGCGAAGCCCTCTTCAATTCGGCGCGAACCGCTTTCAGCGCCGCCGCCGGTAGCGCGGCGCCGAGCGTAACCAGGCCCAACGTAATCAGGTACGCCTCGTACCGGTAGAAGTGCCCGGTTCGGCAATACTGCATGTGGAGGAAAGCGACCACGACGAATATGGCCGGCATTATCGCGGCCGGGTGCCACAAGTGCCGGTATTTTTTTACGGCGAACGAGAAAGCGGCCAGCGACCCGAGAATCAACATCAAGATGTGCGGAGCGCGGCCTGTCTTCCCGAACCCGGACAGGTTCAGCAGTGTCTTATAATTTAATCCGTGCGCGCCGAAGCGGTCGATATTTAACAATATAGAATTCGGCAGGAAGTACCATCCCTGGGACGTGGAGATAATACCCAATACTACCAGGGGGAGCGCTCCCGCCGCCACGACCAGCAACGCGGCCGGTAGTTTTTTCTTAAAGAGGAACAACGCCGCCACGGCCGCGACCAGGAATATGCTCTCGTACCGCGCGAGGGTTATGAGGGACGACAGGACGATTACCGCGGCGTAGTCCTTACGGGCCGGCGTGCTTTTTGCCAGGATGGACGTCGCCGCGTAAAGGAACGCGACGGCGAGGAACGTATGCATCGTATTTTCCATGCCGCCGAATATAAGCGCGGGGAGGGGCGTTAAAAACGTTATCGCCAGAAGGCAGACGAAGAGGCGTATTTTTCCGACGCCGTATTTTTTCAAGACAACAAAGGCCGCCGTACAAACCGCCGTTGCGAAGACGACATTTAAAATAAACGGCGTTACACCGTTCACGCCGAAGGCGGCGTAACAGGCCGTCAATACCAGGAGCCAAAGAGGTGACGAGGAGGTCGACGAGAAACCGTAGCGGGTTACGCCCCAGACGCCGTGGAGGGCGATATTTTTCGCCATCGCCATGTGTATGTAGGCGTCGTCGAGGGCGTATACGAGGTGCCCGTCCGTCCCTTCGAGCGATATTACCAGTAGCCAGCCGACCGCGAGCCAAAGCGAAACGACCGCCGCGACCAGCGGCCAATAATCGCTGAAAATCCTTTTCAAGACGGCAACCTCCGCTCCAGGTCGAAAGGGGTTACTACTTAATAATACCCGTTGGCGCGCCCGGCGTCAACATCCTATGTCGAAGCCCCGGGCGGCGGGTCGGTCGCGGCGCGGATCCGTTTCGGTAATTATGACTGCGGCGAGGGCAACGTTTATAGGAGCCGAAGGAAACGGGGTGCGGGCGCGCCTCGTCGCGGTGCCGGACGGTATAGGCCGGTTACAGTTTAATCGTTCTGCCCTTACCCCAACGGTAGGCGCCTTCGATGGCGAGCGCGCTCCCCACCAGGCCCACGAGGACCCAGATGGTGCGCGGCTCGAGCTTCGCCGTCTCCCATATAAGCGCTCCCATCGCGCCCAGACACAGGAAGATGCCCAACGCCGGCAGCCACGTCGTACTGCGCGTGTACTTGCGTAAGCGGATGTTGGCGGCGTTGACGGCGGCGAAGATAATTAGGAAACCGGCGCTCCCGATAGTGGCGATGCGGGAGAGGTCGAAGAGGTTCGCTATGGCCAGCGTGAGGGCGGCCGAAATCAATAACCCCCCGAGCGGTTTTTTCCAGATCTTCTTCTCCAGCAACGCCGGGAGCTCGCCGTCCTTGGCGATGACGTAACTCATCCGGGTTACGCCGTAGAGCGTGGCGTTGATGGCGGAGGCGGTGGAGGCCAGCGCCGCCACCGCTATGAGGGCGTAGCCGGGTTTGCCGAGGAACGGCTCCGCCGCTACGGCGAGCGCGTAGTCCTTGGCCGCCACTATTTTCGCGACGGGCAGGTTGCCCAACGTTACGAAGGCTATGAGGATGTATAAAAAGATAACGAAGCCGACGGCGGAGAAAAGGGCGCGGGGGATGGTTCGAGCGGCGTCTCTGGTGTCCCCGGCGGCGTTGGCGATGAGCTCGAAACCCTCGTACGCGACGAAGATGACCCTGCCGCCCGCGACTATCTGCCGGCCGCCGGCCCAGGTGGCGGGCGCGAAACCGGCGCTGTTGATGCCCCACAGGCCCACGACGGCGAAGAGCGTGAGGATGGCCATTTTGAAGACGACTATCCATACCTCGGCCTTGCCTATGACCTGGGCGCCGAAGACGTTCAAGGCCGCCATTAAAATTACGACGGCGCTGATAAAAACGTGTTTGAACAAGGGTTGCGCGGAGGGCGAGAAGAAGCTCGAGCCGTAGCTGCCGAAGGCGTACGCGTACAGTGAGAGGGTGACGATGTAGCTGAGCCACAGCAGCACGTTAGCGGACCCGGTAAAGTACCCGTGGCCGAACGCGCGGTCCAGGTAGGCCACGGTCCCCGCGCCGTGGGGGTACGCGACCGCGAGCCGCGCGTAGGAATAGGCCGTTATGAGCGCGATGACGCCGGCCAAGGCGAACGCTATCGGCGTCCCCCCGGCCGCCATTTGGACCGCCAGGCCCAACACGGCGAAGATGCCGCCGCCCACCATTCCGCCGACGCCGATGGCTACGACGGGCCAGAAACCGAGCGATTTCTTTTCGGCGGTCAACGGTTTCGTACTTTAGGTAATTTGCGTATGCTATTAGGCAGGATTTGGAAGTAGCTTAACTGAACGCCGCCTATCGACCGGGGTCGCTCCGACTCCGAGCGGGCGACCCGTCTAAATTTTTAAAGGCGTCCACGTACGGACCTCGTGTTTGCTCGTAAAGTCGTCGGCGCCGTCGGGGCCGTACGCGAAGAGGACTTTGTGCGTCTCTCCTACGACGAGCTTGCGGTCGCGTTCGTCGCCCGAGTCGAGCGGTATGGTGAAACTTATCTCGGTGGTGCCGCCTTTTTCCTTCCCCCGTTTGTTCGTCACGTCGTCTCGGCCGCCGCCGTTCACGTCGGCGTCGTGGCCGAACAAGCCGTCGCCGTAGTCGTCGCGTATGAAGACCCGGCCGTCCTCGACGTAACCTATTATTAAGTTCGCGTCCTTCATGACGACGGCGGGGTCGAAGCCGACGGCGACCCAGCCGGTCGTAGGCGCTTTCACCGTCGCGTTAAGGTTTTTCCCTTCCGGCTTCCACGTGAAGGTTATCCTGTCGATGGTTATGGAGCCGCCGTCGTCCGGGTTGACGGGCGGCGTTCCGTCTTCGTCGCCGTTGCAACCGCACGTTAAAACGGCCGACGTGAGCGCGGCCACAGCGACGGCGCGTATTATAAAGCGAGTAAATATTCGCATCCAGCGAGCTCCTCGGGCGTTAGCAGTCTATGGGGCCGTAGGTGCCGAGGCCGGAGTCAAATCGGTCCTCAGGCCTAAGTACGGCGCGATTATAATTCAGTTGCGACGCCAAGTAAAGGGAAACGGCCCGCGGCCTACCGCCCCGGCCGCCGCGTACTATAATAAGACGAGCCCTTCTTCGAGCGTCGGGTATTGCAACGAGGGGATGAGCTCCGCCTTCATCCGCGACGTATCGCCGTAATAGCTAGCCATACCTATCTTGACGAAGTCGCGCGTCAACGGCGCCCGCGTCCCGAACGCCGACGCGAATAGCTCGACGGCACTCGCCGCGACGTAGAAGGTCCACCGCGGTAGGCGGCGCGGCCGGGCGTATCCCCAACGGTCCGCGGCGGCGTCCAGGAATTCTTGTAGCGTAAGTAGGCCGTCGTCGCCCAGGTTGTAGATGCCGGCGGCGTCGGGTTTTTCTATCGCGGCGGCCGCGGCGGCCAGGAAGTCCGGGAGGGCGAGGAGGTGGACCCGGGTCGGCTCGGGCCACACGGCGAGGAGCCGCCGCTTCGAGAGCCACCTCGCCGCCTCGATCATCAGCACGCCGCGGCCGTAAATCATCCCAGGGCGGAGTACGACCGGGGCGACGGCCTTCCCCTTGCACGCGGCGAAGAGGTATTTCTCGGCCGCGAGCCGGGTACGCGCGTGGACGGACGCGGGGTTTCCCGCCAACGTACCGCGCGCGGGGCGGTCGGGGGAGGATTCGCCCTCGACGTGCGGGAAGCTGACCAGGATGATTTTACCGACGCCGGCGGCCAAGGCCGCGTCCACGACGTTTTGAACGTACCGGACGTTGGTCGTCGGTAGATATTTCTTCGGGCGAGGTTTGAAAAGGACGCCGGCAAAGTGTATGACGGCGTTGACGCCCCGGAGCGGCTCGGCCAGCGTCTCGGGGCGGCCTATATCGCCGCGGAAAACGCGGGCGTTGGGATACCGGCCGACATCGAACGGCATCGGCCGGTGATGGATTAGAAGGTTGAGCTCGTGCGGGGACGCCAGCAGATGGCGGCTTAGGAAACGGCCAAGGTTACCCGCGGGTCCGGTGATGAGAATTTTCACGTATTATAAGTAAAAAACGGTGGCTCTACGTTATATTAAAAAGGTAGGTTTAGATAAATTGGGCACTACGGTTTAAGGATGAAAGGTAGTGTTTTGGGCACCACAAGCAAGATGGCTATTTTTCAGGGGTTTCCCGCTTTCGGGGTATTGCCCGGACGACCAAAATCGCGAAAAGCGCTACGACCAGCCAGGCGAAGACGTCGCCTATGTACGGATAGGCCGTCCACACGCCGCGGCTCGGTAAATAGGCAACTATTACCGGGTCTTCAGCGGCGAAGTAATCCATCCTCGCGACGGTCCGGCCCAGGTAGTCCGCCGCGACGGATACGCCGTCGTTGTCGGGCCGGAAGATAGAGAAGCCGTTCTCGACGGCGCGAAAGACGGCCAGCTCGGCGTGAAGGTCGCGTAGCTCGTACCAATCGTGGGAGGGGACGAGCATGATATCGACGCCGGCGCGACCCGCCTGGCGGACCAACGCCGGGAAGTCCATATCGTAGCAAATCGCCCCGGCCAGACGGCCGTACGGGGTATCGAGCGTCGGCAAGCGGCCGTCGCCGCGGCGCGATATCGCGTCCTCGGGCCCCGGTACCGGAATGGATTTCACGTAATCCCACACGACCGCGCCGGCGGGGTCGACGAGTACGAGTTTATTTGTGACCGGCTTGTCGGTCCCCGGCTCGAGCGTCGCGAGCGCCATCCCCAGGTAGACGCGTTCCTCCCGGGCAAGCTCGCGTCCCCGGGCGACGAGGGCCGGTTCGTCTGCGCGCAGGAGTTGGGCGCCGCATTCGCCCCACGCGACGACGCCGGCGCCGGCCCGCGCTTCCCGGCGGCTCCGGGCGAAAAGGTCGTCGTTTAAGGCCGCCGTCTCTTTCCGCATCTTCGCCGTTTCTTCTTCGTTAAACGTTCCCCCGGTAAAAAGCGTTTCCCACAATTCCGGGTGTTCGGAGAGGAAGAAGGTTCGGGATATCACGCCGGCGACGCGTACCGTTTCGTCGGCCCGGGTAACGGCGAGGCGGACGCCGCCGAACAGCATAACGCCGGCCAATATTGCCGCGTACGTTATTACGCCCCGTTTTACCTTTATCCAGTCGAACCCTTCCTCCCATGCCCAGTTGGCGACCGCGCCGAACCAGGCGACGACGAAGCTGACGCCGTACAGGCCGGTAAAGGAGGCAATTTGGATAAGCGGGAGGTTATTCACCTGCGTATAGGCGACGGCGTTCCAGGTGCCGAGGGGGCTGACGAGCGAGAGCACGTATTCCAGCGTTACTATTGCCGCCGGGAATACCAGCGTCGACGCGAAGCCCGGGAGTCGGTGGGCCAGGCCGCGGTCGACGAAATAGGGAATCAGGTAAACGGCCGCGGCCGCAGCCGCGAACGCGGCGTACCAGTAAACCGGCATCATCACGTCGGCTATGCCGCGCCAGGCGAAGAAGTTGGCCGCGCCGGCCGCCAGTACGGCGAGGGGGAAGCCGACGGCGACGCGCTCGCGCCGCAGCCACAGCAGCATAAAGGCCGGTGCGAGCCAGGCCGCGACGCCGACGACGTAGCGGCCGCCGGCGAAGAGCCAAAACGCCGCGGCGAGCGCGAGCCAGAACCAGCGGTGAATCCGCGCGGAACGGTCGTTATTGGCCGTATTGTACCCCATAACAAACGAGATTATAGCAACCGCGCGGTGCGCCGTCAATCGAGGGTTACGCCCCGGTCGGCCTGTGACTTATTGGGGCGCGTCGGCCTAGTAAAAAAGCCGCCCCGGGGGGCGGCTTTTTTCGAGTAGGTTGGTTTTAACGGTAAAGCGCTCTGACTTTCCCGAGCGACGCGGGCGCGACGCCGACGGTCGCCGGGCAACTTACGCGGTAGATATAGCCGTTGGTACAGCCGACGAAGAGTACCGAGTTGTAGTACGCCATGCCGTAGGAAGTGGAAGGCGGCGCCTCGAACGAGGAAATTATCGCTCCGCGGTTTGACGCGGAATAGCCGAATATCTCGGGTCCGTAAGCGCCCCAGATTAACCGGTTGCGGTGGTCGTACGTGATGTCGCGGTAGTCGGAGTTCGGCATCACGAACGAGGAGAGTATGCTGCCGTTGCTGAGGGCGTGGCGCCAGGTGTAGCTCGGGGCGCTGTCGCTAGAGAAGATGGCCGAAGTGCCGACGCCGCCGTCTCCCGTCTGCTGGGGGGCGAGGCCGTACGGGTCGTGGCCGGCGCCCCAGGAACCGTACACGGAACCCGTCGTCCAATGGCAATTGTACACCGTATCGTTGTTGTATGAGCCTACCCAGACGTGGCCGGTCGCGGAGTACGCGAGACCTCGGTTGCTGGTACTCGACGGTACGGTCCACGAGCCGCGGACCGAACCGTTACTCGGGTTTAGATTATAAACCGTGTTGGGGTGCATGAGTACGTGCAGGTACGTCCCGGAGCGGGCAAGGCCCCGGATATTATTCGCCGGCGCCCGGTAGGAACTCAATATGTCGCCCAGCGCGCCGAACGCGACGCCCGCGGCGCATAAAGAAACCACTAATAGCGTAAACCAATTTCTCGTCATGAATACAGTCCTTTACGTGAGGGGTTTGGGTGTGGGGATTCGTAGTGTGTTTATCATATATTACCTTATAAGTCAAATATATTTCCGATTTTCGTTTATGTCGTTCAAAAAAAACAACATCTATACCGTAGAATACGGCTTTTCGTCGGGTTTTATTGCACTGGCAGGACAGTAAATAACGTGAGGGTTTTACGGGGGATATACGAACGTTAGAAATCCCAGTCCGGTTTAGGGTCCGGCAGGCGGAGGACGTTGTTTAATTGGGCTAAGAGCTCGGGCGGCCCGGCTAGATTATCCGTGACGGCCAGGCCGGCCGCGGGCCTGACTCCCAGCCACATCCGCGTGAACGCGCCGACGGACGCCTCGAGCGTGGGCCGGGCCGGGTCGGTTCCCCGCTCGGCGCCGGAGGAAGGCCCCAGCGTCACGACGTATTCGCCGGCGACGCCGCGCCAGGGCGTCTCCGCGGGCAGGAGGTCCGCGATTGAGTCGGACAGCGCCAGGTTGAAACGCAACTCGTCCCCCGGCAGTTTCGTACGGGCCAGGCACGCCGGTAAATCCAAAATCCTCATCTGCCAGTAGGCCAGGGCCCGCATCGTATTCTCGAACTTGGATTTGCGCGTCGCATTACGGAGTTGGAAAGGCCGGCGCAAGAGATCTTGTAATTGGATGCCGGGCGGCTCGGTTATCTTCACGAGGCGGACCTGGTCGCCCAGGCTTTTGATGAGGGCCATAAGCTCGAGGAATTGCCGGGCGTCCCGGTACGCGAGCCATTGTACGTGGTACGGTCCGGCTTCACCCGATTCCGGCGATAGCCATACGTGGTGGCTGAGTTCCCCTCCGTCCCCGCTTTCATACCCCAGGCCGAATCCGTTTTTCGACCATAACATTTCCGCCCGGGTGAACTCCGGCGGCGTCAGATTGCACGAGCCGTGGGCGCGAACTCGCTGTAAGCGGTTGGCATGTACCTTTTCCCAATCGTCGATAGTGATGCGGCGGGGGAGGGCGGGTTTTAGGTCCACCGTTAGATGTGCCGGGTCGAAGTATAACCAGTGGCCGTATCCGCCGGAGCCGAAGCCAAGCCGGTCGTAGTAGCCCTGCTCGAACATCCCCAGGCCGGAGACCAACGCGCCGGCCGCGGCGTCCGCGGCGACCGCTTCGGCGGTCAGCTTTCCGGCCAGGCCCCGTTTGCGGGCGATGTGGCCGGTCGTGACGGCCGTGACGCACGAGAACGGGAGGTCCTCGTCGAGATACCGCAAATCCCCGGGCGCGGTCGAAACCATACACTCGGCCCCGCCGGCGACGTCGGCAACGAGCGCCCGGCCGCAGGAGATGAAGTAATCCAGCCCCAGGTCGTGTTGTTCGTTTCCGGGCTCGATCCAACCGACCTCTCGCCAAATGCGGTGGACGGCGGCCTGGTCCCTTCCGGCGTCGTAAACGCGGTACTCCATATTGAAATTCTCCTTCGTCCGCCTCGAGCAAAGAGTTGAATATAAAGGGTTTTAACGGCGGCAGACCAGATTATATAACGCGACTTCGGCGCCGTCAACGAAGGATTTACTTGAGCCGGCCTCGCCCCCCGTCGGCCTGAACTCGAAGCGGCGTTACCGCTGTTTACGTAAGTGCCGTTTTTTAGGCTGTTTCGCCCCTTTTTTGGGGGAGAATTTATTTTTATAAAAAGGTCATTTTTTCCTTGACAACTATCCCCAGGTTTGATTTAATGTCTGTGGTGGTGAATTGTGGTGATTTGTGGTAAAATTCGTAGAACGTTCTCTTAAGAAATAACTTATATGCCGGAATTAGACGACAAAAGGGAAGCAGGCGTGGATTTAGGCCGTTGGTCTTTTGGGTTTAACGGTCAATACCGCCACTCACTCGACGAGAAGGGCCGGCTCAGCATCCCGGCGAACTTCCGTCGCGACGCCGCCGGCAACGCCATCGGCCGATTTAAACTTACGGTCGGTTTCGAGCGTTGCCTGTTCCTTTTCCCTGCGGAATACTGGCAAGCGGTCGTCGAGCCCCAACTCCTCGAACTCCCCATTATGGAACGCCAGGCTCGGCTCGTAACGAGGATGCTACTGAGCCGCGCGGCCGATTGCGAGCCGGACCGCCAGGGGCGCGTTATGGTCCCGGCGCCGTTGCGGGAATACGCCGGCCTTGGCTCGGAAGCGATCGTTAACGGCATGTACAACCGCGTCGAGGTTTGGAGTGTCGACCGCTGGTTGGCGTACGAGACGGAAGCGGTCGCGTCCTTCGAGGACATGGCCGCCCGCTATAGGATTAAATTCTAGCTATGGTTACCGTTTGGGAAAACGTCGCTATTTCCGCGCTCGCCGTGAGTCCCGAAGCGGGCGCCGCGGAACCGCGCCACCAGGCCGCGATGGCGGCGGAGGTGGCGAAAGCGGCCGTGCGGCGGTACGGCGGCGTATGCGTCGACGCCACGGTGGACGGCGGCGGCCACGCCGAAAAGCTTCTGGAGGTTTTGCCTGCGGATAACGTCTACGTGGGGATAGACCTCGACGCCGACGCGTTGGCGCGTGCGCGACGGCGCCTCGCTCCCTTCGGTTCACGCGTGGTTTTGCACAACGTTTCCTTCGTGAAGCTGGCCGAAGTGGCGGCGCCGTACGCGGGCCGCGTGGCCAACGTGTTGTTCGACCTCGGCCTCTCGAGCGAACAGCTCGCGGACGAGAACCGGGGGTTTTCTTTTAAAGCGGGCGGCCCGCTCAACATGCGCTTCGACGGCGACCCGTCGGAGTTGACCGCGGCCGAGGTCGTAAATACGTTCGACGAGAAAAAGCTAGCGGACATAATCCACGAGCTGGGCGAAGAGCGGCGTGCGCGCGCCGTCGCCCGGGCGATAGTGGGCCGGCGTAAGGAGCGCCCCTTCGCGGACGCCGCCGACCTCGCCGGGGCGGTGGCTCGGGCTATGGGCGGCCGCCGCGGCCGCATCCACCCCGCGACGCGGACGTTCCAGGCTTTACGGATATTCGTAAACGACGAGCTGGGCGCGCTCGAGGCGGCGTTGCCGGAGGCGGTGGGGATATCGGAGCCCGGGGCGCGCGTGTTCGTAATCGCCTATCATTCGCTGGAGGACCGGATCGTCAAGAGGTTCTTCCGGGCGCAGGCCGCCGCGGGCGAATTGCGGCTCGTTACGCCCAAACCGCAACGGCCTTCCGCGGCCGAGGTGCGCCGCAACCCGCGGAGCCGCAGCGCACGCCTACGCATAGCGGAGAAGGTTTAATATGGCGACGGTGGATTATCGTCCCCCGACCATCGACGTCGCGCGCCGCCCCAAGCGACGCCGGCAGTTTTACGTTTGGGCCGTCGTCGCGACGTTTGTGCTGCTATCGGTGGCGTTTTTATATTTATGGCAATACGTCTCCATCCTTGAGCTCAACTACGAAGTGACGCGCCATAAGCGCCAGTTGGACGAAGCGTACCAGGAGAAAGTGACGTTGAAGGCCGACTTGTACCGGCGGCGCTCTATGGCCGAGATCGACGAGGTGGCCCACGAGAAACTCGGGTTGAGGCCGCCGGAGCCCGGCCAGGTTATTATCGTGGAGGACGGAAGTTGAGGCCTGCCCGCAAAATGCGTTTCGCCGCGTTGTATATTTTCTTCGTCGTCGTCTTCGGCGCCGTTTTAGTGCGTTTGGTGTGGGTTCAAGTGCTGCACCACGATTTCTACGCCGAAGTGGCGTTCAAGCAGCAATACGGGAAGAGCTACCTCCCCGCGGCGCGCGGCGTCATCTACGACCGCAGCATGAGCCCGCTGGCGATGAGCAGGCCGCTCTACGACGTTTATTGCATACCGCGACTCATCCAGGACCGCAAGGCGGTGGCGAGAGTGCTCGCCCCCGCTCTCGGCGCCGACCAGGCGGAGCTCGAGCGTAAGTGCGCTTCGACTTCGGAAAGCGAGTGGTTGGCCCGCGAGGTCCTCAGGGATAAGGCGATGGAAGTGTTGGCGATGGGCCTGGCCGGCGTCTTCGCCCGCCCCTGCGAGCGCCGGATGTATCCCGAGGGCGAGCTCGCGTGCCACGTGCTGGGTTACGTGGGCCCCCGCGACGGCGCCCGCGCCGGTGCCGAGCGTACGCTCGACGTTTACCTCGAGGGTTTGCCCGGCTACTTCGACGGCGGCGCCGACGCCGCGGGACGCACCCTTCCGGACCTGACCGACGACTTCGTGCCGCCGATGAACGGCCTGGGGTGCGTCTTGACGATAGATAAATGGTGTCAGTACGTGGCGGAACGCGAGCTAAGCGCGTGCTGCGAGCGATACGGGGCGGAAGCGGGCGCGATCGTCGCGATGGACCCGCACAGCGGCGAAATACTCGCGCTGGCCTCGTATCCGGCGTACGACCCCAACGATTACGGCGAGTACCCGCCGGCCTGTTGGCGCAACAACGCCGTCACCTCGGCCCTGGAGCCCGGGTCGATCGTGAAGCCTTTTCTGGTGGCCGCGGCCCTGGAGGAACGCGTCGTCTCGAGCCGCGATATCTTCGATTGCTCGAAAGCTTTGCATTTGGGCCAATATAAGATAACGGACGTCAAACCCTGTGCCGAGCCGCTCACGATGTCGCAGATAATCGAGCGCTCGAGTAATATAGGTGTGGTGCTGATCGCCCAGAGGTTGGGAGGCCGCCGTTATTACGAATACCTGCGTAAGTTCGGGTTCGGCGAGCGGACCGGCGTAGAGCTGCCGGCCGAGAACCCCGGCATCCTTCGTTACGGCGAATTTCAAAGGCCCCTCGGCCGGGCGTTCGCCAGCTTCGGCCAAGGGTTCTCCGTAACGCCTATACAAATCGGCACCGCGGCTTGCGTGCTCGCCAACGGCGGCGTGCTCGTCAAGCCGATGCTCGTTTCGGCGGTAGTCGACGAGAACGGTCGCACGCTCCGCCGGTTCAAACCCGAGACTCACCGGCGGGTAATCTCCCCCGAGACGGCGGCGGCGGTGAGGCAGATGATGGCGCTCGTCGTCGAGCGCGGCGGCGGCAAACTAGCTCAGTTGCCCGGCTACCGCGTGGCCGGTAAGACCGGGACTTCAGAGATTGCGGCTGCCAACGGCCGGGGATACGTGCCGGGCGCGTACAATTCCTCTTTTTTGGGGATTTTCCCGGCCGACGACCCCCGCGTCGTTATATTCGTTACGGTAAAGAGGCCGAGGGGCGAGGTCTTCGGCGGCACGGTGGCGGCGCCGACTTGCGCCCGCGTCGCCGCGGATATTTTACCGGCGTTGAAGATACTCCCCGCCGGCGGCCTTACGTTGGCGCTGGCGGCTCCGCCCGCCGGCGGTCATACCGGCGCCACGTTCCGGGACGTCGCCGCGTCGACGGCGGTAAGGCGGTTGACGGCGGCGGGCCTCCGGGCGCGTTTCGAGGGTAAGGGCGAACGCGTATTGTGGAGCTCGGCGGACAGCGGCGTACCTCCGGAGGCCGGCAGCGTAGTCCTGTTGAAGCTAGGCGGCGGCGCCGGCGCCATGCCGAACGTAGTCGGCCTTTCGATCCGGGATGCCATGAGAAGCCTCGGGCCGTCGGGGGTCGAGGTTAAGTTAAGCGGCGGCGGCGGGTGGGTAGAAGGCCAATCGCCCGCGCCGGGCGCGAAATTAAACGGTGCGTGCACGTTGACGTTGGCGGAACGCCGGTTGCCGCAGCGGAGGTTCTCTCCCGCCGCGACGGAGACGCCGCCGGCGGCCGGAACCGAAATAGCAGGGTGAGGTTGTGAGCGTGAACTGGACGTTGCGTGAAGTAGGCAAGTTGCTCGGCGCCGAGGTCTCGGGAGACGACGGCGTTCGCGTTTCGGGCGTAAGCACCGATAGCAGGTCGGTCCGCGCCGGCGACCTCTTCGTCGCCTTGCGCGGCGTCAACCGCGACGGCGCCGACTACGTGGCGGATGCGGCGGCGCGGGGGGCCGCGGCCGCGGTCGTCACCGCGGAAGTGCCCGAAGCCGTACCGCAAGTTTTGGTCGACGACACGCTCGAGGCGCTACGGGTTTTAGGCCGCGCGCGGCGAGCCGAGTTCGGCGGGCCGGTGGTGGCCGTAACCGGCTCGTGCGGAAAGACGACGACCAAGGATTTGATAGCGGCCGTCCTGGCTCAAAAATACCGCGTGCGGGTCGCCCCGGGCAACTTCAACAACGAGGTGGGCCTGCCGCTTTCGATACTCTCGCTCGAGGAGGGAGACGAGGCGCTCGTGCTCGAGCTGGCGGTCAGCGGGCCCGGCGAGATGGCGCCCCTGGCTGACGCCGCGGCGCCGACGCTGGCCGTCGTCACGAACGTCGCGCCTACCCACCTGGAATTTTTCGGCGACGTTAACGCGGTGCGTCGGGAGAAGCTGACGCTGCTCAACTACGTTAAGCCCGGCGGAAAGGCGGTCCTGAACGCCGACGACCCGCTGGTGGCCTCGGCGGTCGCGGAGCTCGTCAACGGCCTTAAGGTCGTGACTTTCGGTACGAGCGCCGACGCGGACGTGCGAGCCGACGGTTTGGCCGCGGAAAGCTTCCGGGGCTCGAGCTTCACGCTTACCGGCGGGACGCCGGTCGAGCTACCGCTCCCGGGCCGGCACAACGTCATGAACGCGCTCGCCGCGGCGGCGGTGGGGTACGTACTGGGCATATCGGAAGAGGATATCGCCGCCGGCCTGGCCGCTTACGTCGGCAGGGAGCTCCGCTCCAAGGTAGTCGTCGACGGCCGCGGCGTAACGTACTTCGTGGATTGCTACAACTCGTCGCCGCAGGCTGCGAAGGCCGCTCTGTCCTTCGTGGCGGCCGCGCCGGCGGAAGGGCGTCGCGTCGCCGTATTGGGCGATATGCTCGAGCTGGGGGAGACGAGCGACCGGGCTCACCGCGACGTAGGGGAATACGCCGCCGAGGCGGGGTTCGACGCCGTCGTGGGGCTGGGCGAAGGCGGCCGCCTGATAGCGGACGGCGCGCGGGGCGCCGGGATGTCGCCCGAGGCCGCTCCCTCGTTCCGAAGCGCGGACGAACTGGCCGCCTTTCTGGCGGAGTGGTTAAAACCGGGCGACGTCGTTTTATTAAAAGCCAGCCGCGGCGTACGGTTGGAAGGGATTTTGGATAAGTTGGGCGTTGACGTCTGAGGAGGTTGACGGTTGCTCTACCTATTACTATATCCGTTGCATACCGAAATTTCGTGGCTCAATATCTTTCGCTACGTCACTTTCCGCTCGGCGTACGCCGCCGTGACGGCGTTTTTGATAGCCTTCCTTTTAGGGCCGCCGCTCATCAGGTTCCTCAAGAAGAAGATGGTCGAAGAAATAATACGCGACGAAGTACCGCGGCGGCACCTTCAGAAGGCGGGGACGCCCTCTATGGGCGGCCTGCTGATATTGGCGGCCGTAATCGTGCCGACCCTTCTGTGGGCCGACATCACGAGCCGGTACGTCATCGCCATTCTCGTCGTAACCATATCGCTGGGCGCGATGGGCTTCGTCGACGATTATTTAAAACTGGTGGTCAAGAAGCCGCTGGGGTTGCTCGCCCGTTGGAAGTTCATCGGCCAGGCCTTGCTGGCGCTCGGCATCGGCATCTTCGTGTACTTCTTCCCGCTCGACAACGGCATGACCACCTGGCTCACGTTCCCTTTTATAAAAGACGTCGTCGTCAACCTCGGCGCCTTTTATATCCTATTGGTGATGGTCACGGTGGTTGGTTCTACCAACGCCGTTAACCTGAGCGACGGCCTCGACGGCCTCGCCGCGGGCGCGATGCTCTTCGCCGGCGCGGCGTACGCGGTGATGTGCTACGTCGTGGGGAACGTCAATTTCGCCGAGTACCTCCAGGTGATGTACGTGTCGGGCGGCGCCGAGCTCACGGTATATATGGCGGCTACGGTGGGCGCGTTGCTGGGCTTCTTATGGTTCAACAGCTACCCGGCCCAGGTGTTTATGGGCGATACGGGCGCGCTCCCGCTGGGGGGCGGCATCGGTACCGTCGCCATTCTAGTAAAGCAAGAACTGTTGCTCGTCATAGTGGGCGGTGCCTTCGTCATCGAGACGTTGTCGGTCATCATCCAGGTGCTGTACTTCAAGGCCACCGGCGGCCGGCGCGTCTTCAAGATGTCGCCGCTGCACCACCATTACGAGTTAAAAGGTTTGGCGGAGCCCAAAATAACGATACGATTCTGGTTAATTTCGGCGATATGCGCCGTTATCGGCCTTTCGACGTTGAAGATAAGATGAGTACGTATGACGAGAAATTAGAGGTATTCCGCGGCCGTCGCGTTTTGGTGGTCGGGCTGGGGCGTTCCGGCGTAGGGGCGGCCCGGGTGCTCGCGCCGGTAGCGGCGGTGGTGACCGCGTGCGACCAAAACGCCGCCCACGAATTGAGCGCCGAAGCCCAAGCGCTGGCCGACGCCGGCGTGGAGCTCCGTCCCGGCGAGCAAGGGCCGGACCTTCTCGCGGACGTGGACCTTCTAATCCGCAGCCCGGGCGTCCCGTGGGAAGCGCCCCTTATAGCGGCGGCGCGCGAAAAGGGCGTAGAGGTCATCGGCGAGCTCGAGCTGGCGTATCGCCTCCTCGTGACGGAGCGCGTCGTCGCCGTCACCGGGTCCAACGGGAAGTCGACGACGACGGCCTTATTGGGCGAGATCTTCCGTCGGGCGGGTGAGGACGTGGTCGTAGCCGGCAATATCGGCGTCGCGCTCACCGCCGTGGCCGCGGGGCTCGAGCCGACGACGACGGTCGTGGCCGAGGTTTCGTCGTTCCAAATGGAAGACGCGGTAACGTTCCGGCCGCGCGTGGCCGTATTGCTTAACCTCGCGCCCGACCATTTGGACCGGCACGGCTCGTCGGAGGCGTATTACAAGATGAAGTGGCGCTTATTCGAGAACCAGCGGCCCGAGGATTACGCCGTGTTGAACGCTGACGACCCGTCGTCCGCAAGTCGGGACGAACTTCAGGCCGCGGCGTTGTTGTTCGGGCGCGGCGCGGCGCCGGGGCCCGGCGTGTGGCTCGCCGGCGACGACGTCGCGTACGACGTCCGCGCGCGGCAGGGGACGTTGATGGCGGCGCGCTCC
>CBFCYS010000021.1:0-24386 GCA_965602215.1 uncultured bacterium
CTTGAAATATAAACCTAACGTTTCGGTAAGAGAAACGTCCTTATGGAAAATTAAAGCGATATACCGTTAACCGTTAAAGTAGGAGGGCAAAATGGCAACGTATACTGACCCGATCGAAAAATCGTGGGCAATGGATTCCTACGAGGATTTCGTGGAAGGTAAACCCGACGGTGCTGAGATTGAAAACCCGAATTACCCCGGTAAGATCATTCTCGAATGTAAGTTAGGAACTAATAAGTTGGGGCCGTCGGAGAAGAACTGGAATCCTGGATTAGAAGAAGAATCTTTAACTATCCCCGGTACCCCAAAACATTGGCGCTTCGAGGAACCCTCCACCGGCTCGACGTACGTCCAGGAAGCCGAGGAACCGTTCGAGGGCGACGACCACGTCAAGCTTGCGGATGAGGGTCCCCAGGGTAGAATCGCGAACGAAAAAGGCCGCCTCGTCCTCGACCCCGACGAACCGGGCATCGGCCCCGGTACCCTCGCTATCGACGCCGACCCCGAAAAGACGTTCACGATCCGCTACCACGGCCGCTACGATAACCCGGAGAAATTCGGGGACCGCGGCCCGAAGGTCAACATTACCGTTGACGAAGACGAGACCGAAACCGACCTAGATTTCGAGCCCTTTACCGAGGGGGGGGAATACCCGATTGGCTGGGCCCGCTCCGACTACCGCATCGTGCCCTCGGAGGGTACTCCCGAAAACCGGAAGCTCCAAAGATTAAATATGAACTTCGGCGATAACCACGGCGGCAAGTTGGGCGAGCTCCTCCACCAGCGCTGGTCCATAGACGCCGTGTCCGTAGCCGAGACCTTTCCCGCCCAGGCCGCGTTCTTCGACGCCGGCTCGTACACCTCCCCCACGTTCGCGACGCCCCCCACCCTCTCGAAAGTGGTGTGGGGCATCTTCGGCGCCGCCCTGGACAAGCCTACGGGTACCGATATCCAGTTCGAAATCCGCGGCTACGACTGGGGAACGCGCGAGTGGTCCCCCTGGGTCCCCATCGCCCCCGGCGAGAACATAACGACCGTCGTGAGCGCCGGGGCTGCCCGGACCACCGACGTCGAGAAGTGGACCCGTATCCAATGGCGCGCGAAGCTCCTACGCGGCGCCGCCGAGGTAACCGTAACGCCGTACGTGGATTCCGTAACCGTGAATTACACCGAGCAGTTCCGCTCGGACCACCCCCGCATCTGGCTCGAGAGCGGCGACGTAGCGGCGATAGTGACGAAGATCCAAAACCATACCGCGCCCGGCGACACGGGCGACGAATACGTCCAGCTGGTGGATAGGGCGGACCAGGCTTTTGAAACCCCGCCCGCGCTCGATACGTTCGACGAAGTTGACGGGATGATAAATAAGTATTACAACGTCGTCAGCGCCGCGTCGTTCGTATACCTGCTGGATATCGAGGAAGCGCCGCCCCACGCCGCCGAGGATTACGCGCCGGCGGCCGCGTCCTGGGTAGAATCCCTCCTCGACAACCAC
This sequence comes from uncultured bacterium, assembly GCA_965602215.1. Lineage (GTDB taxonomy): Bacteria > RBG-13-66-14 > B26-G2 > WVWN01 > WVWN01 > WVWN01. The sequence continues at coordinate 1,496 of CBFCYS010000021.1, forward strand.
CCGTTCTTCAACGAGAACGCGACGGTCGAGTACAACGACGAATTTTGGGGCAGCGCGCCGTTGACTAAGTCGGGGCTCCATAACCGCCTGTCGTGGATGTTGGCCGCTTTTCGGGATTGGTGCGCCGATTACCTGGCGGACCCGGCCCGGGCGGAGCTGAAGGCCAAGGTGGAGAAGACGCTGATGCAGGTCAGCTATTACGCCTTGTACGCCCGCCGGGAGTATCTGTTCAACCCCAACAACGCTTATCGGTTCGTGTGGAACAACGCCGCTTTCCCGTTGTTCGCGCTGTGGGACAACGCCGACGTATACGACCAGACGTACGCCTACCTGTCGGATTGGCCCTTTTTGCCGCCGCGCCAGCTGATGGAGGAAGGCGAGGACAAGCACGTCGAAGATTTGTTGGCGTACTATTCGAAGTATTTCCACGACGGCACCAATCCGGAGGGCGCCGGATACGGCGGCCCCCACGTGCGATGGTTCGCCTTCTTCTACAAGGCCTGGAAGACCGCCATTTACGAGAACTGGTTTACCAAGACCGATCTAATACGCAATATGATGATGCACGAGCTTTACCGCCTGCAACCCGATTGCACGTGGGAACGCATCGCCGTCGCCGACGGAACTGCGTTATTAAAAAGCCGCAACGCTTCGGAGCGCCTCGCTAACCTCGGCTCGGAGTATGACGGCGACGGCGACATCGGCCCCGTTTTCCGGTATATGACCGAGGATATTCTCAAGTGGTGGCCTCCGTCCGCCAGCGAAGCTTCCGAGTTGATAAACCGTATTCTATGGCGGGACAGCGGAGGAACGAAGATAAACATAGCCGCCGCGGACCTGCCGACGGCAAGGCTTTTCCCGTGCCGGGGCGAGGCATTTATGCGGACGGCGTGGGAGTTCGACCCGGCGGGCGAATACACGGAAAACGAATATTATTACAACTTCCCGAGCGGGACCGATACGACCGCGGTTTTCGTGGCCTTTAAGTCGGGCCCCGCAATCACGGGCCACAACCATTGCGACCAGAACACCTTCACGATATTCTCGCGCGGTAACCTCGCCATTGATTCGGGCACCAACGCGACCGGCACGGACCATCAACGTAATTACTTCGTCCGAACCGTCGCCCACAACGCGATCCTCATCTACGACCCCGACGAGGAGTACCCGCACGTCCCCAAGGGGTACGAAGATATACCGGAGGAACTATCCAACGACGGCGGCCAGATATACTACGAATACGAGGACGAGCTCCTGCGCGCTATTTCCGTCAATTACGCGTACTTCTTCAAACACAAGAGGACCGCGGACGCCGGCAGAATCGAGCGGTTCGACACGCACGACGCATACGACTACTGCTACGGCACCGCGGATGTGGCATATAACGCGTACGATTACGTCGACGAAATAACCTATCAGAAGTGTTGGCTCGCGACGCGAGAGCTAGTTTTAGTAAAACCGTTCGGGGAGTACGTTCCCGAACCTGAGGAAGACACGGAGTTCGCTAATTTCGTGGTCGTTTACGACGAGGTCGCGTCGCTTTGGAACGCGCCTTCGGAGGGGGCAACGACGAAGTGGGTTATCCACGCCGTCGAGGAACCCGAGGTGAAGACGACTGCCGGCTGGGAATCCTCCGGAGCACCTACCTCGGGTTGGGAACCGGAAAACGACCTCGGCGTCTTCCGCTTCAACGCCCGGCAGGATGTCGAAAATTACCCGGGCCGTCTCTTCGGCGTTATGCTCCTCCCCGCCGGCCAGGCCCGTTCGATTAAAGTGTTAGGCGGCAAGGACGAAACTAACGACTATCGCTTCTACGTCGACGGCACGAATTACGCTCCGACCGAAGAACCACACGTCACAGAAGGTGCTTGGCGGATCGAGATTGAACCCCTCACCGACCCGGCCGTCCATAAATTCTTACACGTTCTTTGGCCCGCGAACCTGAATACGGCCTCCGAGGCGATAACGTGCGACCTAATAACCCAGGTCGCCGAGCATCCCGAGTTTAACGCGGCGTTCATACGCCCCCAAGCCGGCGAACACGGCGGAACGTTGCACCACGTCGTCGGCTTTTTTGCGGAAGTCGACGCCGCCGAGTACGCCTACGACGTTAATATCGAAGCCCATACCAACCATATTTTGGCGCGTTTACAACCGGGGTTATCGTATAACGTAGTTATCGAGAATCTTAGCACCCACGTAGCCGAGGGGCCGTTTGCCGTTCAAGCGACGGCCGCGGGCGTGGTACGCTTCGACCACGACCCCGTTAGCCAAGCGGGCTCCCACCGTATCACGTTAACACTTATAGAATAACGGTACCGAATCCGTTGAGTAAAGCCGGCCTTCGGGCCGGGTTTTTTATTAATTACCGTAAACGCAGTTTAATATTGAACCTCTCCTCGGCCGCGGCCCTCCCGCCGGCCGCCGTTGATTTATCGCAACGCGCGTGTTATATTTCGTACGAATTAAACAGCTTATGGCGGCTCGCAGGAAAGAACGCAGCCCGTACGTGCGGGAGAACGTGCTGGCGCTCAGGAGGCGCCGGCGTTTCGTCGAGGTATATTTCGTCGTGGCGCTGGCCCTCGTCGCCGTCGTCCTCATCCTCCACACCCTCTTCATCATAGGCCGGCTGCGACGCGAGTTCCGCGTCACCAGCAACGCCTACGCCACGTTCCAGACGCTCCTGGCCTCCGACCTGCAGGACCCGGGGATGGAGGACGTCATCATCATGCTGGCCCGGGACATCGGCGGCACGATGAATTTTCCCACCGTCGCCACCGACGCCGAGGGGACGCCCCAGGTGTGGTGGCCCGGCTTCAACGAGCGGCTGGGGCCTGACCCGGACGAGAACCTCGAGCTGGTCAAAGGCTTCGCCGCCGACCTCGACCGCCGCAACGACCCCATAACCATAACGCGCTACGAGGTAGACCCGGACACCGGCCGCCCGGCGGACCGCCTCTTCGGCCGGTTCCACTACGGCGAGCCGCGAACCATCCGCCTGCTGTACTGGGTGCCGGCGCTGGAGCTGTTCCTAATCGCAGCCTTCGCGTTTACGGGCGCGCTGGCCTACCGGAGGCTGAAGCGGACCGAGCAGCAGGCCATCTGGGCCGGGATGGCTCGCGAGACGGCGCACCAACTCGGGACGCCGGTCACTTCCCTCATCGGGTGGCTCGAGCACCTGCGCGAGCGGGCCGGCGGCGACGAGGCGATGCAGGAGCCGCTGGACGAGATGGCCGAGGACATCAAGCGCCTCGAGAAAGTGGCCGCCCGCTTCCAGGAGATAGGCGCGCCGGTGCGATTGCCGGAGGGCGACGTCGTGCCGTTGGTGGAGCGGGCGTTGGCGTACGGCCGGCGGCGCGCGCCGGCCCAGGCCGAGATAACGTTCGAGGCCATAACGCCCGCGAAAGTAACGGTACCTCATAGTCCCATCTTGATGGAGTGGGTAGTGGAGAACTTCGTTAAAAACGCCGTGGACGCCACGAAGGATTTACCGCCCGGGAAAGGACGCATCGTCGCGGAAGTGCGGGATGGCAAAGATTCCGTGGCGCTGGCGGTAACCGATAACGGCGTCGGTATAGACCCGGCGGAGGTGGGTTTGATATTCACGCCCGGCTACAGCACCAAAGAAAAAGGGTGGGGTTTGGGCCTCTCCCTCGTGAAAAGGATAGTGGAGGACGTTCATCACGGCCGGCTGGAAGTTCGCAGCGAGAGGGGTAAGGGTTCCACTTTCACCGCCTACGTACCGCGGAAGTCGCGGTAAAGAGGAGACAGCTAGATGCGGATAGGTAAACGGACCATCGCCGTTTGGGGCGCGTCGGCCTTATGGGCTCTGTTCGCGCTGGGGCCCTTGTTTTCCTGCGGTACCCCGCCCGCCGGCGAAGGGGAATTCACGCTCCTCGCCGACAGCCTGGGCGAGGTTCCGATGCACCCGGACGCGCTCAAGTTGGATAGCCTCGCGAACGCGTGTGACGGCTCGATGGAAACGCGGTGGACGACGGTTGAGAATATGGAACCCGGTTTCTTCATCGAGATGCAGTTCGAGCGTCCGCGTAAGATAACCGGCCTGGTACTGAATTCCAAACCGTCGCCCAACGACTTCCCGCGCGGCTTCGTCGTCGAGGTGTCGCGCGACGGGACGGATTGGGAGGAGGCCGCCGCCGGCGGCCCCAAGGCCACGAAAAAAGGTATTACTACTATAAAGTTCGACCGCCCGCGCGAGGTTCGCCACATGCTGGTGACCTTGAACAAGGCCGCGCCTTTCTGGTGGTCGATTTACGAATTGGAAGTGAAATACGCCGAGTAGCGGTATACCGGTTTTAGCGCGCGGGCGCGCGTTCGCCGCCTCCTTCGGGGGGCGGTTTGGCCGGGGGGCGGCCCCGACCGAGAGGGCGTTGCTCGCCGCGCTCTTGGCCTTCGCTTTCCTATTCTCGTTAAGCAATTACGATTTCTACGTTACGCCCCCGCCGGATTATTTATCTTTCCGGGCTACCGCCGTCAGCCTGGCGCAGCTGGAATTTCCGGAATCGTTCAAGCGCGCGCCCGTCTACCCCGCGGCGATGGCGCTGGTGCGGCTCGTCGCGCCCGGGCCCGACCCCTTCCTCACCGCGGCGAGCGCTCTCAACGTCTTCGCGGCGCTCGCCGTCCTGGCGTTGACCTATTATTGGACCAGGCCGCGGCTTGGGCGGTGGGCGCCGCTGGCCGCGGCGCTGGTCGCGACGTCGTCGCAGTTCCCGTTGTTGGCCGCTTTGCCTTTGTGCGAAATGGTTTACGTGGCCTTGATACTGGCGGCGGTGGCGACGGCGGGGCGCGGGAGCGGGTGGGCGTACGTATGGGCCGGGGCGGCGGCCGCGACCCGGTACGAAGCGTTGGCGTTGATACCGCTGGTTGCGCTGTGCGACGTCCCGAACTGGCGCAGCCGGCCGCGGGTGATATTGTACGCGTTGCTGGCCGCCGTACCGGCGGCGGCGTGGCTGCTGGTCGGCTATATGCGTACGGGGTCCCCCAATCCGTACGTAGAAGAAATCCGAGCCATGGCCGCGGTCGGGTGGGCTTTTCCGCGCGCGCTGGTCGCGTCCTTCTACAAACCGGCGCGACCCGGGTTGTGGGTCGTTACGGGCGCTTTCGGCGCCCTGGCCGCGATCGGTTGCGTGAAGCTCGCCGCTCGAGGCACCGCCGGCGAACGGGCCTATCTCGGGTTCGCCGTCGTTTATTCGCTGGTCCACGTCGTCTTCCCATTTAGTTTCCAGCGCTTCGTATTGCCGCTGTGGCCTTTATTGGTGTTGGCGTTTTTGGAGGGCGGCAAGGTTTTATGCCGCGCGGTCGCGACGCTGCGCCTCGGCAAGTGGTGGTACGCCGCGGCGGCGGTTTCGTTCGGCGTTTTCGCCGCGGGGCTGGGGTGGCGCCTCGTGACCTGGCGCGGCGGCTCGCCGGAGACGCTGTTTTTCGCGGGATTGGTGCCGCTGGCTGTCCTGGCGGCCTGCGTGGCGTGGGGAGTCGCGGGCGCGCGGCTCGGGCCCCGACGATGGGCTTTGGCGGCCGCGGCGCTGGTTGCCGTCGGGTTGTTCGTCGGCGACAACTTCCGCACGTACGTCGACGAGCGGGAAGCGATTAAATACCACCGGGCGTCGCTCAAGGGGGCCGCGTCGTGGCTGGAGCGCGCCGCGGGACGCGACGACGTTGTAATCACGGCGGACCCGTTCCTTTTCGATTATTACGCCGGCCCGGCGGGCCCCGCGGCGCGGCCGCCGGCCTCTTTTCGCACCGATGACTTCGCGCTGTTTACGGCCCGGGCCCGGCGCGCTGGCGTGACGTACGTTTGCTACGACAGCGTCTCGGGCGGCAACGCCGACGGGTATTTCGCCCGGAGAGCGGGGGTCGGCGTTCTTCGGCCGCTCGCCGCAGGGCGCGACCTGGGCCGGTACTATTTCATCGCGAAAGTGGAAACGCCCGGCGAGTACGCGTACGTTTACCGGCTGGCCGCGGAACCGCGCGGGTGGAAACCGGCCCGGTGGGGTAAAGAGCTGGATGATTGACGAACCCCGTCGGGGGTGAGGGATTATACTTCCATCGTACTATCGGGGTAAAATACTTCTATTTGCGTACGTCGCCTTAGCCGCGACCTACGTCGTCTTCTTCTGGGGTTTCAAGTACGTCCCGACGCAAGACGGCCCGGTTCACCTCTCAACCGCGTTCGTCCTCAAGTCCTTACTCGCCGGCGACCCTCTTTATAGCAATTATTACGAGCTCAACCTCACGCCCGCGCCCTATTGGGCGTACCACGGCGTGATGGCGCCGCTGCTCGCGGTTTTCCGGCCGCTCGTCGCCGAGAAGGTTTTACTGTCGCTGTACGTGATTGCCTTCGCCGCGGCGGCGTGGTATGTTACGAAGGCGGCGAGCGGAAAGCCCTCCGCGCTCGGCCTGTTGTTTTTCGCGGCCGCGACCTCCTACCCTTTTCACATGGGCTTTTTTAATTTTATGTTGGCTCTGCCCGTTTTCCTGCTGACGACGGCCTTCTTCTGGTCGCGGCGGGAAAGGTCCGATTGGCGGTTCTGGGCCGTACTCAACCTCCTGGTCGCGGCGTGCTACTTCTCCCATTTCATAGTGGTCGTAGCCGCCGTTGTTTCGATTTGGGTCATGAGTCTATGGTTGACGGCGACGGCGGCCGGGGGGAAGCGTTTTCTGCGGGCGCCGCTCTACCTCGCTCCCTCGTACGTCCTTCCCGCGTATTATCTGTTGGTAACGCCGAAGGGGGGCGAGTATTATTTCAACCCGGCGGGTCGGCTCGCCCGGGAGCTGTTCTCGGGGCGCGTCTTCGTCTCCTTCGGGCCGGCGCAGAAGCCGTTGGCGTGGGCGATTGCGGCGCTGTTCTTGCTTCTCGTAATCGCGGCCGTCGTGAACCGGCTCCGCGGCGGCCGCCGGTTGCGGCCTTCCGATTCGTTCGCCGCTTTGGCGGTTCTCTTCCTCGTCGTTTACTTCGCCGCGCCCGGCGCGACGCCGCAGGGCGTCTTCTATATCTCGGAGCGGATGGCACTGTTCCCGTTCTTACTGATTACGCCCTGGTTGGCGGCGAACGTACCGCGGCCTTTTGTTCGGCCGGCGGCCGGCGTCGCCGTCGTACTGGCGATGGCGAACCTCGTTCCGCTGGGCCGCTATTACGCCGCCGAGAACGCGAAGCTGAAGGTCTTCAACTCGGCCTGTTGCGTCGTGGCGCGCGGCGCGACGCTGCTCCCGCTGATAAAAGACCCTCCGGCGCGCGGGCGGCGCGTTGAAACGTTGCGCCACGCCGTCGCCTATTACGTCGTTTCGAACGGCGGGTGTAACCTGGTCGATGTCGGCGCCGGCGCAAGCCATTTCCCGGTCAAGTACGCGACGGGGATTACGCCGGCTCGTTACGTCCGTAAGGCCGCCGGCCTGTACGTTTACGACGTCGAGACCGACCGTCCCGCCGCCGACTACGTCTTCGCGTACGATATGAACCCGTTCCTGGCGGAGGTCCGGCCCCTCTTCGCGCGATACAGGCCGGTTCATTTTAACGACGAATTAATAGTATTCGAACGCGTGGCGGGCCGCGCCGGCGGGGGCGCGGGGCCGAGGCCGGGAGAATGAAATGTCGTCGTCGCGGATAATATTTATCGCCTTCGCCGTCTTGTACGTCGCGTTGGTATGGACGGGCCACTACGTCCCGACGCAGGACGGCCCCAGCCACCTCACCAACGCCGCGGCGCTGAGGGACATCCTCCTCCCGGGCGACCAGGGCCTCGAGGCGGCCTACTCCGTTCCAGCACCGCCCCCTCCCGAATTGGGCCTACTACGCCGTGGTGGCGCCGCTGATGACCTTCTTACCGCCGCTCGTCGCTGAAAAAATATTTCTCTCGGCGTACGTAATCGCCTTCGCGCTCGCGATATACAAACTTGCCCGCGCCGCCGGCGTGCGGACGCGGGCCCCGGCGGTAGCGGCGCTGGCGTACTTTTGGCCGCGCCGGGACCGTCTGCGGGTTAGAGAAGCGGTCGTACTAAACCTGTTGGCGGCGGCGGCGTATTTTTGCCATCTGCTGCCGGCGCTGCTTTTGCTCGGCGCCGTTTATTTCTTGAACGTAGCTTTACCGGCGGGCATCGTGCCTGGAGAGCGCTCCCGGGCGCGGCTCGCGTTATTCCTGGCCGGCCTGCTGCCGGCGTGGGTTCTGCCGCTGTTTTACCTGTTCCAACCGAGCGGCGGCGACGTGACGTGGTTCCCGGCGGGCGAGCTCTTGCGTTTGCTGGTGAGCGGGTGGCTGTTGGCGTCGTTCGGCCCGGCGCAGCGGCCGGTGGGCTTTTTAGCCGCGGCGGCCGCGCTCTTCGGCACGGCGGCGGTGTTGTGGGCGAAGAGGTCGGGCCGCCGGCCCCGGCGCGAGCCGCGGGACGCTTTCGGCTTGTTGGCCGCGGCGTTTCTAATCTTATGCTTCGTCGCGCCGGACGCCGCCGCGGGCGGTTCGTTGGTCTCGGCCCGGCTCGCGGCGCTCGTTTTTATATTTATATTCATTTGGATAGGCGACGGCTTCGGGAAACGCGGCGACGTCGCGGCGCTGGTCGTAGCGGCGACGTTGGCGGCCGCGGCCTGGGCGGGTAATTTGTATTATTACCGTAAACACGACCGCGCCTTGCAGGAGCTCGCCGCCGCCGATTGGGAATTCCGGCCCGGCGCCGGGATGGTTTACCTCGATTACGCCGAGGGCCGGCCCGGGCTGGTGCGCGTAACGCTCCACGCCGGCGCCTACTACGCCGTTCGCTCGCGTCTGGTGGACTACTGCAATTACGAGGCTGAGCTGCCTTATTTCCCGCTGCAGCTCCGCCCGGGGCCGCCGCGGCCTTGCGCGGCCGAGACAGTAGGGGGCGGCCGTTACGATGTGGAGAAATGGGCGTCGCTGGTGGATTACGTCGTAACGTGGGATATGGAGGAGTACTACCGGCGCCGGCTCGGCGCCGAACGTTGCTACGACCTCGTCGTCGACGGCCCGCGGCTCAAAGTCTTCGAGATAAAACCCGCCTACCGTAAAGCCGGCCGCGAATAGGCGGCCGGCTTCTCTTAAGAAAACATTCCCGTAATAGGTTCTTCTGCTCCGTCGTTTAACTTCCGCTCTTCGGGGAACCCGAAGGGTCGCGGCCGACCGCAGGGCCGGCGGGTTACTGTATGCCGGTCAAGTACGTGCCGTATATGGTGGCACGCAACTTGTCCTGGTTGACCTCGTATACGATCAGGTAGTTCGTATCCTCGGCGCGATATGCTTGTTTAAAGGCGTCGGCGCCGTAGTCGACGCGTATGATGGTCAACTTGTCTTCGGAGGTCTCCGTCGGCACCTTCTTCAGGCCGGTGTACCCCTTGTACCATATGGCCGTCAAACCCGGCCGGCGCGGTAGCGTGAGCGGCTCGACGACGACGAACCGGACGTTGTAGGTCGTCAGGACGGCCAGGACCTCGCGAACGCCGCCCGCCGGCCAATATAGCGAGGGCCGGTCGTATTGGTACAGGAGTTGGACGACGCGGGGCCAGGTGACGACGACCTCGTCGGGGCCGGTGTGTTCGTTGAGCCACGTCGCGACGTCGGCGAGGCGTTTGTATTCGACCCGGTCGTCCTGCCGGAGCGTTCGGGCGAGCGGTTTAACGAGGGGCAGCAATAATACGACGACCAACGCGGCCGTGATCCAACGCCGCCGCTTCTCGAATAGGCCCGCGGCCCGCATTACGCCCGCCAGGCCGAGGGGGATGGCCAGCAGGTAGAACGGCGTGAAGTAGCGGAAGAGCCCCCAGCCGTAAACGGCGAGGCCCAGGACGGAGGCCAGCAGCGCGAGCGCCGGGAAGAGGAACGCGCGTCGGCGCCGGAGCACCGGGATGGCCACGGCGGCCAGCAAGACGAACGCGACAAACGGCGCTCCTTTGAACGGCTCGCCGGTCCCGGCGTTGCCGAGCAGGAACGGCTCGATCGCCCCCCATACGCCCCGGACGTACCGGCCGAGCAGGCCGAAGAAGTCGTACGAGGCGAAGAAACCGCTCCACGTCGGCACGTACCTTTTGACGGCCCATATTTGTTCGTAGTTGGGCGCGATTATAAAGTACTTGGCCTGAGAGTAGAGCGGGTCGCCGAAGGTGCGCGCGTTTCGTATCCACCACGGCATCGCCGCGGCGGCGAAGGCCAGCAGCGCCAGCCCGGCCGGCGCGAACGCCTTCCGCCGGTAGGCCACGAACAGCGCCGCGACGTACGCGACGAGCAGCAGCGCGCCGTTCAACCGGCACAGATACGAGAGGCTTAAAAGTATGCCCACGATAATGGGTCTAACCAGAGAGGGTTTCTCCGACTCGAGGTCGCCCGCGACGGCGATGGCGGCGAAGAAGAGCAAGGCGAAGTAGGCCTCCGGTTGGACCCGGCTCGAGAACCACAGGAACGCCGGCTCGACGGCCGCGATAGCGACGCCAGCCAGCGCGATCCCCGGCCCGAGCCACCGCCGGATAAGCACGTATAACAACGCCAGCGCGCCGAGCGACGCTATGAGCGTGAGTGTCCGCGCCGCGGCCGGGGTGTTCGCCCCCAGCGCGAACGTCGCCGCGGTTACCAGCGGTACCAGCGGTTGGCGGTTGCCCTCCGGGTGGACGACGGGGCCGGGGTCGCCGTAGAAGTCCCATTTGGCGTTCGTTACGTACCCGCGCCCCTGGGCCAGGTTGCGGCCGACATCCAGGATGTTTCCGGCGTCGGCTTCGGGCAAGAAATTATGGAAGAAACACCAGAGTCGTGGGGCCAAGGCGAGGACGAATATTAAAATTAAAATCGCCACCTCGGCCCGCCGGGATAGATTTGTGTTGGTCATCATAATGGCGTATTTTAGCAAAGCTTTCCCGTCAAGTAAAGGGGGACAATTCACGTCCCCCGTTGCGGCCCGCACCTAATAATGTTGGCACGGGGCGTATATTGGGTTAAAATTATACGGGTCACGACGCTATGGATAAGCCGCGCGAGATTATAAGGGCTGTTATCCGGCTCGGGCGAGGCCGCTTCGCCGCGGCGGCGCTGGCGGGTGCCGCCGGCGTTATCGCCGTCGTCGCGGCCGCGACGCTGTTCGCCCTGGGTGCTTCGGCGCTTTGGGGTTGGTGGCCGGCCGCGGCGTTGGCGGGGGTCGCCGCAGCGGGCGCGCTGTACGGCTTCTGGCTGCTGCTGGGCCGGGGGCTGGTCGCGCGGGCGCGCCTGGCCGACGCCGTGGGTACCGCCGAGTCGCGGGTCCCGTCGCTGAGGCGTCGGCTGGCGTCGGCGTATTACGTCGCCGCGGCCGAGGGCGGCCGCGGGACCTCGCCCGAGTTGGCCGAGGCGTTCGTCGGCGACGTCGAGCGGCGCCTCCCGGCGAGCATGAAGGCGCCGTTGCCCGGGCGGTATCGGTTCGTACCGCTCGGCCTGCTCTCCGGCGCGGCGGCGGCGTGGCTGGTCGTCGCGTTCGCGGCGCCCGGGTTCCTCGGCGACCGCCTGGCGGCCCTGGCGGAAGCCGCGCCGACGGGGGGCCTTATCGCCGACGTGTCGCCCGGCGACGCCCGCGTGGGGGTAGGGGCCGCGCTGGCGGTGGAGGCTACGCTGCGGCGGGACTTCGCCGGCGAGGCGGCCGTCGTCGTCGAGCGAGGCGGTTCTAAAAGCGAGGTCCCGATGGAGCTCCGGGGGCCGCGGGAGCTGGCTGCGAAGGTTAAGGCCGGCGCCGAGGATTTCCGGTACTACGTAGTCGCCGGCGCCGAGACGAGCCGGCGCTACAAGGTCGAGGTCGTACCGCCGCCGTCCTTCGGCGGCCTGCGCGTCGCGGTGACGCCGCCGGCGTACGCCGGCTTGCCGGCCCGGGCGCTGCCGCCGGGAGAGGGCGACGTGCGCGCGCTGGCGGGTTCCACGGTCCGCGTCGAGGTCGGCGTCGAGGGCGCGGACGCGGTCGAGCTCGAGGCGCCCGGCGGCCGCCGCGCGGCGTGCGAAGCCGAGGGCGACGTCTTCGCCGGCGAGTTCGTCGTGGCCGAGGGCGGCACCTATCGCGTCAGGGCCGCGTCGGAGTGGGGCGAGGCCTTTACGCCCCGCTTCGCCGTCGCCGTCGAGCCGGACACGCCGCCGGAGGTCGCGGTGGTAGACCCTGCCCGGGACCTGATTATCGCCGACACGTCGCGCACGCCGCGGCTGCGATTCACCTGCGCCGACGACTTCGGCCTGGGCGACGTACGCGTCGTCTATTACAACGAAACCACCGGCCGAGGCCTGACGGGCGAGGTCGGCTCCGGCGGCGGCCGGCGCGAGCTGGAGGGCGACGCCGACCTCATCCCGCCCGGCATGGACCTTTTCCCGGGCGACGTCGTCTCGTACTACGTCGAGGCGTTTGACAACGACAACGTACGCGGCCCCAAGGCCGGCCGCTCGGCGACGTACCGCTTCCGCTTTCCCACCGCGGCGGAGATGTTTGAGCAGGTGAGCGACGAGATGGATGAGGGTGTCTCGGACCTCGCCGGCTTGCGGGAGCAAACCCGGCGGCTGCGCGAGCAGTTGGAAAAGGCCGGCGCGCAGGGGCGGGACGAGGCGTTCTCCCGGCCCGAACTGCGCGAGCTGGTCGCGGAACACGAGAGGCTCCGGCGCGAATTGGGCGATGCGGCGGAGAAGCTCGACGCCCTGCTGGAGCGCGCGGACGACAACGTTATCAGCCCGGAACTCGCCGCCAAGGTCGTCGAGGCCAGCCGCCTGTTGAACGAGGCGCTCGACGAGCAGTCGAAGGAGGCGCTGCGTAAACTGTCCGAAGCGCTGCGCGAGGTGGACCCGGAACGCGTCCGCGAGCTAATGGAGCAGGTCAAGCTGGACCAGGCCGAGCTGGAGCGCAACCTCGAGCGCGTTATAAATATCCTAAAGGACGCGCGACGCGAGGAGCTGCTGCGCAACCTGGCCGCCTGCGCCGAGGAGTTGGCCGAGCGGCAGCGCGACGTCCTGGAGCGGCTCGAGGCCGCGGACTCCCCTCGCGACCAAAGCGAGCTGGCGCGCGACGTTGAAGACTTCGGCGCCGACGTGCGCGAGTCGGCCGAAGCGTTCGACGAGGTAGACGCCGAGCTCGCGGCCGAGCTCCGTAAAATCGCCGAAGAGTACGCGGAAGGGCAAGCGAAACGCGCCGCCGAACGCGCGGCCCAGGACCTCGCCGCGGGCGAGATGGAGGAGGCCGCGGCCGGGGGCGCCGCGGCGGAAAAGGAGTTGGAGGAGTTGGCGGCGGCGCTGCGGGAGATGTCGAAGCGCTACCGCGAGGGGAAGCGGCGCGCGCTGCTGGCCGATTTGGACCGGGCTATCGAGCGCGTGCTGGGCGCGTCGCACCGCGCGGAGGCGATGACCGCGGAGCTGGCGGGGGGCGCGGGACCGGCCTTCGCGGAGCGCCAGGAGGGCCTGGCGGCGGAGGTCGGCGACATAGGCGCCGACGCCCGGGCGGCCGCGGAGAAGTCGCTCCTGGTGCCGCTGGCCGTCAGCGAGGCGCTGGCGGAAATCGGCGCGGAGCTGGATGCCGGCGCGCGCAACGTCGAGCTCGGCAACAGCGGCGCCGCGGCCGAGACGAACGTGCGGGCGTTGGCCGGCCTTAACGTCGTGGCCGCGGCGTTGTTGGAGGTGCGGAGCAACGTCGCCGCCGCCGGCTCGTCGATGGGCCTGGCCGAGATGATCGAGCAAATGAAGAAGCTCGCCGAGGGCCAGCGCCAGGTCAACCGGCAGGGCAAATCGGTATTTTCGATGATGCCCGGGATGTCGCCGTCGGAACTCAGGCTCGCGCTCGAGCGGCTGGCCGCGGAGCAGGCGATGATACGGGAGGGAATGGAGAAGCTGGCGCGGGAGGGGCGCGGCCGCGGCGCCGAGAAGGCGGGCGACCTCGGCGGCCTGACCGAAGAGATGGCGGAGCTCGAGCGAGAGCTCGAAGCCGGCCGTCTCGACGAGCGCGTCATTGAGAAGCAGGAGAAGCTGCTGGAGCGGATGCTCTCGTCGACGCGGGCGCTGCGGGTCCAGGGACGCTCGAGCCGGCGCCGCGCCGAGCCGGCCCGGGAGTACGCGACGCCGACGGTGGTGCCGCTGCCCGGTACCCTCACCGCGCCCCGGCTCGAGGCCGGGCCGGCTAGCGGGCCCCCCGCGGCGGGGTACGTCCCGGCGGACCTACGCGCGTCGCTGGCCGAATACTACCGCCGGCTGGCGGGAGGGGAATAAGGGTTCATATATGCGGCGAGCAGTAATATTCTCGATATCGGCGTTGGCGGCGACGGCCTGGGCGGCCGGCTCTCTCCACGACGCCGCGGCCTATCTCGGGGAAGGGGAGAAGGAAAAGGCCGCGGCCGAGCTTATAGCCTACGGCCGGGGCGACGCCGCGGCGCCGCTGGCCAACCAGGCGCTGGACTGCGTCTTGTTATTGTATAAAAAAAACGTGGAAGCGGAAATGCTCGCGACGTACGTGGACGCGCTCGCGCTGGTGGCCGACGGCTACGCCGCGACGGCGGACATCGTCTTCCGCGAGATGGCGGCCGACGAGGAGCTTCCCTGGCCGCTCCGGGGCCGGGCGGTCCTGCTGGCGGCGGACATCAACGCCGCCGCCGACCGCGTGGAGCTGCTCGAGCGCGCGTGGCGCGACTGCGACGACGACACCGCGCGCCTGCTCGGCGTCGCTCTGGCGGAGGCGTATTACAAAGGAGGGCGGGCCGACGACGCGCGTAAAGTGCGCGACGCGTTCGCGGAGCGCTTCCCCGGCGACGAAGGAATCAAGTACTTCGACTATTTAAACGAGGAGAGCGAATGACGGCGAAGGCCGGTTACCGGGAGCAGCAGGTGGTCGTCGTCGTCGACGCGGCGCCGCTGGCGGAGCTGCTGCTCGAGTGCAGCCCGCGGCCCATACTGCCGGCGCTGTCGTACGGCCGGGCGAGAATCGGTTACGGCCGCCGCACGCGCGACGAGGTCAAGCGGCTCCTGAAGGAGAAGGGCGTGCCGGACGACCGCGTCGTCGCGCTGCTGGACGAGCTGTGGCGCCAGGGGGTGGAGCTTACGCCGGCCGACGAGGTGCAGGCGTACGAGGACGAGGCGCGGGACGAGGGCTTGCGGCTTGCCGTCGCCGCGGCCGACCCGGCGATATACCTCACCGCCGACGAGAGCCTGGCCGAAATGGCGGAGTGGAAAGGCGTAGACGTCGTGGCCGGTATAGATGAGGTGCGCCAGATATTACTCTCGCACGAGGATACCGCGGTCGTCTTTCGCGCGGGCTCGGAGCCCGAGGCGTTGCGCGTGGCGGACGCGCTTCGCGAGGCCGGCGTCGACGCGCAGGTCGTCTCGCAGCAGGTCCCGTGGTACAACGGCGTGTTGGTCGTGGGCCAGGGGTATTGGGGCGAAATTATGGTCTTCGAGAAGGACCGCGAGGAAGCGGCGAGGGTAATCGCTCGTTTGGAAATGTAAGGGTCTTTTTTTCGGGTAAAAAATAGGGGCGACCGGCCGGACGCCCCTACGTGATTTTCATATTGTTAAATACGGCGGCGGGCCGACCTGAAGGTCGGCCCCTACGAAGGCCCTCGCCCCGGGGACGTACCCATAATCACGTCCCGGCTCGCCGGGCCGCAGTTGAACAATAAATCTATCGCCGAGAGGTTCGGCACGAACTCGCCGAAGAGTTGCGGGTACGGCGTCGGCTCCCAGCCGAGGTAACTTTGGCGCAGGCCCGCGGCCTCGAACTTCTCCTTTTCAATATAGGCCGCCTCGCCGTCGGACGAGAGGTACGCGGTCCCTCCCAGCCTCTTGCAGATGTCGACGACGAGGTCCGTCTTCGTCCCCGCGAAGGTCATCCCCTCGACGTTTACCACCGGCGTCTCGACGCCCAGGAAACGACGCAGGCCGTCGATTATATGGAGGTTGAGCTCGACGAGCCACTTCCACTCGCGGCCGTAAACGTCGTCGAAGAAGTCGGCATAGTCGGCGAAGTGCGGCGCCTTCGCGTAGCTCTGGCGGATGGCGTCGCGGTGTTTGCGGCGCCAGGGTCCTCCGGCGACGCGGACGTCGCGGATGAGCTGGTCGTGTTTCCCCTTGACGTAGACCGGCACCGTGAGCCAGCGGGGCCCCTCGCGCGTTTTGATGCGGTTGCGGACCTGCCAGCTCTGTTTGCTGAGTTGGACGAAGTCCAAGAAGGCGAACGCGTCGGCGCGAGCCATCTTGCGGAAGAAGCCCGCGAACGGAAGGTACACCGGTTGGTGGAGAGCGATTACTTTTTGCGGACGAGCAGCATCCATCCTGCATCCCGAGACGTCTCGTTGCGGCGGGTGATAGCGTAGCGGTCGAACCACACCACGTCGAATCCGTCGGCAAAGAGAGCACGCGCGCCCTCCTCGTCGTACACGGTGAAGAGGAGGCCGTCCCACTCGCCGCGATTGAGGAGCGTCCGGCCGCCGGCGCTTTCGGACTCGGTAACGTGCGAATCCTGGGGCGAGCGGAGGTTGGTGAAGCACCATCCCCCGGGCGCGAGGACCCGTCGGACTTCGGCCACCGCCCCGGCGACCGCGGCCTCGTCGCCGTAGAATATGCACTCCCACGGCAGGGCGACGTCCAAAGAATTATCACGGAAGGGAAGACGGTCCAACGCGCCGCAGGCCGCGCTTCCGGCGAGCTCCTCTTCGGTCAGGAAGGCCCGCACGTTGCGGGCGGCTTGCAAGGAGTAGTCGAGCGCGAACGTCCGGAAGCCGCAGCGGCTCAGGAGGACGGTGTGGCGCCCGGAGCCGGAGCCCAGGTCGACGGCGCGAAGGTTGCGGCGGTCCTCTTCGCGGGGGAAGGCGTAGGCCACGAACCGCACGACCTCTTCGGCGGGATATACCATGCGCCGGCGCGCGTGGTGGTCTTCCCAGAACGCTCTCTCTACCATAACCCTCCTCGGTGGCGACGGCTGCGGGAGGCCGTCAGGCGAAATCGCCCTCCCGGATGCCGTCGCCGGCGGGAATGTCGCGGGTAGCGCGGCGGCCGTTGACTTCGTTTATAAAAAACGGGTTCAACCCCTTGCGGTTCTTTCCGGGGCGCAGGATATCGACGTTTTCGCCTTCGCGCAGTACGTCGCCGGCGGCGACGTCGCGGGTGGCCTGGATGCCGCGCTGCGAGTAATGGAAGAGCTCCTCTTCGGCGGCCTGGACTTCTTTTTTGCCGCTGCCGCGCATTTTTTCCACCAGCCGTATCGCGCGAACCATCGCGGCGAGGCCGTGGGGTTCGACGGCGAAGGAGTGGTCGGGCCCCGGAAGGCCGTGGTCGAGGGTGAAATGTTTTTCGACAACCTTGGCGCCCAACGCGACGGCCGCGGCGGGCGCGGCCACCGGGTCGGCCGAGTGGTCCGACAGGCCGACGACGGCGCCGAAGGTCTCGGCCAGCATCGGGATGGCGAGAAGGTTCACGGCCTCGGGAGGCGTGGGGTAGGCGGCGGTGCACTGCAAGAGCGCTACCGGGATGTCCGCCGCGGCGCGTACGAAGTCGAGCGCGCGCTGGACGTCGGCGTACGTACCGGCGCCGGTCGACATCAAGAGGGGTTTGCCGGTAGCGGTCAAAAATTCCAGCAGGCGGAGGTGGTTGAGCTCGGAGGAGGCCAATTTGTGGACCGTGACGTGCGGGTCCACCGCCCGGGCGTCGGCCACGGAGAAGGCGGAGGCCATGAACTCCAGGCCCCTTTCGCGGGCGTGCGCGGCCAGCCCGGCCAGCATCTCGTACGGCATCTCGAGGCTGCGGAGGAGCTCGATCGCGTCCTCGCGGATGCCGGCCTCGGCCAGGTAGTCGCTTTGGCCCGCGCCGGGGGCGTATATCGTCTCCGCCCTAAAGACCTGGAACTTGACGGCGTCGCAGCCGGCGTCGGCCGCGGCGTCTATGAGCTCGTAGGCCCGCTCCTCGTCGCCGCCCAGCTCGCCCGCCCGCCAGTTGGACCCGGCCTCGCCGACGACGAAGACCGGTTTGCCGACGCCGAAGGGGGCTTCGGCCTCGGGGCCCGGGTTATTTTTCGGTTCCGCCATAATCAGATTATTTTATTTTAATGTCTTTCAGGCCCTCGGCGATGCCTATGAGGTCGAGCTTCTGGGGCTCTTCCGTGATGGCGGTGGTGGCGCCGGAGTCGCCGAAGTCGACAAGCGCCAGCGTGCCCTTCTCGTGCTCGGAGAAGGCGATGCCGAAGATGGGTACGTCCTCGGCGACGTAGACGTAGCCGGCCTCCCGTCCGGCCTTGGTGAGGACCAGCTTTTCGCAATCCAGCTTTTTCCCGGCGAGGGTCTCGTAGGGAGCGGCCCCGGCCTCCTCGGCGTCCACGTCCGCGCCGCCGCCGAAGACCTCGTTGAGGTCGGGCGCCTCGCCCGCGATTTCCATCGCCTTCTGCAGCAGCTGGAGCTCCTTGAGCGGCAGCTCCACCGCCGGCGCGTCGCCCACCTTTACGATAAGGCGTTCGGATTCGGCCGTCAGGTCCTTGCCGCTTTTAAGGAACGATACGCTCTCGAGCTGGGGCACCAGCGCTTTGGATATGGCCTTGCGGCCTTCGCGTTCGACGACGAATTCCAGCCAGAAGTAATCCCGGCCGCCGCGGCTTTCCTTGCCGGTGAGCGCGACGAGGATCTCCGACTCCTTACCGCCGCGACTGGTGAGGCGGTATTCACACCACTTGCCCACTTCCCATTGGCTGACGGCCTCGGTCAGCACTTCCTCGATGGGGGTGGGCGGCGGGAGTTGCTCTTTTTTGGCGCAAGGGCCGCAGCCGGCGAAAAAGGCTACGCAGGCTGCGAGGGATATAATGAGTATGCGAGTTGCCATATTCTCCTCCCGGAGAGTTACGCTACGCCGAAGACGTAGTGCATGAAGTAGTAGCAAACGGCGGCTATGGCGGCCGAGGCGGGGATAGTCAGGAACCAGGTGATGACGATGCGCCGCGCCAACGCCCAGCGGACGGCGTTGATGTTCTCGGTAGCGCCCACGCCCATAATTGCGGTGGCGATGACTTGCGTCGTGCTGATGGGCGCGCCCAGCCAGGAGTTGATGAAGATGACCAGGGCGGAGGAGGTCTCGGCGCTGAAGCCGTGTGACGGTTGGAGGCGAACCATACGCGAGCCCATCGTCCGTATTATGCGCCACCCGCCGAGCTGGGTGCCGAGTCCCATGAAGAGGGCGGAGCTGAGAATAACCCAAACCGGCACGTGGAAATCGGTCTGCAACCCGGCGATAACCAGGCCGGCGGTGATTATGCCCATCGCGTTCTGGGTGTCGTTGGCGCCGTGGCTGAACGCCATGGCCGCGGCGGAGAATATCTGCGAGACGCGGAAAAACTTGTGGGCCTTGCGGGGTACCGCCCGCCGCGATAACCACAAAAGTGCGACCATGAAGAGGTGTCCGATAACGAAGCCGGCGATGGGCGAGAGTACCATCGCGATGATGATTTTCCGGATGCCGTCCCATTGCCAGGTACCGATGCCGTAGGCGGCCGCGGCGGCGCCCATCAGGCCGCCGACCATGGCGTGGGTGATGCTTATGGGGATGCCGAGGTACGAGCAGGCGCCGGACCACACGATGGCGCCCACCAGCGCGAAGATGAGGATCCACAGGCTGATGTCGGCCGGGTCGACGATGCCCTTGCCGATGGTCCTGGCGACGGCGGTGGTGACGAACGCGCCCAGGGTGTTAAAAACGGCGGCCATTAAGACCGCCTGATAGGGCTTGAGCGCGCGCGTCGAGACGGTGGTAGCTATCGCGTTGGCGCAGTCGTTGACGCCGTTAATGAAGTTATAAACCGAGGCTAGGGCTATTACGACACCGAGGAGCAGGAACGTTTCGAGCATCGACCTCAGCCGGCCTTACGCGTTAATCGGGTTTAGGCGTTCTTTACTATTACGCCGTCGACGATGTTGGCGACGTCTTCGCAGCGGTCGGTGGCGCCCTCGAGGACCTCTATTATCTCTTTCCACTTGATTATGGCGACAGCATCGGTCTCGCTGTTGAGGAGTTTAGCGAGGGCGTTGCGGCAGATGTGGTCCGCCTCCTCCTCCAGACGGTTTATCTCCAACAGGTGGGGCTTTACGTCCGGGAAATGCCGAAGGCTGCGCACCGCTTTCTCGACGGTTTTTGTGCTGGCCAGAATGACCTCGGCGAGTACAACGACCTCTTGCCGCACGCCGTCCAGCTCGTAAAGGCTTATCTTGTGGCCCCCGACCTCGACGTAGTCGATGACTTCGTCGAGAGCGCACGCCAGCGCGTGGATGTCGCCCCGCTCGATGGGCGTTACGAACGAGCGGTTGAGGTTGTCGATTATCCCGTGGGTGATGTCGTCGGCGCGGTGCTCGATGTCCTTTAACTTGCGCGCCGAGCGGGGCGCGTTTTCGATGTCGTTGACGAGCTTCGTCAGCTCGGTCGCCGCTTCGACCGCCAGGCCGGAGAGCTCCGTAAACATGTCGAAAAACCGCTCCTCGCGCGGTATTATTTTCGGGAACTTGAAACGCATAATTAGCCCTTCGTGCGCCGCCGCCCGGGTTTAACGGTCGCCCAGGCCGAGCTCGCGGTAGAGCTTGCGGAAACGGTCGCGCACTTGTTTTCTTTTAAGGCGGGATAGGTGGTCGACGAAGAGCACGCCGTTCAGGTGGTCCACCTCGTGGACCAGCGCCCGGGCGCCGAACCCCTCCGCCTCGAGCTCTCTCTCTCGCCCCTGGGCGCAAATATATTTCACCGCTGCGCGCGCCGGCCGCGCCAGCGGCGACGCGATGGACAGCAAGCTAAGGCAACCCTCTTCCTCGACTTCTTCGTCGTCCGACGTCCAGACGATTTCCGGATTAATGAACAACGTGTCGGCCCCCTCGGGGAGGACGGAGGGGTGCACGACTATTATCCGCTTCAGGGCCCCCACCTGCGGCGCCGCCAGGCCCACGCCGCGGTGGGAGACCATGACGTCCGCCATGGCCTTTATCAATTCCCTTTCGGTCGTCCCCAGGGACTCGACGCGATCGGATTTCTCGCGCAGTACGTCGTCGTCGAGGTAGCGGAGGCAGTACTTAATATCGTCGTCCTTCACGTCCGGCATAGGATATCACGCCGTCTTCGGCGGGTCAAGGCGTAACGGCGAGGGTTCACTCCTCGTCGGCCGCGAGGCACAGCCGCTCGAGGCGGAATTCGCGTTTGGCCTCGCTGGCGTGGCAATAGGCGGCGACGTAGCAGCGGCCGCCGCGGGTTCTGACGGCGGAGGGCGTGATGGACCTCGAGCTCTCGCCCTTGCTGCCGCGGTAGGTTATGGCCACGGCCTCCCCCGCCGCCGCGGCCCATTCCAACGCGGCGACCGTCCCGGCGTCGATGCCTTCTCCTGTCGGTATGCCCCGCGACACCAGCGCCAGGTCGCCCACCGTTTCGGCGCCGAAGCGTTCGCGCGCCGCGGCCGAGAACGCCAGCAGAAGCTGGCTCTCGACGGCGACGTCCCCCAAAGCGCGGTGGGGCGCCGGGTTCGTCACGCGGAACGTTTCCGCCAGCATCTCGAGCTTATAGCCGGCGAGGCCCGGGTAGCAGTTGCGCGCCAAACCCAACAGGTCGACCGTGGCGTTAGGCAGCTTCGGCAGGCCGAGCTCAGTCGTCGCCGCGACGACGAACGACATGTCGAACGGGAGGTTGTGGGCCACGAGCGCCGCGTCGGCCGCGAAGGCGACGAAGCGCGGGAAGGCTTCCGGCAGCTTGGGTTGGCCGGCGAGGTCGGCGTCGGTCAGGCCGTGGACCGCGGTGGCGCCGGCCGGTACCGGGACCTCCGGGTCCACCAACGTCAGGAAGTGGTCGACGGCGTCGCCGCGGTGGAGCTTGAGCGCGCCCACCTCGACGACGCGCGCGCCCTTCGTTACGGCCAGGCCCGTCGTCTCGAAGTCGAAGACGACGAAGGTCGCCTCGGCCAACGGAACGTCGGAGGGAGTGGGTGTCATAAATAAGGAAGCCCGGCCGGGCCGGGCGTTCTCCTCGGGAGGATTTCAGATATCCAGGTTCTTGACTTCTTTGGCGTGGGCCTCGATGAACTCGCGCCGCGGCTCGACGGCGCCGCCCATCAGCGTGGTGAAGATCTCGTCGGCCCGGGCCGCGTCCGCGATCTCCACCTCGACGAGCGTCCGGCGTTCGCGGTCCATGGTCGTCTTCCAGAGTTGCTCGGGGTTCATTTCGCCCAGGCCCTTGTACCGCTGGATGCGGGGCGTTTTGTCCTTGGGGAAGCGCTTGAGGATTTCTTTGAGCTCTTTGTCGTTGTAGGCGTACAGTTCCTCTTTGCCGTCGCGGATGCCGTAGAGGGGCGGTTGGGCGATGTAGAGGTGGCGGCTTTCGATGAGCCGGGGGAAGTGACGGTAGAAGAACGTGAGGAGCAGCGTGCGGATGTGCGCGCCGTCGACGTCGGCGTCCGTCATCAGGATGATCTTAAAGTACCGCAGTTTGCCCAGGTCGAACTCTTCCGCGCCGATGCCGGTACCCAGCGCGGTGATGATGGTGCATATCTCTTCGTTCTGGAGCATCCGGTCGATGCGCGTCTTCTCGACGTTGAGAATCTTGCCGCGCAGCGGCAGTATGGCCTGGAAGCTGCGGTCGCGCCCCTGTTTGGCGGAACCGCCGGCGGAGGGGCCCTCCACCAGGAAGAGCTCGCAATCCTTCGGGTCGCGGCTCGAGCAATCGGCCAACTTCCCGGGAAGGCTGCCGGACTCCAGCGCGGTCTTGCGGCGCGTAAGCTCTTTGGCCTTGCGGGCCGCGTCGCGCGCCTGGGCCGCGACGACGGCCTTGTTTACGATGGCGCGCAGGATGGGTGGCCGCCGCTCGAACGCCTCCACCAGGCCCTCGTAGATAACCGATTGCGTGATGCCCTTCATTTCGCTGTTGCCCAGTTTGGTCTTGGTCTGGCCTTCGAACTGGGGCGAGGGCAG
>CBFCYS010000022.1:0-23782 GCA_965602215.1 uncultured bacterium
TTGTCCGCACCCCCGTCAGCCTGGTGGACTTCGCGCCGACGTTCCTGACGCTCGCGGGTTGCGAGCCACCGCCGACCATGCAAGGCCGGCCTTTCCTCACGCCGGCCGGCGAGGTCATCCGCGACGAAACCCGGCCCGTATTCATCGGCAGCTTTTTCTTCCAACTCAAGGGGAGAAAACTCCCGCGCCGCGACGCCGTCGTCGTTTGGCCTCACAAGCTAATCTTATTCCACCGGAAACCCGGGCGACGGGGCGAATACTACGACCTCGCCGCCGACCCCGGTGAAAAGAACCAATTGCCACCGGACGACAACGTTAAAAAACTGCGTCGGGCGCTCCGCACCTGGAGGAAGGAGAACAAACAAGCGTACGCCTGTCCCGATTTCGGGGACGAGGCGGCGCCGGACCTCCGGGCGCTGGGATATATAAAATAACCCGCTATTTCGGCGGGTAAACACGGATAAAATTTAACCGCATGGTCGTAAGGATTTTAAAAAGAGTTTTAGCGTGGGCGGCATTCGTCCTGGCGCTGGCGTTCTTTTGGGGCGCGACGGAGGCCGTCTTCAACTATTTCTGGCACCCCGCCGGGACGTGGTGGGGCGACCTCGTATACGAATCGGCGTACCGGCGGGCGATATTCTACGGCTTCGCGGTGGGGGCGCTCTCCGCGGCCGCCGCCGTCGCGGCGCTGGTAATGTCCGGCGTCGTAAAGCTCCTATCCGGCAGATGGGTGCTGGATGCGGCTCGACGTTGGGGCGCCGCCGCGGCCGTGGCCGCGTTGATAACGTCCAACGTCGGCTGGCTCGTCATCGGCCTCTTCCGCAAGGGCAAAGTCCAAGTCGGCGAGGTGACCGTCAACCTCCGCGAGCCGGCGCCGTTCTTCGAGTATTGGCTCGCGTTCGTCGTCCTGGGCGTCGGCCTGGCCGTCCTGTTGGCGCGGCTCGCCGCGGGAAAACGGTGGTGGCGGCGAGCGGGGAAGGTCCTGCGCGTCGTCGGCGTCGCCGGCTTCGGCCTTCTCGTTGCGGCGCACTTCGTCGTCCCCGCCCTCCGCCCCGTACCCCGCGGCCCGAATATCATATTTATAGTGCTCGACGCGTGGCGGGCGGACTGCTTCCGGCCGGACCTTATGCCCAAGCTTTCGGCTTACGCCGAAGAGAACGCGGTCGTTTACGAGCGGACGTGGTCCTGCGCGCCGTGGACCTACCCCTCGATGTCGGCGTGCTTTACGGGCCATTACCCGGACGCGACGCGGCTGTGGCCCCGCCCCGCGCACGACCTGCACCGCACCGCGGCGACGTACTTGCGCGACGCCGGGTACGACACCGGCGCGGTCGTGGGTAACGTCGTGCTGGAGCACTACACGCCCATTACCACCGGCTTCGATTACTTCATCTACTGGGATTGGCGGCCGCACCTCCGCGCGATACATTTTTACAGCACCAACTGGTGCTGCGGGCCCGTTCGCCAGAAGTACCTTCCCCGTAAAAAATACCGACCCGAAACCAGCCGCACCATCACGCGCCTGACGAAGTCGTTCCTCGGCAAGGCGCGCCGCAGGCCGTTCTTTCTGTGGACGCACTATATGGACCCCCACGCGCCCTACAAACCGCCGCCCGCTTACTACGACCCGGCCGACGAGAAATACAT
The DNA here is from genome assembly GCA_965602215.1 of uncultured bacterium. GTDB lineage: Bacteria > RBG-13-66-14 > B26-G2 > WVWN01 > WVWN01 > WVWN01. The sequence continues at coordinate 1,648 of CBFCYS010000022.1, forward strand.
TAAAGACCACGAACCCCACGTACGCAAGGACGGCCCGGCCTACCACCGCCTCTACGAGGGCGAATGCGCCTTCCTGGACGACCTCCTGGCGCGAGTTTTCAAGGCTATCCCGGACCCCGACAACACGGTAGTAATTATTACCAGCGACCACGGCGAGGAGTTCTGGGAGCACTACACGTACGGCCACGGCAAATCGGTTTACGAAACGGTTACGCGGGTCCCGCTCATCGTCGCCGTTCCCGGGCGGGAGCCGGCCGTAACCGACGTCCCCACAAGCCTCATCGACGTGACGCCGACGCTCCTCCACCTCGCCGGCCTGGAAGCGCCCGCCGACATGCCCGGGCAACCGCTCACGGGAACCAGGCGCGAACGCCAGGATAAATTGATTTTCATAGGCAGCGACTATACCGACCGCAAAGACTACGACCCGCCGCGACGGGACGCCGTCGTCCTGTGGCCCTGGAAGCTGAGCCTCGAGCACTGGAAGATGGACGCACCCGGCGAGCTCTACAACCTCGAGCAGGACCCGGGAGAGCGTAATCCGCTCCCGGAAGACGACGTGGCCCGGGCCCTCCGCGCGAAGTTGAAAAAGTGGAAGAAGGCCGTTAAACCCAAAGATATGCAGCCCGCTCGAGCCGCGGATTTCGCCGACGCCGCGGACCTCCGGGCGTTGGGCTACGTTCAATAGAAAAAGCGCCTTGCCCCAGGCAACGCCGCGACGCCGGTCGCCACATCGGGCCGCGACGGAAACGGTATTTCCCATTACTCCGGCGTCACAAAAGGGCGCATGGCGCGCGCTTCAACCCATTTTAATGAAGTAACGAACGCCGCGGCTCGAGCTACCGGACCGGCTTGCATTACGTAAAAAAAGCCCTCTTAAAAATAGTATCGACTATTTCGTTCGCGGCCGCAGCGGCTTTTTTCTGGGGCGGGAGCGAGGCGCTGCTCAATCGCTTCTTACTTTCCCGCCACGAGTGGCACCCCGACCGACTCCTGGAATCCGCTTTCGGGCGCGAGGCTTTTTACGGCACGGTCCTACTCCTCGCGGTCGTCGTAGCCGGGGCGATAACGGCCCTCCGCCAGCTGATAAAACGCGCCCCGCTCGCAGAGGGGCGGGGGCGCTGGCGGGGCGCGGCGGCGATAGCCGCAGTAGTCGCCTCCAGCGGCGGATGGCTCGTCATATCCCGGACTACCCACGGCGTTATAGACCTGGGTTTTATCCAACCGGACGTTTCCAAACCTATCCTCTTCTTCATTTTTTGGGCGGCCCTCGCGCTGTTAGGCGTCGGCCTCGCGCTCCTTATCGGTCGCTACCTGACCCGCCGGCGATGGTGGCGGCCGGCGGCGCGGTGCGCCCTCGCCGCGGGGACGGTCGGCTTCGTCGCGGTCGCGGCGGCGCGGTACGTTGAGCGAGAGTCGCGGCCGGTCCCGTCCGGGCCGAACGTCATCCTCGTGGTCCTCGACGCCTGGCGGTACGACGGCTTCTGCGAAAGGCTGACGCCCAACCTATGCGCGTACGCCAGGGAGAGAGGGCAAGTCTATACGCGGGCGTGGGCGCCGGCGTCGTGGACGATCCCCTCCATGGGGTCGATCTTCACCGGCCAATTTGACGATACGCATCGCGCGCGCGCCGGCCCCCGCGCCGACGAAGTTAGCCCCACCATTGCCCAGGCGTTCCGCGCCGCGGGATACGACACCGCCGCGGCGGTCGGCAACCACCTCCTCGACCGCCACAGCCCGATTACCGACGGTTTCGACGACTACGTCAATTGGTGTTGGCCGCCGCTCCTGCATCGGATATATTTCTTCCACACTAATTGGTACGGGTCGGCCATACGGGAACTCATACAGCGGGAACTGGGCCCCGAAGTTAGTCCCCGGCTAACGGTATTATTCGGCCGCTACATCGCGCGCGAACACCGGCGGCCGTACTTCCTGTGGGTGCACTACATGGACCCTCACGCCCCCTACCGCCCTCCCCCCGCGTACCGCCCGCCGCCCGAACCCCCTCCCGAAGGCCGGAAGCTTACCGAGCGCGAAAAAAAAATTCGAAACCGGCGCCGCCAGTATAAGGGCGAATGCAGCTACGTCGACGATTTGCTGGGGCATATGGTCCTCCCGACGCTCGCGGCGAGCCGCGACACGGTCGTCGTTATTATCGGCGACCACGGCGAGGAATTCATGGAACACGGATTCCTGGAGCACGGCAAATCCGTTTACGATACGGTAGCGCGCGTTCCGCTCATAATCGCGATTCCGGGGGAGGAGGCCGCCGTCTCCGATACGCCGGTCAGCCTCGTCGACCTCGGCCCCACCCTCCTCGACGTCGCCGGCCTCCCCCTCCTCCCGACGATGCAAGGGCAGCCCCTACCCCGCCCTACCGGCGAGCCGCAACCTCGGCCTATCTTCATCGGGAGTTGCTTTACGCATCCCCCCGAAATGGGGCCGCGCCTGAGAAAAGACGCTATCGTCGTATGGCCGCATAAGCTGATATTGGAATACGATAACATGAAGAAACCGGGAGAATACTACCACCTGGGGCGCGACCCCGGCGAAACCCGCCCGCTCCGGGAAAACAAAAACGCCTCCCGCCTCCGCTCCCGACTCCGGAAGTGGAAGCGGGCGACAAACAACCGGAAAATGCCGGACCTGTCGCTGTTAGATATCGCGGCGCCCGCCGACTTGCGGGCTTTGGGGTACATCCGGTAAACGACGACCTCATGGTGAAGAAAACCCTGACGACAACGCTCGCCGCCGCGGCCTCGGCCGCCGCGACCGGCTTCTTTTGGGGCGCGTCGGAGGCGATCATCAATCGTCTCTGGCCGCCTTTTTACACGTGGCATCCCGACCGCCTGTTGGAATCGGCGTACGGCCGCTCGATTTTTTACGTCGCCCTGGTGCTGACGGTTATGGTAATCGCCGCCGTCGCGGCCGCCGGACTAAAACTCGCAATACGCCGAAAAGAGCGGGCCGGGAAAAGGCCGCCGTGGCGGGGCTCGGTCGCCGTGGCCGCAGTCGCGGCCTCGGGCCTGGGGTGGTTCGTCGCCGGCTGCTTCGTACCACGCTACCTGGACCTCGGCTTCGCGACGCTGAGCCTCAGCGACGTCGGGCCGTTCCTCGGCTACTGGGCCGCCTTCGCGCTGCCGGCGGTAGCGGGGGCGCTCGCGCTGCACCGCTTCGCCTCCGGGCGGAAGTGGTGGCGAGCCGCCGGACGGGTGGCGCGCGTCGCGGGCGCCGTCGGCTTCGTCGCGCTCGTCGCGGCGCGTTGGGCGGAGGAGACGTTTAGGCCCGTCGCCCACGGCCCCAACGTCGTCTTCGTCGTACTGGACGCCTGGCGCGCGGACGCGTTCCGCGACAGCCTTACGCCTAACCTTCGCGCGTACGCGAAGGAAAACGCCATAATATACCGCCGCGTCTGGTCCGCCGCCTCCTGGACCACTCCCTCCATGGGTTCAGTCTTCACGGGCCAATACGTGGATACGCACGCCGCCCGCTCCGGGCCGCGGGCGGACGTATTAAGCCCCACGCTGGCCCAACTATTCCGCGACGCCGGATACGAAACCACCGCCTTCGTCGCCAACCGCCTCGTCGACCGGCACAGCCCGTTGACGGACGGCTTCGACAATTTCGTTTATTGGCAATGGCCTCCCCTCCTGCGGGCGACCTGCTTCTACTACACCAATTGGTACGGCCCCGCTTTCCGCACGCTGGCGGAACGCAAGCTATGCCCCGATACCAGCCGCAAGCTTACGGTCTTGCTGGGGCGGTATCTGGCCCGACCTCACCGCTGCCCTTACTTCCTGTGGGTGCACTACATGGACCCCCACGCCCCCTACTCCCCGCCCCCCGGGTACTACCGCCCGCGCGACGAGAAGTTCATCAAGCAATACCGACCCAAGTTAAAGACCCGGCGGTTCGCCCACCACCGCCTCTACGAGGGCGAATGTACGTTCGTGGATGACTTGCTGGGGCACATGGTCCTACCCACGCTCGAGCGCGACGACAATACGATCGTAATCTTCACCGGCGACCACGGCGAAGAATTTTGGGAACACGAAACGTGGGACCACGGCAAATCGGTCTACGATACCGTCGTCCGCGTCCCGCTGTTCATCGCGGCCCCCGGCGAAGCCCCGACTAAAGTCAAAACGCCGGTCAGCCAGGTCGACCTCGCGCCCACCATCCTGGCGCTCGCGGGCCTCGAGGCGCCGACGACGTTCCAGGGGCGCCCCCTGCCCCTTTCCGACGGCGAGCAGGAGCCGCGGCCTATCTTCGTCGGCAGCGAGTTCACCCGTCCGAAAAAACGCGGGCCGCGGGAAGACGCCGTTATCATCTGGCCCCACAAACTTATCGTAGAGCACGCGGATATGAGTCGGCCGGGGAAATATTTCAACCTGGAGCGCGACCGCCGCGAGCGGAAGCCGCTCCCGGAAGACGAAACCTCCGCCCGACTGCGGCTGCGGATCCAGTCCTGGAAACGAACGGTGGAACGCAACGGAAGGGATAAAGTGTCGACGCTGGACGCGGTGGGCGCCGCGGAATTGCGCGCCCTGGGTTATATCGAGTAGGGCCTTCCCCCCGTACGCACCGCCCCGGAGAGCCCCCTTAAAAAGTACCAGACAAGGGCCTTAAGGCCCTTGCCCACAAACCCCGGGCAGCGTGCCGCCGAAGGCCCCGGGGATAAATAAGCGCTCGCAGGGGCGCGAGGCTGGTAGCGGGTTGGTTGGTAGGGGCGACCGGCCGGTCGCCCCTACGTGCGCCGTAAACGCCTGCGGGGTGGCGTCGTGGCGCCGCGTGAACGCGGCGTTGTAGGCCTTGGCGCGGTGATTTACCCCGGCGTGAACGCCGGGGCGTCGGTCGACGTAGGGGCCGACCTTCAGGTCAGACCACCGCTTGGTACGTGGCGTCGGTTGTTACCGCGGTGGGACAGGCATTCTTGCCTGTCAAAGAATCTCCCGCCGTCAGGTGGTAACACCTGACGGCACGCGGGAGATACGGGTGAGTACCATGTTCCTTATCCTTCCGCGCAGCTCTTTATTGATTATTGACTTCGACAAGCGGAGTTGATAGTATTCTTAAAATAATAGAAGGAGCCTAATACGTCGGAATACTTACGTTACGCGGCGCTGGGGCTGATCCAGGGTTTGACGGAGTTCTTGCCGGTTTCCTCATCGGGCCACCTGGTCCTGGCGCAGCAGTATTTAGGGATAGATACCCCGGGCATCGTCGTCGAAGTGGCCCTGCACGTCGCGACGGTCCTCGCCATCCTGATTTATTTCCGCGGGCGGCTGAAGACGACATTCACGGCTGCGGCGGGCGGCAGAAGCGGTTGGCTGAGGTTCCTCGCGCTCATAGTCGTGGCGTCGCTGCCCGCGGCCGCCGTCGGCCTCGCGCTCGAAAGCCGGATCGAAATCCTCTTCGAAAGCACCCGGGCCGTGGCCGTGGCGCTGCTGTTCACCGGCGCCGTCCTGGCCGCGTCCTCGCTGGTGCGGCGCGGCGACCGGAGGATGGCGGAAATGGCCTTCGCCGCGGCGCTCGCGGTGGGCGGGGCCCAGGCTTTGGCCATCGCGCCCGGCGTATCGCGGTCCGGCATGACTATCGTCGCCGGCCTTCTGGTCGGCCTCGCCGGCGCCGAGGCCGCCACGTTCTCTTTCCTCCTCTCGGTACCCGCCATTCTGGGAGCAGCGGCATTGGAAAGCAGTAAAATAAGGGGATTCGAGGGAGATTGGGCGGGATTGGCGCTGGCGTTCGGCGTAGCGTTCGTCGCCGGCCTGGCGGCCATATATTTAGTGCTCGCGTCGGTACGGGGCCGCGGGTTCGGATGGTTCGGCACGTACTGCGTCGTTCTGGGCCTGTTCGCCCTACTCACATAAACGGACCTCCCACAACGCAGGGGGTAGCGAAATGAAGCTATGGCCTTGGTTGGTCCCGGCAGGCGTAATACTGGCGGTGCTGGCGTGCACCGGCGAAGAGGAACCCGCTCCGCCGGAAGATCAACCGCAAAAAGAGAATACCGTACAATTGCTCCTTTCAAACGCCTGGGACCCGTGCTACTCCCCGGGCAGCGACGACATAGTATTCGTGGAAGCGTACCACCTCACCGTCTACGACCTGGTGACGCACAAGAAAACCAATATTACGCCGGACTTCGGCTCGGCGGCCCAGGCCCCCCGGAAACCGGTGTGGCTGGAAGGCGACGTCGTGGCGTTCGTGCGTAAGAAAGACGGCGGCAACGAATACAAGTTGTGGACCGTCCCGGCGACGGGCGGCACTATAACCGAGCACGACGTCAACGTCGACGCGGATTCGTCCCTCGCCGGCGACCCGAAAGGCGAATACGTTTACTACACCGGCGAAGGCGACCAACTACTCTACCGCGTGGAACTTGCGACCGGCTTACCGAAAAGAATTACGACGAACCACTTAGCGGGGTTCGCCCACTACGACCCGGCTTATAACCCCAACGACTCTTTCATCTACTACGTCGAGCGCCAGATTCCGTTTAACCCGCAACCCCACGGCGAATACATATCAGACGTGGGAGCCGGCGGCGGCATCCCGAGGCTCGTACTCAATACCGATAAGCCGTTTCTGGAAGGCCTTACCGTCTCGCCCGACGACAAGTACCTGATATTCCCTCACCGCGACGGCCTTTTCGCCTGCGAACACAGGTCGGGCGTCGAGACGTGGCTCACGCGCGCGCCCGATAAATGGACCGATAAAGACCGCAAGCCTTGTTACGCGCCCGACGGCACCCATTTCGTATTTACGAGGGCCAACAACATCTACATCTCCGAAGCGCTCTAATTATGGCCGGACGCAACACCAAGAAGAAGCCGGCGCCGGGATTCAAATACGGCCGCCAACTGCTGGGCGTCGTTCTCGTCGTCGCCGCGGTGGCGTGCGTGACGAGCCTGGCGACCCACGACGCGGAAGACCCCACGGGTTTGGCCTCGGCCGACCAGCCGATCCATAACAAACTGGGTATCGCCGGCGCCTGGCTTTCCTTCTGGCTGCTCGAGACGTTGGGCCGGGCGGCTTTCGCCCTCCCCGTCTTCTTCGGCCTGTGGGCCTTTTTCCAGTTTCGGGGCGGCGTGTCGCTGGCGCGCGAGTTCAGGCTTATAGTCTTCATGTTGGCGGTCTTCCTCGGCGCGGCGCTGCTCGCGCTCGCCGTCGGGGGCGAAGGAGAGGAAACCTTCGCGGCCGCGGTCGCCCGGGGCGGCGCCGTAGGGTTGTTCCTCCGCAACGCCATCGTGTACGCCGTCGGAAGGGTATTCGGCCTCGTGCTCGCGGCCGTCGCGCTCTTCGTCGCAGCGGCGTGGGCCGTCGCGGGCGTTTCCCCCAAGCGATTGTTGAACGGCGCGGCCGTAGCCGCGAAATGGGCGGTCGGCGGCGCGTCCTCCGTGTTTCGGCGCGAAGAGCGCGAACCCTACGAAGAAGAAGTCGAGATCGAAACGGCCCCGCCCCCTGAAGCCGAAATACCCGAGGAGGCCGCGTTCGAGCCGCCCCCGCCGCCGCGCGAGCCGCGGGCCGGGGCCAAGGCCGCACCCGCGCCGCCCCGCCGCCGGCCGGCCGGCCCCTACAAACTGCCCCCCCGCGACCTCCTGGCCCCCCCCCAGCCGCCCAAGGAAGAGGTCTCCCGGGAATACCTCACCGACTGCAAGAAGCGGCTCGAGGCCGCGCTCAGTTCCTACAAAGTCGACGGCCGCGTCCGCGAAATAAAAGTCGGCCCCCGCGTATCCCGCTTCGAAGTCGAGCTCGCGCCCGGGCAAAAATTCGGCGCTATGAAATCGCTGGAGGAGGACCTGGCCCGCAACATGGCCGTGCCCGGCATAACGGTGACCAGCCTCGCCAGCCGCGGCGCCGTGGCGGTGGACGTCCCCAACCCGGTGGCCGCGCGCGTGGGCCTGCGCGAATTGCTGGCTACCAAAGCGTTCAAGCAAAAAGTCCAGCGTTCGAAGTTGACCGTGCCGCTGGGCCGGCGACACGACGGCCTGGTAGTAACCGCGGACCTCACCCGGATGCCGCACCTCCTGGTGGCCGGCGCCACCGGCTCCGGCAAGAGTATATTTTTAAACGCCGTCATAACGTCGCTTCTGATGACGTCGACGCCGGACGAAGTGCAATTCCTCATCGTCGATCCCAAAAAAGTCGACCTCTCCATCTTCAAGCGCATACCGCATCGGCGCTACGCCCAGGTGCTGTTCACCGAACTGGAAGAAGCCGTGCGGGCGCTCAAGGCCATCGTGCGGCGGATGGAGGGGCGCTACAAGCTGCTCGCCGCGGTGGGGGCGCGCAACATCGAGGCCTACAACAATCTCTTCGCGACGGACCAGGGGCGCCGCCAACTGGCGGAGAAGATAGAAACGGGAATCGACGAGGAAGAAGGACGGCCGCTGCCGTACGTCGTCGTCGTCGTCGACGAGCTCAACGACCTTATGGTCCGCGAAAAGGCGCGCAAGGTTGAGGAGCAGCTCGTCCGCCTGGCGCAGATGGCGCGCGCGGTGGGGATACACCTCGTCGTCGCGACGCAGCGGCCTTCGGTGGACGTCATTACCGGCGTCATCAAGGCGAACTTCCCCAGCCGCATCGCCTTCAGCGTCTCGTCGCAGGTGGACTCGCGGACCATTCTCGACCGCACGGGGGCGCAACACCTCCTGCCGGAGGGCGATATGCTGTTCCTCCCCACCGGCGCCATCGAGCCCGAACGCGTCCAGGGAGCGTACGTGGGCGAAGAAGAGGTCGGCCGGGTCGTCGAGTTCTGGGCCGAGCAGCCGCCGCCGCAGGATTTAACGTCGGTGCGGGAGGCCGCCGACGAGCCGGAAGGGCGGGGCGGCGAATCCTTTCTCGATCAGGAGGACGAGCTCTTCGACGACGCCGTGGCCCTCGTAATTTCACAGAAGAAGGCGTCGGTCTCGATGTTGCAGCGCCGCTTCCGCGTCGGCTTCGCCCGGGCCGGCCGCCTGATCGACATCATGGAACGCCGCGGCATCGTCGGCCCCGACGAAGGCCCCAAGGGGCGAAAAGTGTTTATAAAATCATTGGACGAGATGGAAGACCCTATAGCGGGGCCCGATGACCCGGACGTTATTTAAAACCGCGCTCCTATGCTGCCTCGTCGCGAACGCCGCGGCTCCGACCGCGGCGGTTTGGCCTTACGACACGTCGCCGTCGATCACCGCCGACGAGCTCCTGGCCCGCGTTACCAAAAAGTACAAGGCGATGGACGACTTCCGGGCCGACGTCGTCGTGGCGACCTCCTCGCCCTACCTGGGCGAAACTTCCTCGAGCGCGGGGGTCCTCTATTCGCGCCAACCGAACCTGGTCCGGGTCGAGTTCCGCGAGCCGCTCGAGCAAACCGTCGTCTTCGACGGCGAGTACATGTACGTCTACGTTCCCGGCGGCACCCGGGTCTTCCGCTACGCCGGCTCCGGCTTCTCTTATCTGGCCGACCTGCCGCAGACGCTCGACAGCCTGTCGACCGACTACGACGTCGAGCTCGCCTCCGAAACCGGCGGCCGGGCGTACGAGCTTCACCTCGACGCCAAGCGAGAACCGGCGCCTTTCCCCGAGATACGGATGTGGATCGACCGCGAGCGGCTGGTCGCGGTGCGCGCCGACTTCTACGACGCCGCCCGCAACTGCACGTCGTACCGCTTCTCCGCGTATAAATTCAACCCGGGCCTGCCGGCCGGCCTCTTCTCGTTCGAGGTCCCGCCGGGGGTCGAAATCGTCGACTTTAGCGAGCAATACGGGCCGTGAGCCGGACGATAGCCGTTATAAGTCTGGGGTGCGCCAAGAACCTGGTCGACGCCGAAGCGGCCGTGGGCGAGCTCCTCGCCGAGGGGTACGAGTTGACGCTGGACGAAGAGGCCGCGGACGTCGTCCTCGTCAACACCTGCGCCTTCATAGGTCCCGCGCGCGACGAGGGACGCCAGGTCCTGACCGAGCTTTCGGCGCATATAAAACCGGATGCGACGCTCGTCGTCACGGGCTGCTGGCCGCAACTTGACGCCGACGCTCTCGCCCGGGAGTTCGAACGCGTAGACGTCGTACTGGGCGTCGACGCGGCGTCCCGGTTGGCGCAGGCGGTACGCGAAGCCGAGGCCGGCCGGCCCGTAATTGACGTCGGCCCGCCCCGGCCGCCGCTGGCCGGCATCGCCGAGAGGCCCCGCCTGACCGCGCCGCACGTATCGTTTCTTAAAATCGCCGAGGGGTGCGACCACCCCTGTTCTTTCTGCACCATCCCGCGCCTCCGCGGCCCCTACCGCTCGCGCGAACCGGACGACGTCGTGCGCGAGGCCGAGTACGCCTCGGCTCGAGGCGTAGCCGAGCTGGTACTGCTGGCGCAGGACTCGAGCCGGTACGGCGAGGACCTGAGCCGCGGCCCGAACCTGGCAACGCTCCTTCGGCGGCTCGAGGGCGTCGGCGTACCGTGGCTGCGCGTCCTCTATCTGCACCCGGCGCGGCTGACGGAGGAACTGCTCGGCTCCTTCGCCGACGTCGAGGCCATCGTCAACTACGTCGACGTCCCGCTGCAACACGTCGCGCCGCATTTGCTGGAGGCCATGGGCCGGCCGGCGTGGAAGCCCGAGGAAGCGCTGGCCCGGCTCGAGCACGTGCGCGCGTCGGTCCCGGGCGCGGCGTTCCGCACGAGCTTCATAGTCGGTTTCCCGGGGGAGACGGACGACGACGTCGAGCTGCTCGCCGACTTCGTCCGGGCGGCGCGTTTCGACCACGTCGGCGTCTTCGAGTTCTCGCCGGAGGAAGGGACGCCGGCGGCCGCTTTGCCCGCCAGGCCGTCGCGCGAAGCCGCGGCCGCGCGCCGCGAGGAGCTGATGCTGCGCCAACAGGACGTATTGGCCGAACGCTACCGCGAACTCCAGGGCCGCGCCTTCGACGTACTCGTCGACAGCGTTACGCCGGAAGGGGTCGCCGTCGGGCGAACGTACTTCCAGGGGCCGGAGGGCGACCCCGTTACGATAATCCTCGACGCCGGGGAGCTTACGCCGGGGCGATTCGCGCGCGTCGAAATCGCGGGTTGGGAAGGCTACGAACTCGTGGCGCGCGTAGGCCGGGAGGCGCGTCGTGCTTAACTGGCCCAACGTCCTCACGCTGCTTCGGATCCTATCGGCGCCGGTATTCCTGGTTTTCCTGCTCTCGAATTCGACCGCGCACCAAACGGCGGCGTTTTTCATCTTCGTGGGCGCCATCGCCACCGACGTCCTCGACGGCTACCTCGCGCGGCGACTCAAATGCGTGACCGACTTCGGGAAGATTATCGACCCGCTGGCCGACAAGGTCATCGTCGTCACGGCGCTGGTGAGCTTCGCCAGCCTGGGCGTGGTCCCGCTGTGGATGGTCCTCGCCATCGTCGCCCGGGAGCTGTGTATAACCGGGTTCCGCGCCCTGGCCAGCGCGAGGGGAATACATATCTACCCCACCACCCTCGCCAAATGGAAGACCGCCTTCCAGATGATGGTCATCGCCGAGATCCTGGGCCACTCCGTCGCCGCGCACTGGCTGGAGGGGTGGCCCGGCGCGCTCGACCCCGTGGTCCGCGGCGGGATCGCGTTCACGCTCTGGGTCGCGGTCATCCTGACGCTCGTTACCGGCGTGTGGTACCTATGGAAGAACCGACAGGTAGTAGTGGACGTCTTCGTCCGTTAGGAAGGTTATGGCGGGACAATTAAAGCGATGGCTCGCGACGTTCGTGGCCTCGGTAGCCTACCTCGGCTACTCGCCCTTCGCGCCCGGGACGGTAGGGACGCTGGGCGCGCTGGCCGTCTATTGGTGGCTCCTCCCGGCCGGTAATTTTTTCGTATTAGGCACAGCCGCGGTGGCGGCCGCGGCGGGCATCTGGGCCGGCGGCATAGCCGAGAAAATGTGGGGCAAGAAAGACCCCGGCCGCGTGTGCGTCGACGAGTTCGCGGGGTACTTCGTCGCCGTCGCCTTTTTGCCCAAGACCCTCGCGTACGCCGTTTTCGCGTTCGTGCTGTTCCGCGCCTTCGACGTACTGAAACCGTTTCCGGCGGGTCGCTCGCAGCGCTTACCGGGAGGTTGGGGCATAATGGCGGACGACATTATAGCGGCCTTATACGCCAACCTCATCCTGCAAGTCGCCCGGGTCCTCTCCCGCGCGACCGGCCTATTGGAAAACTTCTTAACGTAGGGAGAACATGTCGCCGGCGCTAGCCGACATGTTGGCGCAGCTCGGCATCGTCGCGGCCTCGGCCGTAGCGGCCGTTACCGTCGCCTGGCTCGCGCCGAAGCTGAAACGCACGGCGACGCCGGACCGGAGTAACGCCCGGGCGGCGGCCTTGCTGGGCGTCGCGGCCGCGGCCTTCGCGGTCACCTTCATCTACCTCGCCACCAAGAAGTTCGACGCGTTCCGGGCGCCGGCGGTGGACCTGGGCATACAACACCACGTCTTCTGGGCCGGCGGCCGGGGCGGCTTCCTGTATCAGACGGTACTCTTCGCCCGGCCCCACCTCAATCACGTCGCGCTGGTGAACCAACTGCTCTCGCCGCTGTCGCTGGCGTTCCCGAGCCCCCGCACCCTCATCGTCCTCCAGGTTTTGGCCTTGGCGTCCGCGGCGATCCCGGCATACCTCGTCGCCCGCCGCCACACCGCTTCGCGCTACCTCGCGTTGGCGTTCGGCCTGTCGCCGCTGCTATTCGCCTCCGTGCACTGGGTCGCCCTCTACGACTTCCACCCCCGGGTTTTCGCGCCGGCGCTGGTGCTGTGGGCGTTCTGGGCCCTCGAGGCCGGCAGGCCCCGTCTCGGCCTGCTGTGCTTCTTCTTCACCGCCCTCCTGCTCGAGGAGCTGGCGCTGTACACGTGCGCCGCGGGTTTGTTTATAATGCTCGGATTAAAACAAATTCGGTGGGGATTGCTCGTCGCCGCGTTCTCGCTGATACACTTCCTGGTCGCGGCGTACGTAGTCTACCCGCAACTTATGGACGTTACGGACCTCGCCTCCAACCCCATCCTGCACACTTTCGGCGTCGCCGGCTCGCCGGCGGACCTGCTGGAGTACGCGGCCCGGCACCCCGCTTTCTTCCTGGCGCGCGCGGCGGACCCGGCCCGGGCGGCGTACTTGCTCCACATGCTGACGCCGTGGGCGTTCCTGCCGGTGGCCGCGGGGTGGGGATGGTTTGCCTACGCTACGCCGGTAACGTACGCCCTGTTCTCGCGCGTGGCCAGCCACTATAGCATCCAATACCAGTACGTGATGCCGCTGGTGCCCTTCCTCGTCTACTTCACGGTGCGCGCGTGGGGCCGCCTCGAGAGATGGGTAGGTCGCAAAGGGTGGCCCGTCGGATGGGCGCGCCGCGCCGCGACGGCGTACCTGATATTCGCGGGCGCCGCGTCCGCCTTCGCGTTCGGGCCGCTGGGGCTCCGGTACAACCCGTCGTGGTACCGCGCCGAGCCGTGGGCGCGCCGATTCCCCCGCGTGGCGCGGTTCGTCTCACGGGACGACTCGCTGGCCGCGTCGATGTTTCTCCTGCCCCATCTCTCGGAGCGGCGGCGCGTATATTTATTTCCCCATAAATTCCGGTACGTGGAAGAGTTGCTGCCGCGCGAGGTCGTGATATGCACGGCGCGACTGGGCGAACCGTGGTACACGCCGCCGTCGGCCTCGGACCGCTGCACCCGCGTAAACCTCGTCGGATTATTGAAAAACAGAAAGTATGGTTGCGTGTACGCCGACGGCGATTACGTCATACTGCGGCGGGGCGTAACGCCGGTGATTCCGGCCCGTAGGGCGTTCAAGTGGACCTTCAAGACGATCGAGGAGGACGCCTTCGACTACAACGTCGGCGTCCCGGTCTTCGACGTACGCGCGCGCAACCGCCGCGCGCTGTATTGCACCGCCGAGCAAGGCCTGTTGGGAACGATGGCGCGCGCGGGGCCCTACTACTGGCCGGCGGGCGCGGTAAAAGTAAACTACCGGATGGCGGTGTGCGAGCCGGCGCGTCCCTTCTCACCCGCCGCGGAATTAGTCGTGGTTGAGCGGCGCGCCGGCCGGCCGCCGGCCGCGGTCGCCGTCCGCCGCGTAGTACCGGCCGACTTGCCCGCCGCCGGGACGTACGGTTGGGCGGCGGTGGCCTTCGAATGCGACAGGGACCGCCGATACGAATTCCAACTATATCCGCTCGGTAACGGCGACATTTACCTCGACTACATTCACGTCGAGGCGCCGAAGCTCACGCTGGCGTGGGCTTTTCGGAACACAAAAAGCGACGAAGAAAGAGAAAAGCTCGCGGCCAAGAACGCGGCGTTGATGCGCTTCCACCGGGCGCCGCCGCCGGCGTTCGAGCTGCGATAAGGCCAAGGTAAAAAATTATGGACGCGACCATCATCGCCATCGGCGACGAACTATTATTAGGTAAAACGGTTAACAACAACGCCGCGTACCTGTCGCGGCGGCTCGCGGCACTCGGCATCGCGACGCGGCGCCAACTCGTCGTGGGGGACGTGGACGCCGACATCGTCGCCGCGCTCGAGCAGGCGCGCGCGTTGACGCCCGTCGCGGTCACCACCGGCGGCCTGGGCCCGACGGACGACGACCGTACGCTGGCCGCGGTCGCAGACCACCTGGGCCTCGAGCTGGTGCTGCACCGACCCACGCTCAAAGAGATCGAGCGCCGGTTCGCGCGACGCGGCATCGAAATGCCCGCGGTAAACGTGGGCCAGGCCCGCGTTCCGGCGGGTTCCCAGGTGCTGGCCAACCCCCTCGGGACCGCGCCCGGCATCATCGTCGAAGCGGCGGGGTTCGTCCTGTGTCTATTGCCGGGCGTGCCGGCCGAGATGGAGTACATCTTCGAGCACGGCTTCGCGCCTTTTTTGGAAAAGAAAGGCTACGTCGGAGAGCGCGTTTACGAAAAACATCTCCACGCCACCGGCCTGCCGGAATCGGCGGTGGCGGAGCGGCTGGCGGGCGTCGACGTTCCCGCGAAGCTCCACCTCGCCTTCCTCCCGCAAACGGCGCAGGTCAACCTCCGCATATGGGGCGCGGCGCCGAACGAGGAGACGTTCCGCGAGCGCGCGGCGCCGGTCGCGAAAGCTATCCGCAAAGGACTCGGCGTCCACGTTTTCGGCGAAGACGACGCCACGCTCGAGCAGGTGGTGGGCGAAGGATTGGGCGCGCGGGGCGAGACGCTCGCGCTAGCGGAGTCGTGCACCGGCGGCCTTGTCGCCAAGCGCGTAACGGACGTCGCCGGCGCCTCGAGCTGGTTCGTCGGCGGCGTCGTCTCGTACGCCAACGAGGCGAAGGTGAACTTGTTGGGCGTCGCGGCGGCGACGCTCGAAGCGCACGGCGCGGTGAGCGACGAGACGGCCCGCGAGATGGCCGAAGGGGCGCGAGCGCGTTTCGGCGCGACGTACGCGCTGGCCGTAACCGGCGTCGCCGGGCCCACCGGCGGGACGGCCGAGAAACCCGTGGGGACAACGTGCTTCGCTTTAGCGGAGGAAAGCGGGACGACGAGCGAAACGCGTTCCTTCGGCGGCGGCCGCGGCTGGGTACGGCTCCGCGCGTCGCAGTACGCGCTCGACATGGTGCGGCGGCGGTTGCGAGAAAAAGGAGAGAAGCGGTGAGGTTATTCGTAGCGGCGGAGCTCCCGGCGGGCCACCGCGCGTCGTTGGCCGGCGTCTGCGAACGCGGCCGGCGCGGCGGCGTGCGGTGGGTCGGGGCCGAAAACGTCCACCTGACGTTGAAGTTCCTGGGTGAAGTCGAAGAGAAATTGGTCCCCAAGATTGAGGAAGCATTGGCGGCGGTCGCGGCCGAGGCCGAACCGTTCGCGCTCTCGCTGACGGGCTGCGGCTGCTTCCCCAACGCCCGGGCGCCGCGCGTCCTGTGGGTCGGCCTGGGCGAGGGCGCCGCGGCGGCGGGGACGCTGGCGGCGGCGGTGGACAAGGCGCTGGAGCCGCTGGCCTTCGCCCGCGAGAAGCGGCCTTTCAAGGCGCACCTTACGATAGGCCGGGCCAAAGACCCCCGCGCGGCCGCGACAACGGCGGCCCGGAAGCTCGCGCAGCTCGACGAATTCGCCGCGCCGGCGGAGCAGCTCGAGGCCGTGGCGCTGGTCAAATCCACCCTTACGCCCGAGGGTTCGATATACGAGGAAATCGGGCGGTGGCGTCTGGGCGGCGATTAAACGGTTTTTCGAAACGCGCGTTTTATGTTAATATAACACCTAAGAGAGATTTTCACATTCCGCCCGGGGAGAATATATGGCGACCGCAGGTGAAGAAAAAGACGTTTCATTGCAACACGCCGTCGACGGGATAAAGAAGAAATACGGAGAGACGGTACTGATGCGCGTAGGCGACGATAAATCGCGGGCCGACGTGGACGTCGTCCCGACGGGGTGCCTGAGCCTCGACTCGGCTCTCGGCGTGGGCGGCATCCCGCGCGGCCGCATCGTCGAAATCTTCGGGCCGGAAGCTTCGGGCAAGACGACGCTGGCACTGCACCTCATCGCCGAGGCGCAGAAGCTGGGCGGCAACGCGGCGCTGGTGGACTTGGAGTACGCCTTCCCGCTGGAGTACGCCCGCACCCTGGGCGTGAACGTGGACGAGCTGTGGGTCTCGCAGCCGGACTCCGGCGAGCAGGCCCTCGACATCGTCGAGCAGCTGGTTCGGTCGAACGCCGTGGACGTGGTCGTCATAGATTCCGTCGCGGCCCTCGTGCCCCGCGCCGAGCTGGAAGGGGAGATGGGAGATACCCACGTCGGCCTCCAGGCGCGGCTCATGTCGCAAGCCCTGCGGAAGTTGACCGGCGTTATTTCGCGCACGAAATCCATAGTGGTTTTCATCAATCAAATCCGCATGAAAATAGGCGTCATGTTCGGCAACCCGGAGACGACACCGGGAGGGAACGCCCTCAAGTTCTACGCGTCGGTCCGGCTCGACATCAGGCGCATCGCCACCATCAAAGAGGGCGACACGGCGGTCGGCAACCGCACCCGCGTCAAGGTCGTAAAAAATAAAGTGGCGCCGCCGTTCCGCCAGGCCGAGTTCGACATCGTCTACAGCGAAGGGATATCGGCGCTGGGCGATATACTGGACCTGGGAGTGGCGCATAAAATCGTAGAGAAGTCGGGGACGTGGTATTCGTACGGCGACGAGCGGTTGGGCCAAGGCCGCTCCAACACCGTAAAATATTTAAAAGAAAACCCGAAACCCGCGCGGGAGATCGAGGCGGCGCTGCGGACGGAAATGGGATTACGGATTTCGGAAGAGCCGCCCGCGGAAGAAGAACCTCCCGCCGCCGACCAATAAACCGCGTGCCTGCAATCACGGCCCTGGAGCGCCAAAAACGCCGCCCCGACCGGGTATCGGTGTTCGTCGACGGCGCGTTCGCGGTGGGGCTTTCGGAGGCGACCGCGCGCGACCTGGGCCTGGAAGTAGGCCGGGAGCTCGCGGAAGGCGAGTTGCGCCGGATGGCTTTCGCCGCCGAGGTTGACGGCGCGTACGCCCGGGCGCTGAGGTACCTGCGCTCCCGCCTGCGAAGCCGGCGCGAATTCGAGCAGCGCCTCCGGCGGTATGGTTACGAGAAGGACGTCGTAGCGGCCGTGCTCGAGCTCCTGACGAGCCGCGGCATGGCGGACGACGGAGCGTTCGCAGGCGCCTGGGTGCGCGATCGCGTGCTACTCAAACCCAAAGGCCGTCGCGCGTTGCGGGCGGAGCTCGCGGCCAAGGGCGTCGCCCCCGAAGACGTAGAGGCGGCGCTCGCCGAGAACGTCGACGAGGACGAGGAAGCGCTGGCGAGGCGGGCGCTCGCTCCCCGGATAGAGGCGCTGAAGGCCAAAGGTGAACGGAAAGGCCGGGCGGCGACTACGTCGTTCCTGGCGCGCCGCGGTTTCGACGCGGGCGTGGCGCAGCATCTCGCAAAAGAAATGTTTTCGAACTCAAGGCACGGGCTCTAAAAAGAAATGCTTCACATTCTGAGATTCCTACTTATCGCCGCGACGTCGGTCGTCGGCTACTTCTTCGCCCCTTTCATATCGAAGGCGGAATCGGCGCCTTTCTGGGGGGTGGTCTTCGGCTTCGCCGTCGGCTGCCTTATAGTCCTGGTCGAAATCCTGTTGGAGCGGTACTCGGTCCAGACGCTGGTGGCCGCGACGCTGGGCTTCATCGCGGGCCTCATCGCCGGGAACCTCCTCGCCTACGCCCTGTCGCAAACGGTGGAAGCGCCCGAATACCTGTACGTCCTGATCGTACTGGTCTGCGGGTACACCGGTACGATGTTGGGGGCGGCCAAGCTCCGCGACTTGCCCCTCCTTGGCTCGCTCGGGCCCCGGCAGGGCGGCGGCACGATCCTCAACGTACTCGATACCAGCGTCATCATAGACGGCCGCATCGCCGACGTTATCGAGACCGGATTCCTGCCGGGCACGGTAGTCATCCCGCGATTCGTTTTGAAAGAAATACAGCTCATAGCCGACTCGTCCAATCCCATCAAACGGAACCGGGGGCGACGCGGCCTGGAAATTTTAAATAAGATCCGGAATTCCGCTCTCGCCCGCGTCGATATATCCGAGCAGGAGTACCCCGACGTTCCTACGGTGGACGAAAAGTTGCTCCGGCTGTCGAAGGACATCGACGCCAGCCTGGTGACCAACGACTACAACCTGAACCAGGTGGCCGAGCTACAGGGCGTGAAGATTTTGAATTTGAATAACCTGGCCAACGCCCTCAAGGCCGTAGTTCTCCCCGGCGAGATGCTGGGGGTGCAAGTGGTGAAAGACGGAAAGGAGGCCGGCCAGGGCATCGGCTACCTCGACGACGGGACGATGGTCGTGGTGGAAAACGGCCGAGCGCACATCGGCGAAGCGCTGGACGTCCTCGTGACGAGCGTACTCCAAACCGCGGCCGGGCGTATGATCTTCGGCAAGATACCCGGCCCCGAGGACTACGTGAGCTCCGGCTCGAGTTAAACCGTGGGAGACGGAAAACAACAAGCGGTACGCGTCGCGGCGGTAGTGCTGGCCGCCGGTTCTTCCAGCCGCATGAGCGGCCGCGACAAAATTTACGCGCCCCTCGCCGGGCGCCCTTTATTATTTTACGGCCTGGCCCTGTTCGAAGAATGTGCTGAAGTGGACGCGGTGGTGGCGGTGGCCGCGCCGGGTTCCGAAAAAAAACTCCGCCGGCTGGCGTCCGATTACGGCTTCGGGAAAGTCCGGGCCGTCGTCGCGGGCGGCGCGGCGCGGCGCGACTCGGCGGTTGCGGGGTTGGCCGCGGCCGCGGCACTCGCCTCCCCCGACGCCGCGGTCCTCATCCACGACGCGGCGCGTCCCCTGGCGACGCGGGCGCTGGTGCGCCGGCTGCTGGCCGCGCTCGCGAAGGCCGACGGCGCGGTGCCGGCGGTCGCGCTGGTCGATACCGTGAAACAAATCGGCGACGACGGCGCCGTCGAAAGCACGCTGAACCGCGACGCCCTACGGGCGGTACAAACGCCGCAAGCTTTCAAGTTGGCCGCCGTCGCCGAGGCCTACCAACCGGCGGCGCGCGAAGGATGGGACGTGACCGACGACGCCGCGGCGCTGGAGCGAGCCGGCGGCCGCGTCGTAACCGTCGAGGGCGAACGCGACAACTTCAAAATAACCTTCCCCGAAGACTTCGCGCGCGCCGAGGCCCTTCTTTCCCACAAGAAAAAAGGCCGCTAACGCGGCCCTGCCTCCATAGGAGCGCCGTCGACGCCGCCGGGCGGCTCGAGCCCGAGGGTGCGCAGTATCGTCGGCCCCACGTCCTCCACCGCGGCGCCGGCCGCGTCCAACTTCAAATTCGAGAATATTAGGCCGGGAACCGCGTCCGGCGCGACGGCGGCATGGTGGCCGGAAACGACGCCGCGGTTGTCGGCGAAAACCGCGTCGGCGAAGCCCCCCAGCACGGATTCCCACGAGACGCCGTAGCCGTCCGCCAGCGAGACGACCAGGTCCGGCGCGCAAAAGCGCCGCGGCCCGCGGAAGAGCTCGTCGCCGTCGCGCACCGCGACCACCGGTTTTCGGGCGCCGTCCCGCACGGCCAGCAGGCGGGTGCAGAGTTCGGCCTTCAACCGCTCCGCGTCGCCGCGGGGAACGGCCCCGCGCTTCTCGCGGCCCTCGACGTTCAGGTAAATCTGGCCGTACCCCTGGGCGTACGCCCGCGTCCGCTCCCACGCCACCGCAGGCCGGTACCGGCCCCGGCGGAGCGCGGCCTCCGGCGTGGGCACGTCGACGCCCCACGGCCCCGCGCCGGAGGCCAATTCTATATAACCGTTCTCGAGCAACCACCGGCTCGGGCAAAACGCGCGACGGAAGGGCCGGTTGCCGTGCGCCGATACGACGAAGAACGCGACGTCGTCGCCGGTCGCCCCCTTTATAAATTTCTCCAACGTCTCGTCAACGTAGCGGTAAGCTATCTCAAAGGCCTCGCCGTACGAGCGGAACTTCTCGTCGTCGTACGCCGGGTGTGAGGGGTCGTAATGGCGCCAGAAGACCTGCGCTACCTCGTCCAGGCCGTAGTCGCAGAGGAGGAAGAGGTCCGGCCGACGGCGCTGCCAGGCCAAGAAACCCAGCCGCCGCTTTTCTTCGGTTTCGTAACAATACTGCCCCACGAACGGCCCCCGCCCGATGACGCCGTCGTGCAGCGAGCCGAGGTCGAGCGGCCGGCCGCGGGTGCTGAACGGCCCGTCCGCCGCGAGGTCCTCGCCGAAGCGCGCCGGCGCCGCCACGTCGAAGAGCGGTTTACGCGGGTCCACCTCGAGCGGCGACAACCACACGCGCATCTCGGGCGCGGACGAGGCCACGAAGAACCTGCCCATAACGCGGCCGCGTCCCAGCACCCCCCGCCCGAAAGGAAACACGAAGTAATGGCTGTAGGTGCGGGTCCTCACGCGCTGCTTCTGCCCCGCGACGGAAATATTTAAATACAGCTCGGTCTCCGGCTCGAGCGTTATCTCGAGCTCGCGGCCCGCCAAACACGCCGGCGGCGCCAGCATCGCCCGGCCGACGCCGTCGCGCTTTGTTATCTTCCGCCATATCCCGCCGGCGGCCGTATCGCGCTCGGCGAAGTACTCGTCGGTGGCGAAAAAATGGTAGTTATACGCGCCCAGGCTCGCGTCGGGGACGTCGCCGCCCGCTATAAATACGCTACCCTCCACCTCCTCGGGCGGGAAGTCGGCCGGGGCCCACAAGGCCGCCGTCGCTATGCCCCGGCCCGCGGCGTACCGCCAGAAAGGCTCGCCGCTCAAGTTCGAGCGGCAGCGGGGGCCGCCGACGGGCCAATCGCCGAGGTGCCTTCCGGGTTCACACGAGACGTCCGCTACCACCGTGCGGTAAGTATCCGCGTCGCGGCCGAACCGGCCGAAGATGCCGTTCCGGCCGGGCCGGGCGCCGGTGGCGAACGCGGCCCACGCCGTAGCGCTTTCGGCGGGTGTCGTCGTGCGAAGGGTCGCGAACGTACCGCTTCGGGCCAGCGCCGCGAGGTTGGGCAGCTTGCCCTCGGCCATCATACGCTCGACGACCCCGGCGTCCATACCGCCGACGCCCAACACCACCACGCGCCGGGCGGCGCCGCGCCGCTCCAGGCCCCGCTCGCCGCACGACGCCGCGAGACTACCCAGGCCGCCCGCGGCGAGCCACGCGCCGGCGGCTCCCGTTACCTCGAGAAAACGTCTCCTCTTCATAACGTCAAGCCGACCTCAGGCTTCCAAAGGCGATCACGTCTTCACGGCCTCGACGACGAGATTGTCGCCGACTTTCAACAAGTCGAGCGCCGCCGTTACGGGCCGCAACACCCGGCACAGGAAGCGTTCGACCCTATCGCCGACGCGGAATCGCAATCCCAACTCGTAGCGCGACCAGTTCAACGTCGACCTAACCAAGCCCAGCGGCGACGAGACGAAATACGCCCGCCTCGGCTTCCACCCCGCGGCGCGTAATAACCGCCGCAACGTTTTTACGTTGAAGTGGCTCCGGTGGAAAGGCAAAGCCCAATGGTACCAATAGCGGCCGAAAAGGTTCGCCGGTACGCCCGCCACGTTGGGTACGGCTACGAACAGCTCCGCGCCCCGGTTAGCCGCCGCCGCGGCCCGACGTAACGTCTCGGCCGGCTCGGTTAAGTGTTCCAAAGTATGATGCATCCGTATTA
>CBFCYS010000023.1:0-23709 GCA_965602215.1 uncultured bacterium
GGGGCGGGCTTTTTCTACGGGTCGTTAAAAAGTAATTGCCAAACGGTCGCCGTCAAGTTAAGATTACCGCTGGTGATTTCAATATGAGAAAATTCGCGTTAGCGTCTGCACTCGTAATATGCGCCTCCTCGGCCGCGGCCGTCGCGCCCTTTGTCCACGGCGGCCTGGCCGACATAGCCCCGGGAAGCTGGAAATTTATACCCCAAACCGGCGAAGAAAGGCTCTTCCCGGCGTCGTACGGCTACACGTTTTACCTGGGCGGCGGCATTACGTACGACGTAGCGAAATTCCGCCAAAAAAAGGTAATTCCGACGCTGAGCCTGGATACCAGCGGCGGCTTCACCCGTTTCCACCGGGAATGGCGCATCAAAGATTTGGAGGGATGGGAGCAAACCTTTTACCAATTCACGGTCGTTGAGACGTTTACTCTTAGGTTAAAAATCCCCGCCGGGAGCCGCCTTATAACGCCGTACATCGGCGTCGGCGGCGGCATCGCGATCGCCCCCTCTTCCATTTCGGGCGAAGAAGGCCTTTACGAGGATTCCGTAACGGCCTTCAAGCCCGTGTACGCGGTCCCGTTCGGCGTCGAGATAACGCTCACGCCCTCGAGCACGATATTTTGGCAATTCGGCCCCGTTGCACCCGTCGGTAAGGCCGTATACGAATACGAAAACAACAGCGGGAATACCGAGATAGTAGAGGCGGCATTACCGAATTCGTTTTTGGTAACTTTCGGGTACAGGTGGGGATCGTAGAGGTCGGCGACAATACAAATGGTAAGCCTTACCCCCCCGAAAAACGCCTATGATAACTCGCGGCCGCCGCGTATTCATTAAACCAAACTCCCCATTTATTACTCGAATAACGTAGGAAGCATCCCCGAAGTCGTTATTTCGCGGATAATAACTCCGTAAAACGCCTTGGGAGGCAAGATGCGAATATACGTTACTTTCGCCTTAGTTTTAAGTATTACGTTGTTACTCTCGGCCTGCGAGAAATTAAAAGGATTGCGCGAAACCCAGCCGCCCGCGCCGGCCGAGACCGTCGCCGCGGCGCCAACCGCGGAATCCGCCGAAAAAGAGCCCTTCCACCCGCCCACCAAGGAAGAGTATTACCGTATGCTACGCGCCGGTTATAAACCGCCGCTTCGTACCGTGTCCGGCGAGGGTTACACGACAACCGGCACGGCGCCCCGCGAACGCCGCCCTATCTCGGAGGCCGAGGGGTACGAACTTAAGTATAAATTCGGCGAAGGCCGGAAGTACGCCGCCTCCGGCCGCGGCGACGAACCCGAAGCGCCCTCGTACATAGAACACGACAACGACGGGACTTATCCGCCCCGCGAATTTAAAGGCCACGACTAAAGGCCCTCCGCCTTACTAAAATATCCCTTGTAGCGCCAATATCCGGTTTTTTATAGCGCCGGCCCCGGCCGCTATGGTATAAATATGGCATAGGGTCGAGGGTATTGGTATCATCCGAGGGCGACTTCCGCGACGGCGCCGGAGAAGAAGCGGCCCCTATTAAGTTGTTCAATGGGCCGTTGTTTTTTTTGGCGCGAGATATTTAAAACGGCTCGATTGACCCGAAGGCGTAACGCCGTACGTCGTAACTTACTAATTTAGTATAATCCCGCCGGAAAAACCGGCGAAACCGTACCGACGTATTATGACAGCCGCCTCGGACGCGACCGGCCGGCCGTCGGCCCGGCTCCCGCGAGCCGGCTAATAATTCTAAAAACCGGAGACATGAAGAGCTATATTTTGTACCCCGCCACCGTTCTGGCGACCGGATTTGCGTACGGCCTTCTCGAGGGGTTACTCGCGCTGGGTTTCAGGCCGGGCGGCGTTACGCCCGCCGAGGACTTCCCCCTCTCGCTCGCACACCGCTGCCTTTTCTACACGATCTTCTCCGCCGCGGTCGGTGCGCTAACCTTCCTGGGCGCCGCGGCGGTAGCCCTCGTCCGCAAGCACCGGGGGCCGGCGCCGGCTCGCACGGCCGCAGCCGCTATGCTCGGGTGCGCGTTGGCGGCTAACCTGTTTTGGACCATTTTAGCAATATGGAAATTAAAAAAATTCGACCTTTGGGGACAGGAATTTAACGTATGGGAACCGGCCGGGTTCTTCACGCTCCTGTTCGGGCCGATGGTCGTATTGATAGTAGCCGCGGCCGCTCTCCTGTATAAATTAATGGGGAAAATAAAGAAGCCGGGGCGAACCGTGGGGGCGGCAACCGCGGCCGCGTTGGTCGGCTGGGCCGCTCTTATAATATGGAACGTCGCGGAGGCCGCAGCCAGGCCCGCACCGCAGGCCGGCCACCCGGACGTGGTATTCGTAACGCTCGACGCCTGGCGCGCCGACGCTTTCGGCCCGGGCGAGGACGGCGAATCGTTGACGCCGAATATGGACCGGTTCGCCGAGAAAGCCATCATCTTCAGATATGCCCGCTCGCAATCTTCATGGACCTTGCCGTCGTTCGCTACGATATTCACTTCCCAGTACCCGGCGGTGCACGAGGCCGCGGCCAATCGCCCGCTCGGGACGAGCCAACCGACGCTGGCCGAAATCCTGGCCGCCCGCGGTTACGACACGCGAGCCGTCGTAGCTAACGAGTTGTGTCTACCGTTCACCGGCATACCACGCGGCTTCCGGGACTACCACTACTGGAACATGATCGGGTGGCTCAAGGCCGTCGGCTACTACGACACCAACCTCTTCTTCCCGGCCTTCCGTAAAGGCCGCGAAGAAAAGCTCGACTCGAGGATTACGACCGCATTGACGGATGCCGCGCTGAAGCGTCTCGAGCGCCGCGGCGACCGCCCCTTCTTCCTATGGCTTCACTACCTCGACCCCCACGCGCCTTATTGGCCTCCGCCGGAATATGTGGACGCCGCCGCTATCGAGTCGGCGAAAAAGCGCCCGCCGGGCGCCACCGGGGACCGGGGCCTGCGCCGCGCGTACTACGACGGCGAAGTTCGCTACGCCGACGACGAGTTCGGTCGGATACTGCGAGTTCTCGAAGGGAAGCCTAATACGATCGTTATCATCTCGAGCGACCACGGCGAAGAGTTTTTCGAACACGGCGGCGTCGACCACGGCCACACCGTATACGAGGAATTGCTGCGCGTACCTTTAATCGTAAAATTACCCGATTCCGAACCCGGCCGGGTCAACATGCCCGTCGACACCATCGACCTCGCGCCCACGGTGCTCGACTACCTGGGCATCGGCGCGCCGTCTTCCATGCAAGGCCGCTCGCTGCTCCCGGCGATTAACGGTTCCGGGTGCGAACGCCCCTCCTTCGCCGGACCGACCCAATTGAAGGGCAGCAGTAAGGAAGCCGTCTATTATAAAGGGGAAAAATTAATTTACGATTACCGGTACCGCGAAGCCGCCGCCTGGTATGAACTGGCCGCGGACCCCGGAGAGAGTTGGCCCCGTCCCCCGTCAGACTTCGAAGCCGAAAAATTGTGGGAAATGTTAACCGATTGGCGTGCCGGTAATATCGAGCTGCGTCGGGATTATCGGGCCGCATGCGAGGACGGCGCCATACGCGACGCTATGAAGACGATGGGTTACGTTAAATAGGGGCCGGGTTATTTAAGTTTTACTACCCCGAGGCCGCGCCGCAGGTAACCGTGAAGCGCGGTCCTGTTTAACTTAACCCCCCACCGGAAAACGCGTTATGCTAATATATGGCTAACGAAAAGCATTATGCTCGCACTAATAATAGGGTGGTAGCAAATGCGCATACGTAAAATAATAGTTTTAACGCTTTCCGCGTTCGCCGTTGCGGCGGTACCCTCGCTCGGCGCGTACGACCATTTAATCCGGGTATACTACGACGGCGACCCCGCGCGCCTGGCCGATACGTCGTTCGTGCCGTACGCCGCTTACGAAGACTACGCCATAGGCGAAGTAAGCGTCGGCTACGGCGAGCGGCTAAAGGCCCAAGGCTATCGCTTCGACGTCGTCGCCGAAGACCCCGGCCTAAAAAAGGTATGGGAAGTCGGTTTGCCGGTAGCCGCGCTGCCGGCCGCCGCCGACATCCTGCTCACCGTCGGCCCGGAACACTACGTCGTCGCGACCCCTCGGGACGTCGACATCGTCGCCGGTGACCGCGCCAGGCGACTTAGGCCCATAGCCGTCGACTTCGAAGCTTTCGCCAAGAAGCCGCAGCCCGTCGCGTTCCGGGCGCAAAACGAAGTGGCGGATATCGTAGCCGCCGTCAACCGCGGCCGCTACGAAAAGACCGTCAGGGATCTCGTAGCGTTCGGGACGCGTTATTCATACAGCCCGATGTGCAAGCAGGCCGCCGACTACGTGGCAGCCGCGCTATCGGCCCTTAACCTCGACGTTAAACGGGACCGGTATTTCGGTCCGTACCTGACTAAAGTGGCCGCGGTCAACGCCGACGTAGCCTGGGCGACGGGCGACCTCGGCGTCGTCGCCCGAACGACCAACGGCGGCGGCCGGTGGCACGTTATGGCCCGGGCGGGGACCGTTGGAATTAATACTATCGCGTGCGCATCGGCGGACTCGGCGTGGCTCGGCGCGGCCGACGGCGTGATTTGGCGTACCGACGACGGCGGCCGAACGTGGGACGAGCAAACCATAACGCAAGACGACATTACGGACCTGTTTTTCCTCGACGACCAACGCGGCTGGGCGGTAACCTCGTACGGCCGCGTTTACCGGACGCTGGACGGCGGCGATAGCTGGCAGCTCACGAGTAACGTCGGCGTGTGGTTGTGGGGAGTATCGTTTAGCGGCGGCAACAACGGCCTGGTGTGCGGCGCGAACGGTTACCTCGCGCGCACGACCGACGGCGGCGAGAGTTGGACGCGGGTCGGCGCCGTAACTAATTTCAAACTCGAGGCCGTAGCCCACCGAAACGCCGCCGAAGCGTACGTCGTCGGCGAAGACGGCACCGTACTTCGCTCCACGAACGGCGGCGCAACCTGGGCGCCGCTCGAGCTTAGGACAGGTACGCTCTTACGCGATGTAGAGTTCGCCGGGGATTACGGATACATCGCGGGGGGCATCGGAGGTTTCTGGCGTACGGGCGACGGCTCGAGCTGGCAAAAGAAGGCCGCACCGAAGTACGTCCTATACACCGTCGCCGCGGCGGCCCCGGAAGCGGTATGGTGCGGCGCGGGCGGCGGCGCGCTACTCTATAGCCCTGACGGCGGCGATTCGTGGGAAGACCACGCCGCTAACGCGGACCCGGCGTCGGAATTCGTGTGGGACAACGTCTGGGCCGAACGACCCGGCCGCGGCGGCGCGCCGGGAACCGTATTGGTATGCGCCCACTACGACTCCATTTCGGAGCTCTCCAAGCTCGAGGAACCCGACGCGCCGGCACCGGGCGCGGACGACAACGCCACCGGGACGGCGGCGGTGCTCGAGTTCGCCCGAGCGAGCCGGGGCCACTTTTACCACCGCGACGTTATATTCGTCTGCTACTCGGGCGAGGAGGAAGGCCTCCTCGGCTCCTCTCATTTCGCCTCGAAAATGGCCACCGCCGGCGAACCGCTGCTGGGCGTCCTGAATATGGACATGTTGGGGTTCAAGAGTAAATCCCCCGAAGACGCGGCCGTCATTACGAACGGTAAAAGCGCGTGGCTCGCGGAGTACGCCCGCGCGGCGGTCGCGACGTACGTCGCCGACCTCTACGTGGACGCAATCATCGACGAGACGATGGTCTACAGCGACCACGCCCCGTACTGGGCTCTCGGCTACCCCGCCAACCTTGTTATCGAGGATTGGCCCCTCATCAACAAAAACGCGAACACCAGCAAAGACACGATAGAGAAAGTAAACTTCGACGTCGCGACGACGATGACGCGCGGCGTCGTCGCCGCCGCGGCCTCGCTCGCCTCTCCTACGTCCCAACCCGCCACAAGCTCCCTCGACGCCGTTAAAGTATACCCGAATCCCTACAAAGCGGGCATACACAAAGGCCGGGTATACTTCGCCGACCTTCCCCCTCACTCGAAGGTATATTTTTATAACGTCGCCGGCGAGCTCGTTCACGAAGGCACAAACGGCGCCGAGCCGTTATGGGCACTCGAGATCGAGCGGGACCCCGCGCCGATAAAGGCCAGCGGCGTCTACTTGTACGTAATCGAAACCCGCTCCGGCGAACGTAAAACGGGCAAACTCGCGGTTATTCGCTAAGCGAGCGCACCGGTATTCAAGAGGTAACGCAATTGAGACGTAGAATTGTCATGGCGGCGGCCGCGGCGCTCGGCGTTGCCGCTTTAGTACCTATACCCGGCTGCGCGCAATCGCCGCGTAAGGGAATGCCCGCCGGTTTGGAGGAGCCTTCCCTGGCGGCGGCGGATGCCGCCGTAACCGCCAGCCGCACCAACGCCATCGTCACCGCTTCCGCGAAATGCAGCAAAGCCGTCGTTACCGTCAACACGGTACAAACGGTCCGGCGCCGCGTCTTCAACCCGTTCTTCAGCCCGCCGTGGCAAGACTTCTTCCGCGACTTCATGGGGCCGCCCTACCAGGAATACGAGGAAGAAGTACCCTCTATGGGGTCCGGTTTCATATTCGACCCCGACGGCTACATTCTGACCGCGGAACACGTCATCCACGGCGCCGATAAAATAGAGGTAACGCTTCCCGACAACCGAACCTTCGAGGCCAAGTGGATAGGTTCCGATTACCAGCACGACGTCGCCGTCCTCAAAATCGAAGGTTCTAACTTCCCGTACGTCGAGCTGGGCGATTCCTCCGACCTCATGATCGGCGAGTGGGCCATCGCCATCGGCAACCCCTTCGGCCACGTCGTCGAGAGCGCGTCCCCCACGGTATCGGTGGGCGTCATATCCGCCCTTAACCGCCAGATGAAGAGCGCGGGCCAGGGAGGTTTTCGCCTCTACGACGACCTCGTCCAGACCGACGCCTCCATTAATCCGGGGAACTCCGGCGGCCCGCTGGTGAACGCGCTGGGCCAGGCGGTAGGCGTTAACGTAACCATAATAACCCCCAGCGGCGGTTCGGTCGGCATCGGCTTCGCCGTCCCCATCAACGTCGCCCGGGACGCCGCCCGGAAGCTCATCGCCGAAGGTTATCCCGGCCGCGCCTGGATCGGCGCCTACCTCGTCGAGGTGACGCCCGCGGTTGCTAAATACCTGAGCCTGCCCGACGAAGACGGGTTGCTCATAAGCGACATCGACGAGAACGCACCCGCGTTCAAAGTCAACCTGCGCCGCGGTGACGTTATCCTGGCGGTAAACGGCAAAGCGGCCAACGACGTAGACGGCTACTGCTCCATATTTTCGGATATCAAACCCGGCACGGCGGTAAACGTGAAGGTGCGCCGCGACGGCCGGATAATGGACGGCAAAGTCCCGACGGAAGCTTGTCCCGGCCCGTAACTCAAAGACGTTCCGCTAACGCCGACGCCGACGTGATTGACCCGCGAAGAAGGGCGAGTTTGCGATGATACCCCGATATACCCTCCCGCCGATGGCGAAGTTGTGGTCCGAAGAGGCCAAGTACCGCCGTTGGCTCGAGGTCGAGCTCGCCGTCTGCCGGGCCTGGCACCGCGCCCGCCGCATACCGGCCAAAGCCCTACGCGAGATCGAGAGCGGCGCCCGGTTTGACGTAGGCCGCATCCTCGAGATAGAGAAAACCGTGGGTCACCACGTCATCGCCTTCCTCACCAACGTTAACGAAAACGTCGGTCCGGCGAGCCGTTTTATCCACCTGGGCCTTACCTCCGAAGACATCGTCGATACCTCGCAAATCCTCGCCCTCAAGCAGGCGGCAACGTTGATACTGCGCAAACTCGAGGGTACGATAGCCGCCGCGGCCGAGCTCGCGTTGAAGTACAAAAACACGCCTATGATCGGGCGCACGCACGGCATCCACGCCGAGCCCACTACTTTCGGCCTGAAATTCCTCGTATACCACCAGGAGCTGTTGCGGAACCGCGAACGTATCCGCCGGGCGCGCCGCGGCATTTCGGTAGGTAAAATCGCGGGGGCGGTGGGGACGCTGGCGCAGGTTACCCCCACCGTCGAGGCCGACGCGTTGCGACAGCTCGGCCTTAAACCGGCCGCCGCCGCGACGCAGGTTATACAACGCGACCGCCACGCCGAGTACGTCGCCGCGCTGGCTATTTGCGGCGCGACGCTCGAAAAGATAGCCCTCGAGATACGGGCGCTGCAGCGGACGGAAGTCGGCGAGGCCGCGGAGCCGTTCCGCCGCGGCCAAAAGGGCTCGAGCGCCATGCCCCACAAACGCAACCCCGAGCTGTGCGAACGCGTCTGCGGCCTGGCGCGCCTGCTGCGGGGATGGCTCGTCCCGGCCCTCGAAAACGTCGCGCTATGGCACGAGCGCGACATCAGCCACTCCTCCGCCGAGCGTATAATATTCCCCGACGCGACGACAACGTTGTATTACATGCTCGACGTTATGAATTACGTGCTCGAGGGGCTCGACGTTTATCCGCGGCGCATGAAAGAGAACCTCGAGTCGACGCGGGGTTTAATTTTCTCGGGGAGGGTTTTAGTGGAGCTCGCCGCCGCCGGCGCGTCGCGGGAGGAAGCGTACGACGTCGTCCAGCGGCAGGCGAAGAAGGTGACGGCCGGGCGCGCAAAGGATTTGCGGACGGCGCTCGCCCGGGAGCGGCTCGTAAAAAAGTACCTCCCCGGAAAAAAATTAACCGAGTGCTTCCGCGTAGATTATTTCCTGCGCCACGTCGACGATATCTTCGCCCGGGCGCGGTTGGCGACAGCCGGGGAATAAACGGCGACATCGGCCTGAAGACGCTGCAGCCGAGGACGAATTATCGCTAAACCCTATAAACACGCGGCGTTAATCTGCGTCGCCATGACGGTGCCGGCGATAATCGGCGTCGAGGAACCCTCCTACGGAATCCTTTAGAGTAAGACCAGTAAAATAAAAATACGGCGCTGCGGCGCCGTTTTTTGTTTGGAAAAAGCCTGCCTCCCTACTTAGTAATTAAATCGTCGTACGCGACGTAACGGATATGCAGCGTCGTCTTCTTCCCCAACTTGTCCTCAAGCGCTCCCCGTATAAAATCCAGCCGGTCCGGCGCCGGCTCGCCCTTGCCGTAAACCAACGCTGAAACCTGGTACCGGCCGTCCCGGTAAACCCACTCCACCTCGCCGACGCAGTAACCCTCCCGCGCCGGCAGGTATTGCTCGATGACGCCGCCGACGTTCTTCTGCCTGCTTGTAGTGGTAATGTTGGTAATGGTGAAGTACGCCATCGGGACCGTAACCAGGCCCAGCAGGACCGCCGTCCCGATAAGGCTCTTCAGCCGCCACTCCCCTTCTTCGCCTTTAACCTTCCGGTAAAAACCCAACGCGATAAAAGTTACCGCGCCGCCGAACGCTATCGCGATGAGGTTGGCGCCGAAAAGCAGTAGCGCCCCCCACATTATCTGGTGGTAGCCGAAGCCGAAACCTATGCCCACAACGCTGAGCGGCGGGATGAGGGCCGCGGCTATGGCCACGCCCGGCAGCGACGCCGAGAGGTCCTTGGAGGAAAAAGTATACGCCCCGGCGATGCCCGAGGCGAAGGCCACCGCCAGGTCGAAAAGGTTGGGCCGCGTCCTGCTTAGGATCTCTCTACCCGGCGCGAACTCGGGCGAAATTACGGCCATCACCGCGGCGCAAACCACGGCCACCACCGCCCCTTTGGCGACCGACTCGAGCGCGCTCCGCAAGAATTTCGGGTCGCCGCGCGCGACGGCCAGGCCCGTAGCCAGCACCGGCGACATCAACGGCGCTATAAGCATGGCGCCAACAATCACTGCTACGCTGTCGAGAAAAAGGCCGAACGTCGCGATGAGCGCCGAGAGCGCGGTCATAATGAAGTAACCGCGATCCGGCTGCGACGCCTCGCGCAAGTCGCGGAAAGCGAGCCTGCTCTCGGGCGTGCTTTTAACGCGCTTCTTAAACCAATTAAAAACACCCATAAGTTTTAACGCTCGATAGGTTTAGGTTTTGCGTACGGAGCATCTTGCAAGACCTCCCCCTCCTCCCGAATAATTACATAAAAAGATAGGCGCGACTATAACGAAATTTACGCCACCTTCTTTCGCATCCGCGCGACGGCCAGACCCAATATAACGGCGCCCATCGCCGCCAATACAACCGTCTGCCGTAAGAGGTGCTCGAACCCCTGACCCTTCAGTATGACCCCCCTGCAGATTTCCAAAAAGTGCGTCAGCGGTATCACGTACGAGATGGGCCTTATTAAATCGGGCATCGCCGCTACCGGGAAGAAGAAACCCGAGAGCATTATCGACGGTAGGAATACGAAGAACGACATCTGCATCGCTTGCTGCTGCGTCTTCGCGATAGTGGATATCAAAAGGCCGAAGCCCAACGTCGACGCCAGGAAGAGAAACGCCAGGACGTAAAGGGCGAAGAGGTTGCCGGCTATCGAAACGCCGAAGACGTACCGCGCGATAAGGAGGGCGAGCGTTATGTCCACGTAGCCCAGGACGACGTACGGAATCAATTTGCCTAAAATAAGCTCGAGCCGGTTGACGGGCGAAACCAGTAGTTGCTCGAGGGTGCCGCGCTCGCGTTCGCGCACTATTGCCATCGCCGTGAGCATCATCGTCACCAGTTGCATGATGACGCCGATTAGGCCGGGGACCATAAAGTTGGCGGACAGCATCTGCGGATTGTACCAGGCGCGCGTCCTTATCTCGAACGGCATCTCCCGGACTTCGCGGCCGCCGGCGAGGACCCGGATGGAACGGTACATCCCTATGGCCTGCGCGCTCGAGATAGCCGACCCCGCGGTCATCGGGTCCGACGCGTCGAAGACGACGGCCGCGGTCGCTCCTTTCCCGGCCTTCAAACGCCGTTTCATATCGGGCGGGAATATGATGCCGGCCTTAACGACGCCCTTGTCAATCAACGCCGTTAACTCGCGGTAGCTGGATACGTTACGACGAACGTCGAAATATTGCGAGTTGACGAAATCCTGGACGACGGCGCGGCTCTCGGCGCAGTGGGCGTAGTCGAGGACGGCCGTCGGTAGATGCTTGACCTCGAAATTTATGGCGTACCCGAAAACGCACAGCTGAACCGCGGGTATGGCGAAGATTACCGCCACCGTAACGCGGTCCCGGAAGAACTGACGGTACTCTTTGCGGAGAACGGCCCAGAAGCGCGCGAAATTCACGAGCGGCTCTCCTCCCCTATGTACATAACGAAGAGGTCTTCGAGGCTGGGCGTCGTGCGCTCGAGCGAGGAATACCCGACCCCCGCGGCGTCCAACGCCACCGCCAACTTCTCCCCTTCGACCGCGGGGCCCGAAACGTGCACGTTGTTACCCAGTATGCTTACCATCGCCCCCGGGAACCCGCGCACCAGCGCCGCGTACGCTTCGCCGACCGACGCCGGCGTTATCTTATAAACCTCCGCGGCGACGCCCGCTTTCAACACGTCGGGCTTGCCCTCGGCGATCAACCTGCCGTCGTAAATAAAACCCAGGCGATTGCAGTGCTCGGCCTCGTCCATATAATGGGTCGTAACCAGGATCGTCGTACCGCCCGCGGCCAGCTCGTACAGCAGACCCCAGAAGTCGCGGCGGCTCACCGGGTCCACGCCGGCCGTCGGCTCGTCCAGGAACAGCAGCTCAGGGCGGTGGACGAGCGCGCAGCCCAGCGCGAGCCGCTGCTTCTGGCCGCCCGAGAGGGTTCCGGCCAGCTGGCGCGTTCGCCCGCCGAGGCCGGCGGTTTCGAACAACTCCCCGGTTCGTTCCCTTTTTACGGAACCGGTTAAGCCGTAGACGCTGGCGTAGAAATCGACGTTCTCGGCCACCGTAAGGTCCTCGTAAAGGCTGAACCGTTGCGACATGTAACCGATCCGCTTCTTAACTTGCTCGGCTTCCGCTACGATGTCGTAGTCCAG
This sequence comes from uncultured bacterium, assembly GCA_965602215.1. Classification (GTDB taxonomy): domain Bacteria; phylum RBG-13-66-14; class B26-G2; order WVWN01; family WVWN01; genus WVWN01. Next base: position 11,918 of record CBFCYS010000023.1, read on the forward strand.
GACGCGGCCGCCGCCCGCCGTCGGCTCGAGAATCCCGCACAGCATGCGAATAGCCGTCGTCTTCCCGGCGCCGTTGGGTCCCAGGAAGCCGTATATCTCGCCGCGGTTAACGCGGAGGTCAAGCTCGTCCACGGCGACGATGTCGCCGAACTTCTTCGTTAACTTCTCGGTATAAACCGCGTACTCCATAACGCTATCGCAATCGGCCCTTCACTTCGTGCGCGCCGCCGTCGCGGTAAAGGCCGCGTCCGCCGGCATACCGGCCTTCAACCTCCCGTCCCGGTTGGGCACCGTCACGGTTACTTTGAATACCAGCGTTACGCGGTCCTCCTTGGATTCTATGTTGCGCGGCGTGAACTCGGTTCGGCTCGCGACGGCCTTTACCTTCCCGGCGAACGTCTCCCCGGGAAAAGAGTCGACGGCGACCTCAACCGCGTCGCCGACGTTGACGGCGCCCACCTCGCTTTCCGGAATATATACGTAAAGCTCAAGCTTGGACAAATCCGCCAGCGTCATCAACGGCACGCCGGGGCTCAGTACTTCGCCCGGCTCGAGGTTGCGGCTCAATACGGTCCCGGACAGCGGCGCCACTATCTCTATCTCTTTGCGGCGGGCGTCGAGTTGCGCCTTAGCGGCTTTGGCCTGCGCCGCCAGCGAACGCGCGCTCGCCAACTCGGCCGACGCGGCGTCCCGCTCGGCTTTGGCGCGCTCGTACTCCGCCTTCGTAACGCCGCCGCCGGGGTACGCCCGGGCGACGCGCGCGAAGCGGTCCTCGGCCCCGGCATAGGCCGCTCCCACCGCCGCAACGCGGTCACCGGCCGCGGCCGCCGCCGCGTCCGCTGCCGCCAGGCCCGCCTCGAATTCCTCGGCGTCGAGCGTCGCCACCGTAGCGCCCTCGGCCACATCGTCGCCTTCGTCGTAGTGGATCGCGACGATGCGTCCGGCCACCAGCGCGCCCACGTCGACCTCTATGGCCTCGAGCGCGCCCGCGGCTTCCAAAGGCCGGTCGCGGTCGCGATAATGGTTGACTACCCAGTACCCCGCCAACGCCGCGACGGCCGCCGAAATTACTACCGGCAGGATTACCCTTTTATTTAACCGTGCCACGTTTACCTCCACCGCCGGCGGCCTTAACGCCGAGCGCGCGCCGGACGTAGCCGCGATAGAAATCCACGTACGCGCTACCTTCCGATAAAACCCCCGCGGCCGAGCCGAAGAACGGGCCCGCTACCGCCAACCCGAAGTTGGGCATAATCATTCCGCTCAAGATAGCGACGGCGGCCATAAGCGGCGGCGCGCCGCCGAAATCGCCCCGCGCCGCCCCTTCCTCGATTATCTCCGCCAAGTACGCCGCGTTCGGTACTATGTATTGCTTAAATATAAGTTCGCGCTCCGGCCCCCCGGTCGATACCTCCCTCATGATAACGGGCATAGCGTCGCGATTCTCGGCCAACGCTTGCCATAACGCCGCCACGTAATTGTCGAGGCGTTCGGCGGCCGGCCCTTCCTTCACCGCGGGCCTTTCCCACAACGCGGGTATCAACTCGAGGACGCTCTTTATCGTCTCGCGGTACAATTCCCGTTTATTCTTAAAATAGTAATAGAGCACCGCGCGGTTAACGCGGGCCGTCTTCGCCAAATCGGTAATCGATACCGCGTGGTACCCGCGAGCCGCGAAAAGACGCCGCGCCGCTTTTAAAATCCGACGCCGCGTAGGATTATCTTTATTATTTCCGCTCATAGGCCGTATGAATCCTAAAGTTAATAGAACAACCGTTTATTTATATTTTAACTAAACGGCGAGTTAATAACAAGTGGAAAAATAAACACTCCTATCCCTACCGCCGCGTTTAAAAGGAACCCTATCCCGGGAATATTTTCCCCGGGTTCAACAAGGCCGGCGTGTCGAAGTACGACTTCACGCGCCGCGCGTACGCAAATTCCGCCTCGTTCTGCTCGAGCGGTAAGAACGGAGCTTTGGCCGTGCCGACGCCGTGCTCGCCGGTTATCGTCCCGCCCAGCTCCACCACCCGGCCCATAAGTTTCGACACCGCCTCCGCTACGCGACGGCGCTGCTCGTCGACCCGCCGGTCGTACATGAAGTTGACGTGGAGGTTACCGTCGCCGATGTGGCCGAACGTGGGTACCGGCACGTCGTACGCTTCCTCCAATTGCGCGATATACTCCAGCAAAGCCGGGATTTTGGAAAGGGGCACGCATACATCCTCGTTCGTCTTGTGGGGCGCCAACATCCCCAGCGCCGGCGAAATGCCGCGCCGTGCGCGCCACAGGCGTTCCGCGGCCTCGCCGTCCGGCGCGGTCTCCACCTTCCGCACCGCGGCCTTGCCGGCTATCGCCGCCGTCGCCGCCAACTCCCTCGCGACGGCATCCGACGAGCCGTCGAACTCGAACATCAACGCCGTGGCCGCGCCCTCGTCCAGGATACCCGGCTCCTTGGCGTTGACGCACTCAAGGCAACGTCGGTCCACAAACTCTAGTTTGGAGGGGAGGATGCCCGCCCCGAGCACGTCGGCCGCCACCTCAGCCGCCTTGACCGCGTCGTCGAACGTCGCCACGGCCGCGGCCACAGCCTCGGGCGCCGCCAATACCCGCAACCATATCCGAAGGAATACTACCAGCGTACCCTCCGACCCGACGAGGACGCTGAGCACGTCCGGTTTGCCCGGTTCGTCGCGATATAGCTCCCGGCCGCGGGACGGGCTTATTACCTCGGCTGCCGCCACGTAATCGCGCGTTACGCCGTACTTAAGCGCGCGCGGGCCGCCGGCGTTCGTCGCGACGTGCCCCCCCAACGTCGACGCCTCGGCGCTGGCGGGGTCTACGGGGTAATATTCGCCGTAACGTTTCAAGTAACGGTTAAGGTCGTCGCCCACTACGCCCGGCTCCACCGCTACGGCGCCGCCTTCGGGGCCCTTGACCCCTTTTAATCTATCGCATACGATTACCGCTCCGCCTCGAGCCGGCACCGCGCCGCCGGCGTAGCCCGTTCCCGCGCCGCGCGGCGTCGTCGGGACGCCCGCCGCCCACAGCGTCTCGCATGCCCACGCTAAATCATCCGCGTTGCCTGGAACGACGACCACGTCCGGCAGGACCGGGTTCGCGGTCGCGTCGAAGGCGTGAACGTAGCGATCCGCGGCGCCGTCTAAAACCGCGGCGGCGCCTAAGCGGGATTTCAATCGTTTAACTACTCTCTTGGGAAGAGCCAACCTCCGACTCCTTCTGCTCCAGCGGCGGTAACGGTTCCGGCAAGTTACCCACTATGTCCAACGCGATATCCGCCACCTCGTCGAAAGCGCCGTACAGGTCGCCGTACGGGAAGCGGCCGTCGCCGAAAGGGTCGAGCCCCGCGGCGCGGACGTCACTCACCGCCATCAAGGCCAGGGCGTGGGCGCTGGCGCGCCGCCCCAAGTGGTAGACTACGCTGGTCTCCATGTCTACCGCCGCCGCCCGCCGCCGCCATTCGCGGTGCATCTCGTCCGTCTGATGGTGAAACGTATCCACCGTCGCGACGGCGACGTTATGGCAGCGGCCGCCGGCGCGACGGGCCAAGACATCTCCCGCCAATTTTATAAGCAGCGGCGACGCCGGTACGTCGGCGTCTCCCGCGATAAGGCGCGTCGTATTGTCGAACGGTACGGCGCGTTCCGCGATGACGACGTCGCCCACCTTCATATCCGGCTCAAGGCCGCCGCAGATATCGACCCGCAACAAGACTTCGGCGCCCACACCCAGGCAAGCGAATACTTTGCCCTCCGCCGACGGCGCGCCCACGCCCGTATTCACGACCGAAACGTCGCGGCCGGCGAGCGTACCGCGGTACGTGTCGCCGCGTTTCTTTGGTCGGCGTAGAGCGGACGCCAACCGCGTCGTCATGGGCCGCGTTACCGGCAATAAAACGACCGGCGCTACGGCCGCGGTACCCAACTCGGCCCGGGCTACTTTTTCGGCCCGGCTCCGCGCGCCGCCGACGGCGCCGTACAAACTCCCTATTATACGATGCTTAATGCCCATCGCTTTCCGACGTTACTTGACAATCAACCCGACAAGGTTTAATATCCCATGTAACGAAGATATGCGTATATATTATATCATACCGGTTATCCTGCTGGCGCTATCGTGCGCCCCGCAGGAACGGACCGAGTGTTACTTCGACGCAGGCCGCCTGAACCTACCCGGCGACTCGTGGGAGCCCGCGGCCATCGCCGTCGCCGCAGACGGAACGGTTTACGTCGCCGACTCGTCGCTGAATTGCGCGGTCCAGATATTCGACGCGGAAGGCGTATACGTCGGCGCTATCGGCAGCCTGGGTAAGGGTCCCGGCGAACTCTTCGTCCCGACCGACGTCGCCGTCGGCCCCGATGGTAATATATACGTCGCGGAATTCGGAACCCACCGCGTTTCCGTCTTCCGCGCCGACGGTGCTTTCGTCAAGGCCATAGGCGAGCGCGACCTCGCCGCCCCCTTCGGCGTAGCCGTGGGCCCGGACGGAAAGGTATACGTCGCCGACGCCCAGGCCGGCGGGTTATTGATATTTTCGCCCGAAGGCGCACTCCTGGAGACGTGGGGGAAAGGCCGTGACACGGGCCAAATACTGGACGTCGCCGTCGCTCCCGACGGCGGCGTGGCGTACGCCCCCGGTGCCGAGGGCGACGTTCTATTCTTCGCGGCCGGCCAAGCCGACCCGCTGCGGTTAAAGACCGGGGAAAACCCCGCGTCCGCCCCGGCCGAAGTAGCGATCGGCCCCCGGGGAGATTTCTTCGTCCTCAGCCAGCGAACGGATGCCGGCGGGGCGCTGGAGAACTTCGTCGCGAAATTATCCCCCCGGGGGAAATTGCTCGAGGAAGTCCCGCTTTCGCTAACCTCCCCCTCCGCCGTCGCGGTCGCACCCGACGGGACCATGTACATCGCCGACGCTACCCGCCGCGACGTACGGATATACAAACCCCGGCAAACGGATACGCCGAAGTAAACACGGCGCAGCGCCGAAAAAAAGCCGGCTCGGCGAGCCGGCTTTATCATCCTGAACCGTTAGCGATATAAAGCCTTAACGCCGCCGATGGACGCCGGCGCCACCGCCGGATAACCGCCTAAGTCGGCCTTATACACGTCGCCGGTCCCGCCTGTACTCGTTACCCACAGGTAATCGCCGTCGAAGCCGAGGCCCCAGGGCTGTCCCGCCGGGAACGAGTAGGACGCCACCAAAGAACCGGCGGTGGTAAGGCGGTACAACGCGGGTTGGTTGTATTCCGCGGTCCAAAGGTAGTAGCCGTCGAAGGCGACGCCGGTAGGCCGCCAACTGGTGCCGAACGACCCCACCAACGAACCGGCTTTAGTGGCCCAACCCATAACGCCGTAATAAGAGCTCAGCCACAGGTAAGAACCGTCCCAACCCACGCCTACCGTCCGCGCGAGCGGCGATTTCCAGGACGATAAGATGGAACCGGTATCCGTAACCTGGTATATGTAATATTCGAGCGAAGAATTAAGCGCGTCGTACCACAAGTAAGTGCCGTCGTACGCGCAACCGAATAGGCCGCTGGTGTTGACCTTGAAAGAAGACACGACGCTGCCCGAGGCGGCGTCGCACTTAAACATTATTTCCTTGCCTTCCTCATCACACGACACCCAGATGTACGAATCGTCGTACGTAACGCCGTACGGCTTTTGGGCCGGCGCAGGCCACGACGTAACTACGGAAATATCGGCGAACGCGGCGGCCGCCGTCGCGACGGCGGCGACTAAAACTATCGAACGCTTCACCATCGTCTCCTTCTTTTTTCGCGCGCCGGCGTCTCTTTCCTTAAGGCGGAATAGATCGCCGCACGAAAACGCGACCGGCTTCCGCCGGCCGAAGCGCGAGCGGTTAACTTTTTACGACCCGATGCGGGGGATCTTCAATAAATCCAAGAATGAGCGGAAAGTCTCTAATCTCCGCTCGGAGAGAGCGTATAACTTAGAGGAATAAAGCGCGGTCGCGGCGTGGCCGGCCAACAAGTCGAAGAGCTTGAAGTCGATGGACGTGAACCCGTCCTTCTGGCGCAGCAACCGATATATGGATATCACGCCGATCAAGCGGTCCTGTATCTTGGCCGGTATGCAGGCTATGGGCTCGCCCGCCTTTTCGGCGCGGTGCTGCTTCTCTTCATCCGTTATGTAATAGGATTCGCCGAGCGCGGCGACCTTTCCCTGGATGCCCTCGCCGATGACAACCGGCCGGCGTTCCTCTTTCGTAAGGCCCTCGTGAGCCACGCACTCCAACCGCTCGGTCTCCTCGTCGAAGATGAAGACGCCGAGTTTCTCCGCGCCGATGAGGTTGATAACTATCTCGGCGACGATACGCAGGACTTCAGCGAAGTTGAGCGTGGAATGGAGTTGGTACGAAGCAACGTATAAATTGGCCAGGCTGGTATTCTGTTCTTCGATCTCGACGTATTTCTTGGCGAAGTCAATATTCTCCGTTTTTATAGCGTTCAATTCGCCGGCTAACTTCCGGTACCGGTCGCGTAAGCCGTTATAGGCGGCCGCGAGTTCGTCGTACTTACTTTTCAGCTGGGGGTCGTCGCCGCCGACCGCCGTACCCAGCCCCGGCCCCTCGCCGGCCTGCTCTTGCAACCGGTTTATAGCGGTCCGGAGATCCGAATTCTCCTTGAGCAGTTGCTCCGTGAAGGCTTTGCCTTGCTCGAAAACTTGAAGCAAATATTCGCCTTGCGTATTTTTGTTTTTGGTCCCGTCAGCCATTATGATTTTAACCCGCGTCGCGGCGTTATTGCGCCGTTAACTCAGCCCCAGCAACCGGTTTATTTTATCCAGCAATTCCAACTTCCGTACGGGTTTAAAAACGTAGTCGTCGCACCCGGCGTCGAGACACCGTTCGACGTTCTCGGCTTCGCTCCGCGCCGTAACGATGACTACCGGGATATCCTTCAGCTCCGGGTCACCCTTCATAACCCGGCACGCCTCGATGCCGTCCATCACCGGCATGAAGATATCGAGCAATACGAGGTCCGGACGCTCGCGACGAGCTTTTTCGACGGCCTCCGCGCCGTTCTTGGCCGTTAAAAATTCGAAATCATTCCCGGCCAGGAGCGTCTTTAAAAACAAGAGGATCGTGTCCGTATCGTCGACCAGGAGTATTTTTTTACGTTCCTTCATACCGGTCGCGGCCCTGCCTCCCCTAGGACGTAAGTAATACTATCTCGGCGGCCATTTCCTTTAGCGGCAACACCTTGTCCACGACGCCGGCCGCCACCGCTTCCTTGGGCATACCGTATATCACGGCGCTCGACTCGTCCTGGGCGAACGAGACCCCGCCCTCTTGCTTCACTTCCGCGAGGCCGGTCACGCCGTCTTTACCCATACCGGTTAACAAAGCGCCCACGCAACGGGAGCCCCACGTCCGCGCCGCCGCCGCGAAGAGGCGGTCGATGGAAGGTTTGTGGCCTTTTTCGGCCGGCCCGTCGTCCAACGCGATAAGGCCGTCCCGGCCTACGACCATGTGGTACCCGTCGGGCGCCAAATAGACCGTACCCGGTTGCGGCTCCTCGCCGGCTGCAGCGACCTTGACGTGCAGCCCCGAACCCTGGCCCAACCACTCGGCAAGGCCGGCCACGAAACCGGGCGCGATGTGCTGTACTACCAGCACCGGGGCCGGGAACTTTTCCGGCAGCAGTGAGAATATTTTCTCCAACGCGGCCGGCCCCCCGGTCGAGCTGCCGATAAGCACGACGCGGCCTCTTTCGCCGCCCCGCAACACCGCCTTCGGCAAGCGCGAACGACGCCGCAACCTCGCCTCCGGCATCCGGCGGATGACTGTTACTTCGCTCATCGACTTTACCGCCCTAATAAGCCTCCCCCGCACGGTCTCGTAATCCTTTTGGCCTATCCCCCTAGGTTTCTCGATAATCTCGAGCGCGCCCGCGCGTAATGCCTCAAAAGTTATGTTCAAATCTTTTACGTTTACGCTCGCACTCACGACCACGATGGGCGTCGGCGTTTCCTCCATTATCTTGCGGGTCGCGACCAGGCCGTCCATCTTGGGCATCCGGACGTCCATCGTTATAAGGTCGGGCTTGAGCGACCGCGCCATCGCGACCGCCTCGACGCCGTCGGAGGCGACGCCGACCACTTCTATTTCCGGGTCCGTCGTTAATACGTCGACCAGGACTCGCGCCACGACGGCGGAATCCTCCGCCACCAAAACGCGGATAGGTTGTTTAATCTCTTCCATCGGCGTGTAATCCCTTAGATGAATTGCTCGATAACCGACAACAACTCGCGCTGGTCGAAGTGACTTTTCTTTATATAAGCGTCGGCGCCGGCCTCCAAGCCGCGGGCCATGTCCTTATCCGTCTCGAGCGACGTTACGACCACCACCGGCAAATCGCGGTAATCCGCGGAAGCGCGGATGTGCCTCGTTAACTCGTAACCGTCCATCCGGGGCATCTGGAGGTCGACGACGGCCAGGTCGCACGGCACGTCCGCCAGCACCTCCAACGCTTCCCGGCCGTCGCTGGCTATCGCTACGCTATAACCGGCCGCTTCCAAGATATTCTTCTCCAACGCGCGCGTCGTCAAGGAGTCATCCACCACGAGTATGGTCCGCTTCCGCGCTTCGCGCGTCGTCACCGCGGCGGCGCGGACGACCACCTCACCGCGGATTATTTCGCGGACTAAAACGTCGGCGTTTAGGATCAAGACTACTTCGCCCTTGCCGGTGACGTGCGCGGAGCCGAAATACGGCATCTGCGCGCCTATCGGGCCCAGATCCTTCGTTAAAAACTCCCCTTCCCCGCCGACGTCCGAAACGACGAGCGCGGCATCCCCCGAAGGCGACGATAGAATCAGCACGGCGGAACCGGCCTCGAAACCCCCGTTGTCGCCGGTGCCCAAAATCGTCCCCAACTCGCCGGCCGCGATGACCCGGCCGTCGTGCCGCAGCACCGGCCTGCCCTCCACGGTTTCGAAATCCCCGACCGCCGCGACGTCTACCCGTTTAATAGCGCTCGAGGGTACGATGAACTCGGCCTTCCCGGCTTTCACTAACAACCCGCGCGCCGTCGCTATGGTAAGCGGCAATTGGATCGTAAACCGCGACCCCACACCCGATTCCGTCCAAACGTCGACCGTCCCGCCCAGCGCGGCGACGTTGGCGACGACGACGTCGAGCCCTACGCCGCGGCCGCCGACTTCGGTAATCTTCTTTTTCGTGGTGACGCCAGGCTCGAATATCAACCTCGTTATCTCATCCCCGCCCAAACCGTCCGCCGCTTCGGCGCGGATTACGCCGGCCGCCACCGCTACTTTTTTAACTCTCTCTAAATCTATCCCGCGGCCGTCGTCCTCGACTTCGATGACCAAACGAGAACCCACGCGCGTACTAGCGACGAGAATCCTTCCCGCGGGCGGCTTACCGGCCCCGCGCCGCGCTTCCTCGTCTTCGATGCCGTGGTCGACCGCATTCCGCAGGATGTGATTGAGGGGGTCTTTAATAAGCTCGATTATAGTCTTGTCGAGTTCGTTGTCCTCCCCTACTATATCAAGCCTAATTTTCTTACCCAGTCGAACGGCCAGGTCACGCACCGGCCTTCGGAAACCCCGGAACAACTCGCGAAGCGGCGCCATCCGGAGTCGGCCCAATTCGTCTCCAAAGCCGGCAAGGTCGAGCTCGAACCTCTTGGCCGCGCCGGCGTAGCTGAAATCGATAGCCCGCATTTCGCGGTCGACCGAACCGAAAACCTCGGCCGCCTTTTCCGCCTGGCGCAAAAACTCCTCACTATCCCCCCGCCGGCGGTACGTTTCCACGGCCTCGTAGAGTATCTTGTTGGCGGCCCGCGCCGAAAGGGCTACGCCGTGAAACCGTACGCCGAATTCGTCGTTCCTGAACTTCTCCTCCCACATTTCGGAAAAACCGTCTATTACCGCGTCCAGCTTCGCTACCGGCAGCCGCAACGTTTCACCCGTCGCGCGCGGCGCTCCGGCATCCGGTTTCGGCGCTTCCGCCGCGGCCTCGGCGTCGGCCGTGCGAGCTTCCGTTTCGGTTACGTCCTCGACCTCCGCGCGAGACGGCGGCGGCTCGCGGCGCGGGTCCGCCCCGAGCAAACACAATACGCGCGCGGCCTCAACCGGTACGGGCGCGTCCTCCTCCTCTTGCCCCGGCTTGGCTTCTTCGACTAAAGCGCTAATGGCGTCCAACGCGGTTAAAATCTCGGTATTGGCCTTTTCGTCGTAACCGAACTCGCCGCGCTTCACCGCGCCGAAAACGTCTTCCATAGCGTGGGCGATTTCGGCGACGCGGTTAACGCCTAGCGTACTGGCCGACCCCTTCAAGCTATGCGCGGCGCGAAACAGCTCTTCCAATTCGGCTTCTTCGACTTCGCCGCGTTCCAGAGCGAGCAGAAGCTCGGTTATACGATTCACGTGTTCGCGACTCTCCGCGCGGAACATCGCGAATATTTCTTCCATCGGATCTTGCGACGCGCCGTTCATGCCGCGAAGTAGCTACGCCTCCAACCTGTAGCGGCCGGTCAATCCCGCCAGCCGGGAGCCCAGATCGCTCAAGCCGCGGGCGGCGTCCTCGATCTCCTTCACGCTGGTTACGCTTTCGGCCGCGACCTGGTTTATATTCTCCATCGCCAACGCTACCTGTTCCATCCCGATGCTCTGTTGATTGGCGGAAGACGCGATCTGCTTCGCCGAACGCCCCACCGTGGCGACGGCCTCGGATAGGTTCTCCATCCTCTCGCGCAGGACGCCCACGATCTCCTTGCCGCGGTCGACCCTTTTCGACGCCTCTTCGGCCACCATCACGGACGTGTTGGCCGCGCTTTGGATCTCGTTCAATATCTCCTGGATTTGCGACGCCGCGGCCTTGGACTGGTCGGCCAGGTTCTTGACTTCGACCGCGACTACGCCGAACCCCTTACCCGCTTCGCCCGCCCGGGCGGCTTCGATGGACGCGTTCAACGACAGGATGTTGGACCGCTCCGCGAGTTCCCGAACGGTACGCAATATCTCGCTTATCTGCTGCGTCTTCTCGGACAACGTCAGGACGCTGACCGCGCTCTTCTCCACCTGGTCGGCGATGAGGTTGAATTCCTCCACCGTCTTCCCCACCGACGCCTCGCCGTCGGCGCAAAACTCGGCGGACTGCTCCGAGACGCCGACGATATCCTGGGCCCGGCCCGCGGCCTGCTCACTCGTCTGTTTGACTTCAGTCACGGTCGTGCTGGTCTGGCTGATCGACGACGCTTGTTCGCTCGCGCCGGCGCTTTGCTGGACGATGGAGGCCAGTATTTCGCTCGTACCCTTGTTGATGTCCAGGCCGGCTTGCTTAATGCCGATCAGCAGCTCGCGGAGGCTTGCGGCCATAGCGTCTATGGCGCGGTAAAGCCTCCCCGTCTCGTCGTCGGCTCGAGGCTGCGGCTCCACGTTCAACTCGCCGCCCGCTACGTCCTCCAGAAAGGCCGCGGCGCTCCCCAGCGGTTTAAATAAAAGCCGGTAGGACCACCAATATATCGCCGCCGCGCCTAATACGGTAAACGCGAGAACCACCGCGACAAAGCCCCAAGACCCGGAAATTCGGGCCGCCACGGTCAATACGATTAATATCGCGACATATACTAAAAATATCGCGAATAATCGGAACTTTAACGTTCCCCGCCGCGAGCCCATAATACTCCTTTCGCAAAAGTTAGGCGCGGGCGCATTACGCCACAACGCTAATGAATATAAGTATTTATCGTCCCCAAGTCAATAGAATACCGCCGAGCCGG
>CBFCYS010000024.1:0-23028 GCA_965602215.1 uncultured bacterium
CTCGCCGTATAGGAGTAGGAACGGCGGCGCCGCCGCGGAGGCGTAGCGCGGCGCCGAAGCGGCCTCCCAGGCCTCCGCCTCCTCGCCGAACGCGGGCTCTATGAAGTACCACCCCCAGAACCAACCGACCTTCTCCCTCATCAACGTTAGGTCGTACGGGCCGCTCAGGCCGACGACGCCTGCCACCGCCTCCGGCGGCACGCCCTCCCGCTCCAAATACTGCGGGTCGAGCGCGACCAGCGCCGCCAGGTGCGCGCCGGCGGAGTGGCCGGCCAGGAATATCCGCCCCGGGTCGCCGCCGTACTCGCCGACGTGCTCGTAGGTCCACCGGACCGCCCGGGCTACGTCCTCGGCCTGCGCGGGGAATTTGTGCTTGGGTGCGAGGCGGTACGTCGTGACGACGACGCCGACGCCGCGCCGCGCGAAACCGTTCCCGAGGCGGGCGAACGGGTTGAACCAGCCGTCCTTGTAGCCGTGGCGCCAGCCGCCGCCGTGGATGAAGAGCAGGACGGGGAAGTTATCCGCGTCGGCCGGAAGGTAGAGGTCGAGCAGGTGCTTCTTGTCGTCGTGGCCCGGGCCGTCGTAGTACGTTATGTCCTTGTGGACGACGACGTCGCTCGAGCCGCCGCAGGCCGTCGCCGTGACCGCGAAAAGCGCGAGCCGAAGCTTCCACCCGCCGCGCCGCATTAAGTCTTCAACTCCTCGCGCCGCGCCGCCGGGAAGAGGATGTTGTTGAGGATAAGGCGGTAACCGGGCGAATTTTTATGGAAGCGGAGGTCGGTGGGCAGCTCGCCGATGAAGTGTTGGAAGTCCTCCGGGTCGTGGCCGCCCAGGAACGAGAAGAAGCCCTCGCCGTGGTTGCCGTAGAGGTACTTCGCTTCCTCGTAGCCGTCCATCGTCGCGAGGATGACGACGCTCTTCTTGACGGTCTTGCGCGTGAACGCCGTCGTCTGGCCCATGAACTCCGTAATCCTCGAGCGATGGTTTTGGGTGAGGATGGTGGGAATCGTGTCGGCCTTGGCGCTGAATTCGAAGAGCGTGAACGACCCCGGGTTCATCGGGTCCGCCGCCGGCGAGATCGAGCGCGGCGTGTCGATGTCGGAGTATTCGTAAATATAGGGATTGGGGATGACGTCGAAGTCGGTGAAGGCCAGCGTGCGGCCGTAGTCGAGAAGTTCGTTCGCGCGCGGGTCGAACGGAGTGTCGTCGAAGACTCCGGCGACGACGTCGACGTCGCGGGCCGCCAGCGCGATGTCCAGCGTGTCCGCGGCGGCGCACATCGCGAACAGGAAGCCGCCTCCCTCGACGTAGCGCTCGAGGGCCTCGGCCGCGGCGCCCATATACGCGGCGACGGACGGATAGCCGGCGGCCGCGGCCTCCGCGCGGTACTGCGCCTCCAGCGCGTCGTACCACGGCGTCCCGACGAACGAGCCGTAGAACTTCCCGAACTGGCCGGTGAAGTCCTCGTGGTGCAGGTGCAGCCAGTCGTACTGGGACAGGCCGCCGCTCAGGACGACGTCGTTCCAGATTACGTCGTAGGGGATCTGCGCGTAGTCGAGCGCCAGCATCACGGCGTCGTCCCACATCTCCTCGTTGGACGGGGCGTACAGCGCGACGCGCGGCGCCTTGGTGAGCGGGACCGCTTCCATGTTGCCGGCTTCGATAACGGCGTGGATGGGGCCGGGGTCGGCGACGTACTCCGCGGTCACGCCGCGCTCCAGGCAGAGCTCCGGCAAGCCCACGAAGTCCGCTACGAGGAAAGAGCCGCCGCGGTAGTTGAGCAGCCACTCCGCCCGGGCGCCCCGCAGCAGCGCCTCGTAGCAGATGCCGTACGCGCGCAGGTGGTCGGCCTGCGCGTCGTCCATGGGTATAAGGAGGTATGTTGCGCCGGTCGCGTAACTTGCCCATACAAGCAGGGCAATAATTAAAAATCGGATTGGCTTATAAACGGCGCGGTACATTATTACGAAGGTTGCCTCTCGGAAGGGGATGTTAGCAAATAATTTTCAGACCAATAGGCAGAAAACGACTTCGCCGACATAGGGGTGCTTTTAATTACCCGAAGGGGTTATCGTTATTAATGTGATTATGCTGTACACGATAAATAGTCCTATTAACGTTAATACGGTCGCGATCATACCCGGCTCGCCGACGAGTTCCTTCAGGGGCGGCGGACTATCGACGTACCGGGTGCAGAGCCTTGAGGCGTACATGAAATATAGGAGATAGCCGATGAGCGGCGCTAGAACGAAGAAATCAAGTAATAAAGGCCGGCCGCGGATTAAAACCTCCGTTCCTATTACGAGCAAAATAACCGCGGGATAAATGAAGTACCGTAGGAGTAGCGAATTGTATTTTAATACCTCGGGTTCGATATCGTGCACTAGTACGATGGTCTCGACCCTATGCCTCGTTAAGGTGAATAAGAATAGCGCTATAAAAAACGTGTAAGCGGTCAAGGTGAAATACAGAAAGTTATCCCCGATAAACCCGGCCACTGGGGGGTCGAAGAGCCCTTCCGAATGCTGACCTACGAACCTGGCGAAAAAGAACGTAGCGAAGACGAGGAATACGTACGTTAAAAATAGACTCCTGGTTGTGCCGCGCTTAAAACCTATCTTGCGGAAATGCAGACGAGTAAACACGCCGAGTGATAAATAAGTTAGGACGCCCTGACCTAAAAAAGTTAGTAAAAGAAACCACAATGCGCCGTTTTCGCTAACTCCCAAATACGCGACGATGTCGTCGAAGAATCTAAAAATTTGGAACGAGGGAATTATTATTATGAAGAATATCGCGTTGGCGAAAAGGTGCGAACCCGAAGCCCGCGAAAAGAACGAAAAGAAGATGAAGCTTATCGGGAAATAGTTTAACCAATACCAACCGCCAAATTTGGCTATACCGAAAGGCGTTGCGGCTCCCGCGGCGGTTACAATGGCCGCTATCAACAAACTTAATTTGAGCCGCTCCACAGCCATTTCTGTTCTACCTAACGGTTACTAATAGTAGGTATTTCTGAATGCGTTGGCGAGCCCTCCTCCCGGCGCGTGATATAAAGAAACGACCAATAATTTCTAAACCGTGCCGGGTTCTTCTCCCGCTTCTCCCGCAACGTCGGCGTTACGCTCCGCGGCGAGCTGCTTCTTGCGGCGGCGCGTCGCGCGCCACGCGTACAGCAGCTCGAAGAGGAGGTGGACGCCCACCAGCGGCAGGAGCAGTATGTACAACGCGAACTGGAGCGGCTGGTGCATCCTCAAGTACCGCATCATCGAAATGTGGTGGATGAAAACGATGCGGTAGGGGTGCAGCGCCGCGGACTCGCCCCAATGGTGGAGGACCGTGAGGTCGGGCAGCAGGTAGGTATAGTAGCCGGCGTCGCGCGCCCGGCGGCTGAAGTCGGCGTCCTCGACGTACATGAAGTACTCGGGGTCCAGCGGCCCGATGAAGTCGACGAGCTCGCGCTTGAACATCATCGCCGCGCCGGCTATGAAGTCCACCTTCACCGGCCCGTCGAGCTCGAGGCTGCCGTAGAAGCCCTGGCGCGAGAACGGGTTGCCCGGCCAGAAGCGATATATCAACGATTTACGGCTGCCGATGAGGTGGAGGAGGTTGGGGAAGCGGCGGTACGATTCCTGGAGCCGCCCCGCCGGGCTCACCAGCGCGGGCCCCACGATGCCGGCGTCCGGGTTTTCGTCCAGGAAGTCGACGAGTTTGTCGAAGACGCCGGGAGATACTTCCACGTCCGGGTTGAGCAGCATGAAGTAGTCGCCCCGGGCCGCGGCGAGGCCCTGGTTGTTGGCCGCCGCGTAGCCCAGGTTCTCGCGGTTGCGGATGAGGACGACGTCGTCCCGCGCCGCGAGCGCTTGCGCCGAGCCGTCCGACGACGCGTTGTCGACGACGATTATCTCCATCTCGCCGTCGGCGGGCGGGTTTCGCCAGCAGGAATCGATGGCTTCGTGTATGACGTGGCCGGCGTTGTAGTTGACGATTATGACCGACAGCTTGGCCGGGTGCACGGGCCGGCGCGCCGCGGCCGTCGCCGGCGTTTCGGTCGGTCCCTCCTTCTTTATCCAATCGGCCTGCGCCGCCAATCCCTCCTCCAGCGCCGTGGCGGGTTCGTAACCTATCGCTTCCCGCAGCGCCGTTATGTCGCCGTGCGTCGCGCGGACGTCGCCGCGTTGGTGGGGCGCCCGGGTGACGTCGGCCTTTTTGCCCAACACCTTCTCGATGGCCGCGGTGAGCTCGGCCAGCGACACCGTCTTCCCGGAGGCCACGTTGTACGTCCCCGACGTTAGGTCGCGCGCCAGCACGTCCGCCGTGGCCTTCACGACGTCGCCCACGTACGTGAAGTCGCGCCGCTCTTCGCCGTCGCCGTACAGCACGATGGCCCGGCCGTCGCCGATGGCGCGGATGAATTTATGGATGGCCATATCCGGCCGCTGGCGCGGGCCGTACACGGTGAAGTAACGGAGGACAACGGCGCGTAGGCCGTAGCTTTTTCTGTACAAATCGACGAGGTCTTCCGCCGCCAACTTCGTCGCGCCGTACGGCGAGACGGGCGCGGGCGTCGTATCTTCGGTTACGGGGAGGCGGTCCGCGTCTCCGTATATCGAGCTCGAGGAGGCGAGGACGAGCGGGACGTCCGCCCGGGCGCGGAGCGCTTCGAGCAGCCGCTGCGTCGCGAGGACGTTGTTCGTCAAATACTCTTCGTAGTGCCGACCCCAGGAGTCGCGGACGCCCGGCCGCGCCGCCAGGTGGAACGCCGCGTCCACGCCGGCGACGACGTCTTCCAGCTCGTCGCGCGCCAGGTCCAACTCGAGGAAGGTGAAGGCGGCGGATTCGCGCGCGGCGCGCAGGTTGGCGAGCTTGACGTCGCGGCCGTAGTTATCGAGGAATTTATCTACGCCCACGACCTCGTAGCCCCGCGCCAGGAGCTCGTCGACGAGGCTCGAGCCGATGAAGCCGGCGGCGCCGGTTACGAGAACGCGCCGCCGTTCGGGAGCTTTTTTTTGTTTGGAAGCCATAGCTGTATCGGATAAAAAGGCCGCCGCGGCGGCGGCCTTACGTCTCGATTATAAAGGAGGCCTGTTAAATGTCAAGCGGAGAATTGCCTTGACGTAGCGACGCGCGGGCTTTACAATAAAAAAGGCCCGCAGACGGGCCTTTTATTAAGCTACGATGGGAGCTACGCTTTGCGTACCTTGGCGGCCTTCAGGCACCGCACGCATACGCGCATCCTCTTCACTCGGCCGTCGACGCGGACGCGAACGCGATGAAGGTTCGGCATAAACTTGCGCCGCGTAACGTTGTGAGCGTGGCTTATGCTGTGGCCGAACATGGGCCCCTTGCCGCAAATGTCGCATTTGTATGACATAATGTTCCTTTCGAGAAAGCGGATGATAGCATAAATTAATTCCCCATGCAAGAAGAAATCCCGCGCCTATCCATTGCCGTTCTGGCCCACGACGAGGCCCGCGAGCTGGCCGCGCTCCTCGAGAGCGTAACCTTCGCCGACGAAATCGTGGTGGCCGACGCCGAATCGACGGACGACACGGCCGACGTGGCCCGGCGTGCCGGCGCGAAAGTCATTCCGGTCAAAAACGATTTCAATTTAAACGTGAATAAAACCGTGGCCATGGACGCCTGCCGCGGCGAATGGCTACTGTATCTCGACCCGGACGAGCGCGTAACGCCGGAGCTGGCGGACGCGCTCCGGGCCGCGGCGGCCGACGGCGACGCGCCGTACGACGCGTACGAATTCCCCCGTCTGAATAACTATTTCGGCCGATATCTCAAACACGGCGGCGCGTACCCCGATTACCAGCTGCGCCTGTTTCGGCGGGGGCGGGCGCGTTTCCGCTGCGAGTCGGTGCACGAGCGCCTCGACGTCAAAGGCCGCGTCGGCAGGCTCGCGGCGCCGCTCTACCACGAGACGTACCCCGCGTTGGCCGACTACCTCCGGAAGCTGCCGCTGTACGTGGCCGCCGGAGCCGACTACCTGGAACGGTGCGGCCGGCGTCCCTCGTTCGCCGCCGACGTGTGGTTTTTCCTGGTGCGGCCCGAGGTTCGATTCTGGCGGCGCTTTTTATTCAAACTTGGTTTATTGGACGGGTGGCCCGGGTTCCTGGCCTGTTTCCTCGACGCGGCGCAGGGGATACTGGCTTATTACGAGTTCCGAATCCGGCGCCGCTCGAGCGGGTAGCGCGTGCGTATCGTTCAGGTAAATAAATTCCTGTATCAAAAGGGCGGCGCCGAGCGGTATATGTTCGATATCGCCCGGGCGCTCAAGCGGCGGCGGCACGACGTCTTCTTCTTCGGGACGGCGCATCCCGACAACGTCGAGGGCGAGTACAGCCGATACTATCCGCCCTACTACGACTTCGCCGCGCCGCGCGTCAGCCTGCGGGTGGCGCTCTCGGCGGTGTGGTCGCGCGTCGCGGCCGAAAAGCTCCAGGCCTTCCTGGACGACGTCAAACCGGACGTCGCCCACTTGCACAACATCGCGTACCATTTGACTCCCGCGATAATCGCCGCGCTGGCTCGAGCCGGCGTACCCGCCGTCATGACGCTCCACGACTACAACATATTCTGCCCGAACCATTATTTCTACAGTTGCGACGAACCTTGCTTCCGCTGCACCGAGAAGAAATATTTTTCGTGCATAACGCGCCGGTGCGTGATGGATAAACTCGGCGCCTCGACCCTGGGTTACGCGGCGCATCTCGTCGCGCGGCGGAAGAAGATATACCACAAGCTGGCCCGCATCCTCGCGCCCTCGACCTTCTTGACCGAAAGAGCGCTCGCCGCCGGGTACGACGACGCCCGGGTGCAGTTCCTCCCGCCGGCGGTAGACATCCGCGAGACGCGGGCCGCCCGGAGGGATAACTTCTTTTTATACGCGGGTCGCCTCGCGTCCCAGAAGGGCGTGGACGTGCTCATCCAGGCCGTCGGCCTGGCGGGGCCGAAGGTCAGCTTGAAAGTCGCCGGCTCGGGTCCGGAGGAAAACAACCTCAAGGAGATCGCACGGGCCTACGGCGCGGACAAGGTAGAGTTCCTGGGACACGTCGACGCGCGGTCTCTCGCCGGGTTGATGGCGTCGGCTCGAGCCGTCGTCATCCCGTCGCGCTGGCCCGAAAATACGCCCGTCGTGATATCGGAGGCGTTCGCGGCCGGCGCCGCGATCGTGGCTTCCCGCATGGGCGGCGTGCCGGAGATGGTAGAGGACGGCGTCGAGGGTTTATTGGTCGAGGCCGAGAACGTTCGCGAGCTGGGGGCCGCGCTCGAGCTGCTGGCCGGGGACGCGCGCAAAGCCCGCAAGCTCGGCGCCGCGGGGCGCGCCCGGCTGGCGCGCGATTTCTCCTTCAAGGAGCATATGGCCCGGCTGCTCGAGGTTTACCGCGAGGTCACCGCGTGAAGGTTGCCATGATAGGCCTGAAGGGCGTGCCGGCGCTGCACGGCGGCATCGAGCGCCACGTGGAGGAGTTGGGCCGCGGCCTGGCGCGGCTGGGCCACGACGTCACGGTGTATTGCCGGGATTACTACACCCCTGCCGACGCCTCGGCGGAGGGGATGACGCTGCGCCGTCTCCCCAGCGTCAACACGAAGCACCTCGACGCGTGGACCCACACGCTGCTGGCCTCGCTCGACGCCGCGCCTCGTCGTTTCGACGTATACCATTATCACGCCCTCGGGCCGGCGACGCTCGCCTTCATCCCGCGCTCGCTCGGAAAGACGGTCGTCGTTACGGTCCACGGCCTGGACTGGCAGCGCGAGAAGTGGGGGCCGGTCGCGTCGGCGTACCTGCGCGCGGGGGAGTGGGCCGCGGCGCGGTTGGCCTCGCGGACCGTCGTCGTCTCGCGCGAGCTGCAGCGCTACTTTGCGCGGCGCTACCGCCGGCGCACGACGTACGTCCCCAACGCGGTCAGCAGGCCCGAGCCGGTCGACCTGCGCGCGCTCGAAGTGTACGACTTGCAGCCCGGGCGATACCTGTTGACCGTAGGCCGACTCGTTCCCGAGAAGGGCATTCACCTTTTATTGGAAGCGTACCGCGACGTCGCGACGGACCTCCCGCTCGTCGTCGTGGGCGACGACCCGCACGGGAAGTACCTCGAGCGACTGAAAGAGGAGGCCGACGACAGGGTGCGCTTCGTCGGGTACATCTACGGGCCGCCGCTCGCCGCCTTCTTCGCCGGTTCCTATTTGTACGTCCAGCCTTCGACGCTGGAGGGCCTCTCGATAGCGCTGCTCGAGGCGATGAGCTACGGCGCCGGCGTATTGGCCTCGGACATCCCGCCCAACGTCGAGGCGCTGGGCGACGCGGGCTTCTACTTCCCGACGGGCGACGTCGCCGCGTTGGGCGAACAGCTCCGCCGGCTGCTCGCTTCGCCGGACGACGTAAAAGAAAAGGGCGCCGCGGCCGAACGCCGCGTCGCCGACTTGTACTCCTGGGAAGAGGTGGCCCGCCGGACCGCGGCCGTGTACGAGGCCGCGCTCGGCCTATAGGCCCGCCGTACCGTCCTTCCTGTAGGTAAATTTCCCCTTGACTACCGTCGCGACGACTTCCGCGTCCGCCAGTTCCGCGGCGGCGAGTTCGCGCGGGTCGCGGGCGACGACGGTGAACGAGGCCCACTTGCCCGGCGACAGCGTCCCCCAATCGTCATCCGCGAATACGGAGGCCGCGGCCCCCAGGGTGAACATGGCCAGCGCGTCGTCGAAGGACAGCCGCTCTTCTTCGCTGGGGTGGCTCATCGCCGCGGCGATTCCTAAAAGAGGATTTATGGGGGTAATATTGGAATCCGAGCCGCCCGCCAGCGCGACGCCCGCCGCGAGCGTGGAACGCAGCCGGTTCGTGCGGCGGCGGTCGCCCAAACGCGTCTCGTACAACTTACCCGGGCCGCCCCAGAACCATTCGAACGCCGGCTGTACCGAGAAGATGACGCCGAGCTCGGCCGCCCTTGCGAGGTCGCGGTCGGAAACGAGTTCGGCGTGTTCGACGCGGTGGCGGCAGTCGTCGCGGGGGTGTTCGTAGGCCGCGACGCCGTACGCGTCCAGCACCTGCGATACCGCGCGGTCGCCTATGGCGTGCAGCGCCACCTGGAGGCCGGCGGCGTGAGCCGTCATGACGAGCGCGTTGAGGTCGTCGTCGGCGAAGTACAGCTCGCCCCGCGTCGTCGGTTTGTCGGCGTAGGGTTCGCTCAGCGCCGCGGTCCACGAGCCGATAGAACCGTCCGCCAACAGGCAGCCGCCCAACCGCGGCAAGGCCAGCTCGCGCGCCGTCGTCGCCGACGTTACTTGGGGGAATACGAAGGTCTCCACCGGCAGCCGGTCGCGACATTCCAGAAGAACGCGTACGTCTTCTCCGCCCGAGATTTGCCCTCCCTCGAGCGCGCACAGCGCCACGACGCCGCGGGATGCGGCAAGAGCCGCGCCGTCGCGGTAGGCCGCGGCCTTCGTCGCCGCATCGAGCCGGCCGCGGATCTTCGCGCGCGCCAACTCGTTCGCCCGGCCGCGGAGGACGCCGGTGGGCCGGCCGTCGGCGTCCAGCTCCACGCCCGGCCAGGAAGGGTCGAGGCCGAAGCGCGCCCGGGCCGCGGCGTTGACCACCAGCGTATGATAATCCACGCGGGTTACGGCCACGGGTCTGGCCGGCGACGCCCCGTCGAGCTCGGCGCCGGTGGGCAAGCGGCCTTCGGCCAGGCGGCTGTCGTCCAGGCCGGCGCACATCAAGATTTCGCCCACGCCGGCCGCGTTCTCCCGCACGAGCTCGAGGACGTCGGCCAGGCGGCGGGCGCCGCTCAGGTCCACCTCGCGGAGGGCGAGGCCGGTCGATAACAGGTGCACGTGCGCGTCCCACAACCCGGGCAGCACGACGGCGTCGCCGAAGTCGACTACCGGGACGCCCGCCCGGGCGAAATCCTCCCGTCCTTCGACGTCGGCCGCCACTACGCGGCCCCGTTTAACCGCCAACGAGTACGCGTCGGGCGCGCCGGGCGCGGTTACTATGGCCTTGGCTTTGAATAATTTTTCCGCTTCCATACCGAATCCGGCTCGAGCCGTTGACACCACCGTACTCCCTATGATAGCATTAATTAAGAAACAGCATAAGTGTTGAAGAGAATCGTTAACCGCGGAGTGATATGAGCATATTGGTTGTAGGTTCCGTCGCGTTGGATACCGTAAAGGCTCCCGGCGGCAGCATCGACGAGGGGGTGGGCGGTTCGGCAACGTATTTTTCGCTCGCGGCCTCGCTGTTCGCGCCGGTGGCCGTCGTGGCGGTGGTGGGCGACGATTTCCCCGAAGAGGCGTTTCAAATATTCGTCGACCGCGGCGTCGATTGCGCCGGCCTGGAGCGCCGCGAGGGCCGGACCTTCCGGTGGTGCGGCCGCTACGAAGAGGACGTCAACGTCGCCATAACCGAAAAAACCGAGCTCGGCGTCTTCGGCGAGTTCCGGCCGGTGGTGCCGGAGAGCTGCCGCGACCACCCGTACGTCGCGCTCGGCAACATCGACCCGCTGCTGCAGCTCGCCGTTTTGGAGCAACTCAACGACCCCCGCTTCGTCGCCGTCGACACGATGAACTACTGGATAGACCGGCAGCGTGACGACCTGGCGGGGGTGGTAGCTCGAGCCGACGTCCTCGTCGTCAACGACGCCGAGGCGAAGATGCTGGGGGGCGAGGCCAATTTGCTCGCCGCGATGACGCGTCTCCTCGAGTTGGGGCCCCGGTACGTGCTTGCCAAGAAAGGAGAGCACGGCGCCGTCCTTATGGCCCGCGATTTCGAGTTTATGTTACCGGCGTTCCCGGTACGCGAGGTCGCCGACCCCACGGGCGCGGGCGACACCTTCGCCGGCGGCTTCCTCGGTTACCTCGCGGCCTCCGACGATACGTCTCCCGCCAACCTCTGTCGCGCCGTCGCCTACGGCGCCACCGTGGCCTCCTTCGCCGTCGAGGGGTTGGGGATAACCAGGCTGGCGAAGTTGACCCGCGACGAGGTGGAGGAGCGCCTAGCGCGGCTGGGCGATATGACCCGGTTTTAAATAATATGAGCAACGCGATACTTATAGCGTTATCGATCCTCGACCGAGCCGTCGGCGGTTACATGCTCGTCATCGTCGTTCGGGCTATTATGTCGTGGTTCAGGCCCAACCCCCGCAACCCCATCGTCAGGTTCGTTTACGCGGTTACGGACCCGGTGCTGTACCCGGTGCGCGATTTCATCTATTATCGGTTGCGCCTTAACCTCGGCGGCATCGACATCTCGCCGCTGGTCGTCCTGGCGGCGTTGTGGGCCCTCCGCTCCCTCGTCTTCCCCTGGCTCGCGCGCGTCGTCGCCGGCGTGGGTTAGGAATAAAGGCCCGGCCGCGGGCGCGCCTCTCCGCCGACCTCTTTACCCTTTATGACGACTATCGTCTTCGCGTTTTGCCTGGGCGCCGCGGCCGTCGTCGCCCAACTCGAGCTGTTGCGCGAGTCCCTGTCGCTCACGGGCGGCAACGAGGTCGCCGTCGGCCTGACCCTGTGCGCGTGGCTGGCCGCGGGCGGCCTCGGCAGCCTGGCGGCGAGTCGGCTGCGGCGGCCTTCCTGGCTCGCGGCGGCGCTGTCGTTCGCGGCGCTCGCTGCTTTCTACATATTCGGCCTGTGGCTCACGTGGGGCGGCCGGGCGATATTGGGAGCGGCGCCGGGCGAGGTGGTGGGTTGGCTGCGGGGGTTCGGTTTTGCCTTCGCCGCGGCGGGGCCGGCGGCCTTCTTCGCCGGCGCGGCGTTCGCGCTCGTGGCGGCCGCGGCCGGCAAGGCCAAAGTCGTGTACGTCGCCGAGGCCGCGGGCTCGTGCGTCGCCGGCCTCCTCTTCACTACGATACTTTACCGTTGGTTTTCCCCGTTAACCGCCGGCGTCCTCGTCCTACTGTGCGCGGCGGGGGCGGCGTCGGTGGCGCTGGTGCGGGCCCGCGGGGCGCGCGTCGGCGCGGCCGTCGCGCTTCTACTGACGCTGGTGGCGGCTTGCGGCGTCGCGGCGTTCCGCGTCCCATTGTTGGAACGGTGGTTCTTCGCTCGCTCTTTCCCGGGTGAAAAGGTATTGGATTACCGCAGCTCGCCGTACGGCGCGGTGGTGGCGGCGAGGCGGGCAGACCAAAATTCCCTTTACGAGAACGGCCTCCTGGTAGCGTCGTACCCCGACGGGTTGGCGGCGGAGGAGACGGTCCAACCGGCTATGTTGCTTCGGCCGGAGGCGGGGCGCGTGGTCCTCTTCGGCGGCGGTTTGACCGGCGCGCTGGCCGAGTTCGCGAAATTCCCCAACGTCCAAGAAGTCGTATACTTGGAATTGGACGCGGCGCTGGTGGAGGCCGCGGCGGCGACGTTCTATCCGGGCGTAGACGCGCTGCCCGGCGTAACGTTCGTTGCCGGCGACGGCCGGTTATGGGCGCGGCGTGCCGCCTCGCGCGGCGAACGGGCGGACGTCGTCATTGTCGCGATGCCGACGCCGGTATCGGCCCAGGTTAACCGCTATTTTACGGTCGAGTTTTTCGAAGACGTACACGGTTTCCTCGCGCCCGGCGGTCTGTTGGCCTTCAGCGCGCCCGGCGCGGCGAATTATTATCCCCCCGACCTCGCGGAGTTTCTGAGCTCGAGTCGCGCGACCGCGGCCGCGGCCTTCCCCCACGTCGCGTACGTGCCCGGCGAGCGCTTTACATTCCTGGCCTCCGACGCGCCCGTGGATGCTTCGGCCGGGGCGTACGCGCGAGCGTTACGCCGGTACGATATCCAAAATCAATATCTGACCGAGACCTACTTCCGCTACGCGCTTACGGCGGACCGCGTCGACGCCGCGGCGCGGGCGACGAGTCTGCCCGCCGACGTGAATACGGATTTGAAGCCCAGGGCGCTCTACTACGGCCTGGCGTTGTGGGCGTCGAGGGTGGGCGGCGCGGGGCGGCGCGTATTAACGGCCGCGCGGGGGCTGCGGTTATGGTATATTATCGCGTTCGCCGCGGCCCTTGCGGCGCCGTGGTTTATTTGGCGGCGCCGGCTGGGGGGCAGGCCGGCGCTGGCGCTCGCCGTCGCGGCGCAGGGTTTCGTCGAAATTTCGCTCGAGGTATTGATAATATTCGGCTTCCAGGTGGTGTACGGCTCGGCCTATTTGGAGTTGGCGCTGGTAGTGGGGGCTTTTATGGCGGGCCTGGCGGCGGGCGGGTTGCTGCCGCCGCCGCGGGAGGCCGGGGCGTACCGGCAGCGGTTGGTCAATATTATGGCGTTCGCGGCGATGGTGGCGTTCGCGCTGCCGCCGGCGCTTTACCTGCTCTCGCGTTGGGCCGCGGCGCCGGCGGTCGTGCTGCACGTCGTCTTCGGCGCTTTGGCCTTCGCCGCCGGCCTGTGCGGGGGCGCGCAGTTCGTCGTAGCGCTCCGGGCGTGGGGGGAGCGGGGCGCGGGCGTGCTCTACGGTACCGACATGCTGGGAAGCGCGGCGGGCGCGGCGGTTACAGCCGTCATCTTGGTGCCGGCGCTGGGCATCGGCAAGGCCGCCATAGCGGTCGTTACTTTGGCGGTGGCCGTTATGGCGGCGTTGGCGGCGGCCCCGCGGACGGCCGAAAAACGGTAGCAATTTAAACGGGAGAACGTAATGGGAAACACGTTTTCGACGCTTGGATACCTTTGTGTGGGAACGCTTTTCGGCCTGGCCGTGATGGCGGTCGTTTTGGCGGTCGCGAGCCGGCGCCGCGGATTGGAGGCGGCGTTGAGCAAGGCGTACGGGCCGCTCCACGCGCTGCTGAACGAGAACGCCGCGGCGCGGGCGAAGATCGGCGAAGTCGAGGACCGCTTGATGGCGACGTACGCGAGCGAGAGCGCGCCTTTTTCTCCCGATGAGAAGAAGGGCGCGGCCGAGGCGTTCCTCGCCTTAGAGGTCAACATATCGGAGCGGGTCGTCGACCCCAATCGCAAGCGCATGATGGAGGTAGTCGCCGAATGGGGACATCTCCTGAGGGACGACGACTACCTGGCGTTGACTTCGGAGCTGGGCCGGGCGACGGCTTCGCGGCTGCTCGCCGAGGCCGGCTTGCCCAAGGGCCTCCGCGACGAGCAATCGCCGGCGGATAAAGAGGGCGATGTGCTCGAGCAGGTGCGGCAAACGTACTTGGAATTGGCTCGGCAGCGGCGGGCCGGTTTCCTGGCCGCGTTGGTGCAGGGCGTAAAATATCTGTTCGCTGCCGATTAGGATGGCGGTAAGCCTCGACAAGTTATGGCACGCGCGAGCCGCGGCGGACGTCGCGTCCCAGCTGGGGACCTCGTCGCGGACGGGCCTCACGGCGGAAGAGGCCGCGGCCCGGCTCCGACGCTACGGCCCCAACGCGCTGACGCAAGTCGGCGCGCGGCGCGGCGTTAAAATATTCCTCTCGCAATTCACCGACTTCCTCGTACTGGTCCTCATCGGTGCGTGCATCGTCTCGGCCTTCCTGGGCGAATACATAGACGCCGCGGCGATTCTCGCCATCGTGATGCTCAACGGCATCTTGGGCTTCGTTCAGGAATATCGGGCCGAGAAGTCGCTGCAGGCGCTGCGCGAGATGGCGGCGCCCAAGGCCGCGGTGGTGCGTGGCGGCCGCGAGAAAGTGGTGGATACCCGCGACGTCGTCCCCGGGGACCTCATCCGGCTGCGGGCCGGCGACCGCGTCCCCGCGGACTTGCGGCTGGCCGAGGAGTACAACCTCCAGGTGGACGAGGCGGCGCTCACCGGCGAGTCTATGGCCGTCGAGAAGGAGGCGGCGCTCGAGCTCGATGACGACATGCCGTTGGCCGACCGGCGGAATATGGCGTATACCGGTACCGTCGTCACGTACGGCCGCGGCGACGGCCTGGTCGTCGCGACCGGCATGGATACCGAGCTCGGCCGCATCGCGACGCTGGTGCAGGAGGTGGGGGGAGAGGAGACGCCCCTCCAGCGACGGCTGGCCAGGTTGGGGAAGTTCCTGGTGTGGGCCGTGCTTGCCTTGTGCGGCGTAGTGTTCGGCGCCGGCCTCCTGCGGGGGTTGCCGGCGCAGGAGATGTTCCTGACCGCGGTGACGCTGGCGGTGGCCGCCATCCCGGAGGGCCTCCCCGCGGTCGTTACCATCGCGCTTGCCATCGGCGTGCAGCGGATGGTCCGGCGCCACGCGCTTATCCGCCGGCTATCGTCGGTGGAGACGCTGGGCTCGACGTCGGTTATATGCACCGACAAGACCGGTACGTTGACCGAGAACAGGATGGTGGCGCGTCGGGCGTACGTCGACGGCCGCGAGGTGGTACGGGCCGAAGAGCCCGACGAGCTGAAGGACTTGCTGTCCACCGCGCTGCTGTGCACCTCCGACTTCATCTACGCGGCCACGACGGGCGATTACTCCTTCGGCGGCGAGCGCAGCAACCCCACCGAGGCCGCGCTGGTGGAGGCGGCGCTCGACGTGGGCGTGGACGCGCGCGAGCTCGCTTCCCGATACGAGTTCCAGGCCGAGGTGCCTTTCGACTCCAAGCGTAAGAGGATGACCGCGGTGTTCGGTTCGTACGACGCCCGCGTCGCCGTCGTGAAGGGCGCGCCCGAGATAGTGCTCGAGCTGTGTTCGGCGGTTATGGGCGGCGAGCGCGAGAGGCCGCTGATGCCCGAGAGCCGGGCCGCGCTCGAGGAGGCCAACGCCGGCCTGGCGGCCCGGGGCCTGCGCGTTATCGCCGTCGCGACCCGCGCCGTGGCCCACGAAGAAAAGGTGTCGTTCGAAATCGAACGGGACCTCACCTTCCGGGGGTACGTGGCTATAGAGGACCCGCCGCGAGCGGAGGTCTACGATGCGGTGCGAAAATGCCGGCTGGCGCACATCACGCCCATTATGGTTACGGGCGACCATCGCGCTACCGCCGCGGCCATCGCCAAAGAGGTGGGCATTGCCGACGAGGCCGACACCGTTCTAACCGGCCGCGAGTTGGACGAGCTGAGCGACGAAGGTTTGATAGACGAGCTTGCGGACGCGCGGGTCCTGGCGCGGGTGACGCCGGAGCACAAGCTGCGCATCGTGCGGGCGCTGCGCGCGCGCGGCGAGGTGGTGGCGATGACCGGCGACGGCGTCAACGACGCTCCGGCCCTCAAAGAAGCCGACATCGGCGTGGCGATGGGTATTACCGGCACCGACGTCTCCAAGGAGGCGTCGGACATGATCCTCACCGACGACAACTTCGCCACCATCGTGGCCGCGGTGGAGGAGGGGCGGAGCATATACGCCAATATAAAAAAATTCATCCACTTCCTGCTGTCGTGCAACGCCTCCGAGCTCCTCGTCATGATTGTCGCGACGCTCGCCGGCTGGCCGCTGCCGCTCCTGCCCATCCAAATTTTATGGGTGAACCTCATCACCGACGGCGCGCCGGCGCTGGCGCTGGGCGTGGACCCGCCCGAGGTGGGCCTGCTCCTCAAGCCGCCGCGCCCCAAACACGCCTTCCTCTTCGGCGGCAACGACCTGAAGTTGATCCCGCTGCAGGGGTTGATGATAGCCCTGGCTACGCTCGGCTCGTTCGTACTGGTACTGCGCGTTTTCGGCGAGGGGCTGGCCACGGCGCGGACTTTCGCGTTCTCGGTCTTGACGCTGAGCCAGCTCGCCCACGCGCTGAACTGCCGAAGCCAGACGCGCTCGTTCTTCGCGCTGGGGCCCTTCTCCAACCCGTGGCTCCTGTACGCCGTCGCTTTTTCGCTGATAATGCACCTGGGCGTCGTGTACATCCCGTTCCTGCAACCCATCTTCCATACCGTGCCGTTGTCGCTGCGCGATTGGGCGTTAATGCTCGCCATTTCGGCCTTGCCGCTCGTATTTATGGAGATATATAAACCGTTGTACGCGCTCGTCAGGAGGATCCGCCACGAGCCCGAGGACTACTTCGGCGTCTTCCCGGAGTAGTTGCGTTTCGGGCGCGTAAGCGGTATAATATTGCGTACGCGTTGGTTCAGAAGGCCGCGGCGCGCGCGGCCCAAGAACTTTTGGCGAAGGTTGGGCCGGCTCGCGAAGCTGCTGTACGTCCGCGTCGTGCGCGTCAACGCGTCGCCGCACCAGGTGGCTTCGGGCGTCGCGGTCGGCGTGTGGCTCGGCGTTTTCCCGACGTTCGGCCTGGCCGGGCCGGTGGCGTACGTCCTGGCGTGGATATTCCGGTTTAACAAGGCCGGCGCGCTGGCGGGCGCGGCCATTATGAACCCGCTCACGTCGCCGGTTTTCTGGGCCGCGTCGGCGATGCTGGGCGCCGCCTTCACCGGGACCGATTGGCGCAACGTCTACGGATTGGTTTGCAACGAGAAGTACGTGTGGGCGCTTTCGCGGACGACGTACGCCTACTTTTTGGGCAATTCAATAATCGCGACGGCGGCCGCGGCGCTGAGTTACGCCGGCGCGTTCGCGGCCGTACGGGCCCGCGATAAGCGGCGCCGGGCGAAACGGGAGCGTGCCGTTGCGTCGCTCCCGCCGGAGAGCTAGCTTGAAATATAAGGGGATGGTAGCGTTGAGGAGATTCAATATATTATGCGTTTGCGCGGCGTTGGTGGTCGCGACGGCCGCTGGCGCGGCCTTGAAGCGTTCCTGGCTCGCGGCCGAGGGCCCGGGCGCCGGGGCGGCCGCCGACGACGAAGGCGGCTTACCTCGCATGTCCGACGTTATCCAGGATATCTGGGTGGACGGTAGCGCGGTGTGGGTAGCGACCGTCGACGGCCTGGGCGTGACGCACGACCGGGGCTCGAGCTGGCGGACGTACCGCCAAGGCGACGGCCTGCCCGCCAACGACGTCATCGCCGTCGCCACGCACGAAGGCGACATCTGGGCTTCGTGCATCGAGGTCATAGACCTCGGCTTCGGGGCGTATGACTTGGAGGGCCGCGGGCTGGCCCATTACGACGCCGCCGCGGGCCGGTGGTACGTCTACGGCAAGGCGAACGGCCTCCCCGCCGACGCCTGGCGTGAACTCGCCTGGGACGTCGTCGTCGACGACGAGGGCGTGGTCTGGGTGGCGCTGTGGGACGGCGGCATCGCCAAATCCGAGGACAACGGCGGGACGTGGGAGCTTATAGTCCCCAAGGACCGGCAAGGCCGGGACGCCCGGCATTTTTACTCGCTGGCCAAGCGCGGCGACCTCATTTGGGCCGCGGCGCAGATAAGGTATCCCAACCCTTACTATAAACCGGGAGAGGAAGGGTCGGAACCTTTCCTCAACGAGTACGGCGTTTTTAAATCGGAGGATAACGGCTCGAGTTGGACCTTTTACGGCGCGCCGCAGGGTATGATCGGCTTCGCCGTGACGGTGGGCATCCAGGACGTGGGCGGAAGCGACGTCGTATGGGTCGGCACCGCCCCGCCGGACCCTAACAACATCAGCATTCTGGGCAACGGCGTCTACAAGTCCGAGGACGGCGGCTCGAGCTGGATTAATTACGATATGGCGCAGGGCCTCGGTTCCCATACCGTCTACGGCCTGGCGTCCGCGGGCCCCTGGATATGGGCCGCCGCGTACGCGTATCCCGGCACGCCCGGCGGCGTCAGCCGCTCGCGCGACGTCGGCGCGACGTGGGAGAACTACGGCGTCGAGGCCGGTCTGCCGACGCCGTACGTGACGACGCTGGGCGCGGCCTCCGAAGCGGAGGTGTGGGCCGGGACCGACTACGGCCTCGGCTTCTCGAAGGACAGCGGCGCCACGTGGCGCAAGATAGAGCTCACGCCCCCCGCGGCTCGAGCCGACCTCCCGAAGGCGTTCGCGTACCCGAGCCCGTTCGCGGTGGACCGTGACGGCTTCATGACTATTCGCTACGGCCTGGCGTTCGGCGGCACCGTCACGCTGGACGTATACGACTTCGCCGGCCGCCGCGTCAAACGGCTGGTGGACCACGAGTACCGGGGCCCGGGCGACCGCATCGACGAATACTGGCGCGGCGAGAGCGAGCGCGGCACGCGCGCGGCCAACGGCATATATTTCTTCACGCTCGAAGTGGACGGCGAGGCCGCGGCGCGCGGCAAATTCGTCGTCCTCAACTGAGGGGGAGGCGAGCCGATATGAAATCGAGATATGCGGTATTGATAATCGCGTGCGCGGTCCTGGCTTCGGCGGCCGCGGCGGGGGACCACGACGACGGCGGCCTTCCGGGGGCGTTCGCCCTTATGGCCGGGGACGCCCGCTCGCTGGCGCTGGGCGGCGCCGGCGTGGCGCTGGACCGCCTACCGGCGTTGTACTATAACCCGGCGGCGCTCGCCACCGTCGGCGGCAACGAGCTTGCGTCGACGTACCGGGCGCTGTCTTTCGACCGGCGGATAATCGAGCTCGGTTACGGCCGGCCGCTAATAGCCGGCGCGGGCGTGGGCCTGAGCTGGACCAACGCGTCGGTGAGCGACCTCGTAGGCCGGAACTACGCCGGCAACCCGACGGAGAAGATAGACAACTCGCAGAATATGTTCGTCTTCGGCTTCGGCCGACCGGTCGTTCTGGAGTGGATACAGGCCGGCGTGGGCGGACGTTTTTACTACTCCGAGCTCGGCGAAGGCCGCGCTTCGGGCTACGGCCTGGACGCCGGCGTTCGCGTGACGCCGTGGGAGTGGTTAACCGCGGCGGCCGCGGCTCGAGACATCGCCACCGGCATCCGTTGGGAGAAGACGGTAACGTCGCCGGACGAGGACTTGCCGATGCGCGTATTACTGGGGTTCGGCCTGCGGCCCTGGCAGCAGCTGCTCCTGGTTTTCCAGGGTGATACCGGCCGGGACGAGTGCTGGCGGTACCACGGCGGCGCGGAGTACTGGCTGGACGAACGCGTGGCGCTGCGGGCGGGCCTGGACGACGGCGCGCCGACGCTGGGAGCGGCGGTGGTGCTGCCGCGGGGCGGCTATACCGTCGGCTTCGACTACGCGTACGCGCAGGAGGAATTCACGGCGGAGGCGGCGCACACGATGTCGCTCGGCCTGTCGTTTTAAACGGGAAGCCGTTTCGCGGCCGCCACGGATTACCGCGGCTGTCCGGAAATAACAAGGAAAAAAGCCGGCTCGCGTGAGCCGGCTTTATCTTTTATATGATTGGACGCGGGGTTAGGAGAACCCGCCGCTCAGGCCGATGATGCCGAAGACGCCGACGAAGTACAGCACGTAGCAAAGGCAACAGGCGACTATGGCGGCCACCGCGGCGATGATGCAGGTCTTGCCGAACTTTTTACACTCGGCGTCGTCCTTGGTCAAGTATATTACGCCGATTACGATGCCGGCTATGGGGACGATAAAAGACAACAAGTAAAAAAGCCACCGTGGCTCCGGGGGCCTTTCGCCTTCGGCCATACGGTGAACCTCCGTCTTCGCGGCTTTTACGTAGCCGAGTGCCGTTGCTCTTTACGGTATAACGCCGCCCGACCCGTTGAGAGCCGGGCGGCGCTAAAACCGGGACGCTACATTATATTAGCGCCCAAGCCCACTACGAACATAATTACGTAGCAAAGGATGCACAGAATGATCGCGACGATGGCCGCGATTAGGCAGTTCTTGCCGAAAGCTTTTACCTCGGGCTCGGGTTTCTGCATATAAATAATGCCTAGGATAATACCGAGCAGCGGGATAATGAACGAGAGGATGTACCAAAGTACTTTCGGCTCCAGCGGCTTGTTACCGTTCGTCATCCGTCATACCTCCGTGCGGATTAAAAGTTAAAGGGATTACGTACTCATCGCGGCACCGAATATACTGGTGCCTATTATACCAAATACGAATATTATGTAAAGTATAACGCAGCACGCGACGACTACGAAAGATATTACGGCGGCGATGATGCAGTTCTTACCGAAGCGCTTGTTGTCCGGTTCCGGTTTCCCCATATAAATCGCGCCCAAGATTATCCCCAATATCGGGATAATGAACGAGAGGATGTACCACAACCAGGCGGGCTCGAGCGGTTTGTCGCCGTTACTCATTGCTTTCCCTTACTTCATCCATTCCGCGGCGCCGAGGACGAAAAACCACACGGCGTATAGAGCGCAACACGTCACTATACCCGCGACGCCCGCGATTATCGTCTTTTTTCCGAACTCCCGGCTTTCGGGCGCCTCTTTGCGGCGGTAAATAATACCGAGGATTATACCCACGACGGGCAGAATAAAAGAGACAGCGTACCAGAGCCACCTGGGCTCGAGCGTCGTTTTATTTTCGGCCATAAATAAGCGTTGTTTTCGGTCGCATTGTCCGTTCGCAGCCCCTGACGTTGGATTACGCTAACATAGTTCTGGCCGGAAGTATAGTTTTTTTTACTTGCTTTCGGCGCCGGGGCCGGCCTTGCGGTTGCGGCCGCCGAAGCCGAGGATCTCTTTTATAGCCGCGACGTCCTCGCCGCCCAGCGTGTGCAGCAGGAATAATAACGGTACGTAGAGGCAGGCGCCGATTACGATTAGCGAAGGCCAGGGGAGGAACGGCCGCACCGCCCATATGGCGAAGCCCATTATAACCGCCGCGACGGCCGTTCGGGCCGCGGCGCCGCCCAGCCGGCTCCGGTAGACGAGCGCGAAGGTGAAGAAGTAATTTTGGACCAGGGCCGCCGCCAGCGAAATCAGGAGCGCGGCCGCCGCTCCCGGCGCCCCCCAGCGCGGTATAAGCCAAATCCCGGTGCCCGCCATCACGAGAATATTTACGACCAGTATGACGACGCTTTTGAACTGCTGCTCCGCGGCGAATAGCGCCCGGTAGAAGACGTTGTTAATGTAGATGGGGACGACGGCGAATATCAGGATGGAGAACACCGCCACCGAACGCGCGAAGTCCGCCTCGTAGACCAGGAGGACCACCGGCTTGGCCAGGACGAACGCGCCCGCCGCCGCCGGAAGCGCGAACGCGACCATGTACCGCAGCGAACGCTCCGTCAGCCGGACGAAACGCGGCCGGTCCTCGCGCCACGTCCGCGCCAGGTTGGGGTAGACCGCGTTCATGAACGAGTCCGGGACGAGCATCAGGAGGAACATCAAGCGATACGAGGCCGAGTATATGCCTACCTCCGCCGGGCCCACCAGCCGCTGCAGCAATAGTACGTCGAGGCGCCAGTAGATAGAAGCCAGGACCGCGAGGCCGGCGAAAGGCGTCGCGCCCCGCAGCAGCTTGCGGAAGAACGTCCAATCCAGGCGGACGCGGCGGGCGTGCGTTTGCCACATGCACAGCGGCACCGAAAAACACGCCGACGCGAACTCCACCGCCGCCCGGACGACGAGCAGCCCCACCACGCCGTACCCGAGCCATAAAGCCAGGATGCTTACGACCGTTACCAGCGTACGTTTGACGAACGTGAGAAGCGTTATAAACTCGGCCTTCTCTATGCCGATGAAGGTGGATTCCGCCGCCGCGCCCAGCGACGCCGGTACGAGGCCCAGCGAGGCGACGACCGCGGCCAGGTACGTATCCCGGGCCAGGCCGTACGCCGCGGCCACGCCGTTCATCGCGGCGACCAGCACCAACCCCACGCCGCCCACCAGCACCGCGGCGTGTACGAAGTACTTCCCGGCCTCCTCGCGCCGCCGGCCTATTTCCCGCGGAAGAAAGTTCTGCAAGCCGAAGAAGGATATTAACTCGAAGACCAGGTAGAAGGCGACGACAAAGGAGTATTTGCCGAAATCCTCGACGCCCAGCCGCCGGGAGGCGTATACGACGAGTAAAAATCCCGCCACCTGGTTGATGATCCGGGTGGCGAGGAGGGCGGTGGTATTTTTCGCGATACGACGCTTCATCGGGGCCATCGTTCCGCAAGCATAACATAACGTTTTACCCAGTCAAGAGGTAAGGCCGAGGGTGGCCCGTTTCCGGTAGAGTAAAGGGGCGAGGTAACCACCAGGATGTGGAAAAGTTGAGGGGGATGAAAAACGCGACTTTAAACGGGATCCGGAGGTGGCGCGCCGATGTACCCCGGGGAAGGGTTGGGTTCGGGGCAAAGGGCGTCGGGGGTCGCCGCCTCTGGACAAGGGGCTTAAGCCCCTTGTCTGCTTCAAACGACCAGCCTCCCGCCGGGAGGTCCGACGCTACGGTCCGTTCGCTCGTTTAGCCC
>CBFCYS010000025.1:0-22949 GCA_965602215.1 uncultured bacterium
GTTTCTCGGCGGGCTTCGTTTCGCCTTCGACCGCCGGCTCGCCCTCGCTCTTCTTTTCAGCTTTCGGGCTTGCCGGTTTAGCTTCGGCCTCGACGGGCGGTTTCTTAGCCGGTTCGGCTTCGGCTTTAGGTTTGGGTTTAGCTTTTTTAGCTTCGGCCTTAACTACGGCGGGTTTTTTCTTCTTAGCGCGTGCTTCTTTATCTTTACGTAGTTTTTCGCCGCGCGCGATGGCTTCGTCGGTGGAGCCGTCTTCGGCCAGGCCGTACCGTTTACGGAAGCGGTCGACGCGGCCTGCGGTATCGACGAGTTTCTGCTTGCCGGTGTAGAACGGGTGGCAGTTGGAGCAGATCTCGACGTTGACGCCCGGTCTGGTAGTGCGTATCTCGACCTCGTTGCCGCACGCGCAACGGACGATAGCCAACTCGTACTCGGGATGTATATCTTTTTTCATTTTGTCTTTCTACCTTTACTCTAAAAAGCTCGGCGGGAGTTTAACATACTTCGTTTATGTATGCAAACACTATTTTAGTACGGGACGGTCGCTTTTTATCGATAATTCGTATTCGGAACTTCCATTTTGTCGTAAAATGTGCTATACATAAAAAGGGAAGGTGCCCGGGCGGCCGCGGCCGCGCCTTGCGCGCAGGCCGAGGAAATTCCGGGCTTCACCGGGCAGGGTGCCGGGTAATACCCGGGCGTCGCGAGGCGACGGAAAGTGCCGCAGAAAACAAACCGCCGATGGCCGCTTCGCGCGGCACAGGCAAGGGTGAAAAGGCGAGGTAAGAGCTCACCGCGGCGTCGGTAACGACGTCGGCACGGCAAACCCCACCCGAAGCAAGGCCGAATAGGCGGCGGGACCGGCCCGGGTCATGCGTTCGAAAGGACGCGCCGCCGCGGGTAGGCCGCTTGAGCCGGGCGGCGACGCCCGGCCCAGATGAATGGCCGCCGTCCTTCCGTAAGGGGGGACACAAAACCCGGATTATCGGGCACCTTCCGTAGGTTGCGAAAAAAAGGCTTGACAAGTTGGCCGGGCCTTTATAGAATGAAACCGGTAAGTATTTCAACATTTTATAACCTCTTGAGAGGAGGATGTAATGAGGAGAGTTTTCGTAATTACCGTTGCGTTGTTATGCGGCGCTGCGGCGTTGACACCGGCGGCGGACCCTGGTAAAATCCTCGTCTGCTACGGCATATTGGGCGCCTACGGCTCGTACTTCGTCCCGACCATAAAGACTACTTTCCCGGCTTCCGCGGTCACGGATTTCCCCGATAGCAACATTACCGGGTTTATCTCGGCCCTGAAAACCGGAGGGCCCTGGGATATGGCTCTCTATGCCACCAACAACTATCGGTCGTTGAGTACTGCCGATTACCAGGCTATGGCCGATTACTACAACAAGAAAATTGGGCCGTTCTTCTTCAACGACTGGGGTATGCACTACAGCCTCGAAAACCCCATCAAAACCGCTATGGGCGTCTCTTGCACGAGCCGTTTGACGATGCCGCCGAAGCCGCATTTCACTTGGGTCGCTAGCCACCCTATCGTCTCGGGTATTACTAACTGGACGTACGGCAACGCGGGCGTCGGTACCGCCGGCCACCCGCTCACGTGGACGACCGCTACCCCGGTTACGGGCTGGACCGCTTCGTCGACTCCCGGCCAGGGCGGGCTCTGCTATGCCGCGGATAAACACAGCGTAATCAGCGGCTACAAGGTTCACTGCATACTCGATTCGCCGCAGAAACTCTACGGCAACTTCCTTAAGTACATGTGGGACGGCTACAACGTGGGCGTCGAACCCGCTTCGCTCGGCAAAGTGAAGGCGATGTACCGCTAAGCTAGTCTCAAGCAGATAGTAAAATTAAAGCCCCCCAGCGGGGGCTTTGATTTTTTTTCGGGAAGGGTCGTTTCTTCGGGGGGATGAAGGGGCCGGGCCGGACTATTTCGACGCGTTGAGCCGCGCGGCGACTTCCTCGAACTTTTCGCCGGCGAGCTCGAGCTTGTGTTTCTCCCGGAGCGACGCCAGCCAGCGGCGGGATAATTCGTCGACTTCGTCGCTTCCGTAGTATTCGGCCCACGCCCGTCGGGAACACTCGAATTCCACGCCGGGATCTTCCAGCGTCTGCTGGCGGGAAGCTTCGTAGCGGAGCGATACGTAGAAGGCCCACCGACCGTCGGCCGTTTGGAAAACCTCGTTTACCTGGTTCGTTCCCGCGAAGGGGAAAACGCGCGGCCGGAGGTCCGCGGCGAGCGGGTCTTCCTCTTCCGCGACGCGAGGTTCACGCATGACCTTTACGACCCCGTAGAATTCTTCCTGTCCGGTATCGGTCGCGCTCGCGTTTCCCGTCACGGCGGCGCGCGCGGCGGCAAGTGATGCGGCTGTCCCTACCGGGTCATCGGCTCGTGCGATTCGGGCGCGGAGGGCCTCGACGTCGTCGCGCCCGGAAGCCACCAGCAAATAGACCTCGGCGTGTTCCGATATAGCGAATTCCTCTTTATGGGTCTCGTAGTAACGTTCGACGTCTGCGTCGGTTATGTCCGGGAGCTTCGCTTTAAATTCCTTGGTCGAAAAGTGCTCGGTGAGAATGCTAGCCCGGTATTTTTTGTACCGGTAAGCGAATTCCGGGTCTTCGTCGATCCCGCGCCGCCGCGCCTCAAGTTCCAATATGATGGAGTCTTCCAGCCGCTCTAATAAGCGTTCGGCCGCGCGAAGGTAATCTTCCGGGTTTTCGGCTTTGTACGCGTCCACGCCGTCTACGCCGGCGTTGAAATAGTCGCTGATGGAGGAGGCGAAGTCGTAACCTTTTATCGGCATGCCGCCGACTTCGGAGACCGTAACTTCTGAGTTTTGCCATTTCTCGATTAACGCCGTGAACGTTAACGTGCGCAGGTCCCGCCACGCGTCTTCGTTCCGGGTTATATTCGAGGAAGCGCGTAGCGTTGTTGCGAGATGTTCCATCCGCGCCAACGTCCGCGTCGTTACGAGCGTTTTTTCAATCTCAGCGCGGGCTTCCTCGAACGTGTCACGCCGTCCGGGTACCGTTCCCTCGACGCGGTATACATACCATGCGACGTCGAAGGGGGTAGTGACGGGGACGGCGTATCCCCCCACGGGGGTACCGTAAACGGCCTCCGCGGCGGCAGTTCCGTCGTACGGTAACGCGAAGGTGCCGTATTCGCCGCCTGCTTCTATTTTCGCCGTTACGGAATATTTTTTTTCGACTTCATCCCAGGGGAGGCCGGCGGCGAGTTCGGCGTACGCCGTTTCGGCGTCCTCGCGTTTTTGGATTACTATGACCGAGCAGATCCGACGGGTAGTATCCTTTTCGTAAGCCGACCGAATTTCTTCTTCGGTGAACGTCGTGTCTCGCGCGAGGGCTTCGCCCAGCATTTCGCGCAGCAATTTCCGCCGGTACCCCGCGAGGCCGTTTCGGAAGCTTTCCTTGTCGGCGTAGCCCTTTTCCTCGGCTTCTCGTAAAATTATTTCCGCCGTAACTAACGTGTCGACCGTATCTTCGACTTCTTTTACCGATATCTCGGCCATGGGCCCGGTCCCGGCCGCGTCCCGATAGAAGAAGTATACGTCGTACCACGTTACCGCCGGTTCGCCGTCTATCGTCGCGAGGACGTCGTTGTCGGCGTGCGCCGGCCCCGGTAGCGCCACGACAGGATACAAAGCTACGGTAAGCAACGTTACGCGTGCGACGCCGGCGAAATTGATTCTTAACCACATAGGAATCTCCACCTTTGCTCCGGTTGTAGTATCGTTTAGAAGATTGTATATGAAAAGGTTCGCTTTTTCAACAACGTTACTCGCCCGGCGGCGGATGTTGATTTCGCACGCCGTTTAAGCTAAACTCGAACTTAATGGCAAAGGAACCGGAGGAAACGCGCGCCTACACTATCGGGACCGCGGGCCACGTGGACCACGGCAAATCGGCCCTCGTACGCGCGCTGACCGGCGAGGACCCCGACCGCCTCCCCGAGGAGAAAGAACGCGGTATGACCATCGACCTCGGCTTCGTCCACGCCGACTTCGGCGACGGCGCCGTCGCGACCTTCATCGACGTGCCGGGCCACGAGCGCTTTATCAAGACCGCGGTCGCCGGCGTCGCCGGCATCGACCTGGCGCTGTTCGTCGTCGCCGCCGACGAGGGCGTTATGCCGCAGACGCGCGAACACCTCGCCATCCTTCGCCACCTGGGCGTCGCAAGAGGCGTCGTCGCCATAACCAAGGCCGACCTCGTCGATGACGATTGGCTCGAGCTTGTCCGGGAGGACCTGGCGAAATTTTTCGCCGGTTCGTTTTTGGAAGGGGCGCCGGCGGTGGCGGCCTCTGCGGTTACGGGTGAGGGCGTCGAAGACGTCCGGTCGGCGCTCAAAGAGGCGTTATCGGATGTGCCGCCGCGGCCGCCCGGGCGCGCTTTCCGGATGGCTATCGACCGCGTCTTCTCGCTGCGGGGGTTCGGCACGGTCGTGGCCGGCACGGTGGCTTCGGGGGAAGTCCATCGCCAGGACGAGTTGGAGATTCAACCGTTCGGCCGTACCGTCAGGGTGCGGGGGGTCCAGAGCCGACATAAAGGGGTTGACGTTGCGACAGTCGGTATGCGGACGGCGTTGAACGTCGCCGGCGTCGACCAGGACGAGGTCCGCCGCGGGTTCGAGATAGCGGCGCCGGGGCTCCTCACGCCGACGCGTCGGCTGGATTTGAAATTGGACGTAGACGCCGGCCCGGTGCGCCATCGGGCGCGGGTGCGTTTCAATAAAGGAACGGCCGAGGCCATGGGGCGGCTCCTGTTGTTGGACGTGGACGTGGCGGAAGCCGGCGAGAGTTATTACGCCCAGGTGGTGCTCGAAGAACCCGTGGTGGCCGTCCGGTACGAACCCTTCGTGATAAGGGACCCGTCGACGCTGCGGCTTCTGGGGGGCGGCAGAATAATCGAGCCGTTTCCGACGCCCCACCGGCGCCAGCCGTGGGTCGTCGACGAGCTCCGGAAGCTGGAGGCCGCGGCCGGGGACCCGGCGGCGCTCCTGCGGGCGATATTTACGCGGCCTCGCGGCCCCAAGCGGGCGTATCGGGTCGCGGAGTTGGCGGCCGCCGTCGCGCATATCTCCGAAGAAGAGTTGCGCAGCTCGCTCGAGGCGCTGGTCGCGAAAGGGGTAGCCGCCCGCTTCGGCGCGGAGTACGTTCCCGCCAAAGACGCGGCGCCGATTAAAGAGGCCGCGGTAAAAGCGGTTCGGGAATCGTTGGGGCGCGACCCGTTGCGGGAAGCCGTATCGCGCGACGAAGTGCGCGCCAAGTTACCGTACGTCCTTTCGCCGGAGGGATGCGCGGCGCTGCTCGAGGGGTTGGCGGTCGACGGTAAGCTCGAGGCGTTCGGCGGCGGCTATAGGCTGGCGGGCGCGGCGCCCACCCTCGCCCCGGCTCATAAAAAGGCGCTCGCGGCGTTGGAAGATTTCATGGGTAGCGGGCCGCCCATGCGGGGTAGGGAGGAGCTCGAGCAGCACCTCGCCGATTACGCCGAGGGCGCGACGATGTTGAAGTTCGCGCTGTCGCGCGGGGTGTTGGTGATGCTGCCCGAGAAGGTCGTCGCGGTCCCGGCCTTCGTCGAAAAAAAGAAAGAAGAAATCATAGAATACCTGCGCAACCACGGGACCGTACGGGCCGCGGAGTACAAGGATACGCAGGAGCTGTCGCGCAAGCAAGCGACGGCCCTTTTGGATTATTTCTACGAGCAGGGTATAACGGTGCGGGAAGGCGGCACGCATCGCCTCTCGCCGCGTTATTTAAAGGAAGTTGACGTTTAGAGGAGGTTTAACGCCGTATTATGGTAAACGCCAATGAACTAATATCGTACGAGGATAAATGGGGCGCCCGCAACTACAAGCCGTTGGACGTCGTGCTGGCGCGCGGCGAGGGCGTTTGGGTTTACGACGTCGACGGCAAGAAATATCTCGACTTTTTGGCCGCGTACTCGGCGCTCAACCAGGGCTATTGCCACCCGCGGTTGGTGAGCGTTATGCAGGAACAGGCGGCCCGGCTTACGTTGACGTCGCGCGCCTTCCGCAACGACCAGCTCCCTTTGTTCGAGAAGGAACTCTGCGAGCTTATGGGATACGAGAAAGTGCTCCCGATGAACTCGGGCGCGGAGGCCGTCGAGACGGCGATCAAGTTGGCGCGGAAATGGGGCTACAAAGTGAAGGGGGTCCCGGACGGCGCCGCGGAAATCATCGCCTGCGACGGCAACTTCCACGGCCGGACGACTACTATCGTCGGCTTCTCTTCCGAGCCCCAGTACCGCGACGGCTTCGGCCCCTTCGCGCCCGGTTTCAAATTAATACCGTACGGCGACGCGGCCGCGCTGGAGGAAGCGATTACGCCCCATACCGTAGCGTTCCTCGTCGAGTCGCTGCAGGGCGAGGGCGGCATCGTCGTACCTCCCGAGGGTTACCTTACGGCGGCGCGCGAGTTATGCGCCGCCAGCGACGTGCTCTTCGTCGCGGACGAGATACAGAGCGGCCTGGGTCGGACCGGTAAGATGCTGTGTTGCGAGCACGACGGCATCCGGCCGGACGTGGTTATTTTGGGCAAGGCGCTCTCCGGCGGGATGTACCCGGTTTCGGCCGTGCTGAGCGACGCCGCGGCGATGGACGTCTTCGAGCCCGGCGACCACGGCTCCACTTTCGGCGGCAACCCGCTGGGCTGCGCCGTCGCCCGGGAAGCGCTCAAGGTTATCGTGGATGAAGACCTGTGCGGTCGCGCGCTCGAGCTGGGCGAGTACCTCCTGGGCGAGCTGCGTGCGATAGACAGCCGCTACGTCGATTTCGTGCGGGGCAAGGGCTTGTGGGCCGGGATCGTATTGAAAGAGGAGGCGGGCGGCGGGCGGCGGTTCTGCGAGGCGCTGATGCGCCTTGGCCTGTTGGCTAAAGAGACCCACGATACCGTAATACGGCTCGCGCCGCCGCTCGTGATTACCAAGGATGAGATCGATTTGGGGCTCGAGCGTATCGCCGCGGTCCTTACGGCCGACGTGCCGGAGGAAGTAAGCGCGGGTACGTAGCGGCCGAACCTGAAGGTAAGCACCGGCGAATCGCGCCGCTCTCCCGGTCGAGAACGGTATAATGGGAAGTAACGTACCGCTGCTCGCGAATTTACGTTTGCCGTAAACGGATTATGTCGGTCGGGTGCGAGTTCGCGAGCCCTCGAGTAATGGCTAAACGCAAACGACAAGTCGTTAAGACGAAACGGCCCCCCGCCAAGCCGGATAAGGATTTCGCGGGCTTGACGCGCCGGCTGCTTCTCTTCGCCAACATCGGCGTGCCGAGGGACCTGTACCTTCGGATGCTATCGAAGCTGCTCCTGGAGGGGGCGGCCTGTGACGTGTTGGAGATAAGGACGACGGACGGCGACTTGAGCTACTTGTGGCGGGCCGAGGTCCGGAGCGAGGGAGGACTCCGTTTCGGGATGAAATATTACCACCGCGACGAGGGCTACGAAAGTCTGCTTGACGCCGGCGGCGACCCGGCGCTGGCCGAAATCCGGCGGAGGGTATTCGAACGGCGGCCCGTGCCGGCCTCGCCCAATTTCACCGGGAACGGGAGCTTCTGGACCATTGACGCGGCCAAGCCGGCCGTTTTGGGCGGCGACGGCGAGGAAGCGCTCGCGCTAAGCGGCGATTGCAAATCTATCGCGATCGTACGATTCGAGATCGACCGCGCCAACCAGGGGCTATTGGAGCTGGCGAGCGGCCGCGCCGACCATTTCAACGACAAAGACATCGCGTTTTTCGAAGACGTCGCCCAGGCCATCGGGATAACGATAGCCGACCGGCGCGCGCAGCGGGCTTTACGCGACCGGGTTAAAGAGTTGACGTGTCTGTACGGGATCGCGCAGGTTGCGCAGCGGCCCAACGCTTCGTTGGACGAGATCCTCGGCCGCATCGCCGAGTTGCTGCCGACCGCCATTCAATATCCCGAGGTAGCCCAGGCGCGCGTCACGTTGGACGGGCGCTCGTACGAGACGCCGGCCTTCGCGAAGCGCTCCGAGGAACTCGTCGTTCCGGTCACCGTGAACGGCCGAGAACGCGGCACCGTAGAAGTAGGTTATACCGAAGCCAAGGACCACATCGAAGGGTTCGTCTTCCCCACGGAAGAGCGGAACTTGCTGGAGGCCGTGGCGCGGCAAATTTCGCTCATCGTAGAAAGACGCGAGTCGGAAGAGGAGAAGGCGCGTATAGGGGAGCAGCTGCGCCACGCCGACCGATTGGCCACCATAGGCCAACTCGCCGCGGGCGTCGCGCATGAGCTGAACGAGCCGCTGGGCAACGTACTCGGGTTCGCGGAATTGGTTCTCCAAAGCGAGGACCTTCCCGATAATTTACGGCGCGACGTGGATAAGATCTCGGCCGCTTCGCTCCACGCCCGCGAGGTAGTGAAGAAGTTGCTGATATTCGGGCGGCAAATCCCAACCAAGAAGACGCCGCTTGATTTGAACCAGGTCGTCGAGGAGGGGTTGTACTTCCTCGAGTCGCGCTGCGCCAAAGAGGGTATCAAGGTGAAGCGCGTACTCGCGTCCCGGCTGCCCCCCGTAGCCGCGGACGCGTCGCAGCTGACGCAGGTTCTCGTCAACCTCGTCGTCAACGCCATCCACGCCACGTCCGCCGGCGGTACCATTACGATAACGACCCGGGCCGACGACGACTACGTCTACCTGGTGGTGGAAGATACGGGAACCGGTATGACGGAGGAGGTCCAAAGGCAAGTGTTCTTGCCGTTCTTTACGACCAAGGACATAAACGAAGGGACCGGCCTGGGC
The DNA here is from genome assembly GCA_965602215.1 of uncultured bacterium. Lineage (GTDB taxonomy): Bacteria > RBG-13-66-14 > B26-G2 > WVWN01 > WVWN01 > WVWN01. The sequence goes on from CBFCYS010000025.1 coordinate 8,817, forward strand.
CTGTCGGTAGTGCACGGTATCGTTAAGGCCCACGGCGGTTCGATAGGCGTTCAGAGCGAAGTCGGAAAGGGGTCGCGCTTCGAAATGAAGCTGTCGCGTAAATCGGCCCCGGCCTCCGGGGAGCGCGGAGCGGATGACTAAAGCCCGTAAAAAAGGAAGGTTGTTGGCGGTCGACGACGCTCCGGATACGTTGGAGCTGTTGCAGCGGAATTTGGCGGGGGAAGGTTATACCGTGTTTACGGCTTCGAGCGTAGCCGAGGCCATACGCGTCCTGGACGAGAGCCCCGTCGATATCGTCATTACCGATATGAAGATGCCGGAGGTGACCGGCCTGGAACTCGTGCGACACGTGCGACAAAATCTGCCTGACACCGGCATTATCGTGATAACGGGTTACCCCTCGGTCGACGGCGTCGTCGAGGCGATGAAGACCGGCGCCGACGAGTACGTATCGAAGCCGTTTACGTCCAAGGAGCTCAGCGGCGCCGTACGTCGCGTGTCGGACAAGCTTTCCGCGAGGCGGGAGGCCCGCGTTGAGAGCGTAGAGGCACGCCCGTGTTTTTACGGGTTAATAGGCGAATCCGCGGTGATGCAGTCGGTATACCGGGAGATCGAAAAAGCGGCCGCGACGGACGCGACGGTGCTCATAGCCGGCGAGAGCGGCACCGGCAAAGAGCTCGTGGCTCGGACGGTACACTGCGTCAGCCCCCGCTCGGCGGCCCCGTTCATCCCCGTAAATTGCGGCGGCATTCCGAAGGACTTGTTGGAGAGCGAACTCTTCGGTCACGTGAAAGGCGCTTTCACCGGCGCGAACGCTACGCGGCCCGGGTTTTTTCAAAATGCCGACGGCGGGACTATCTTCCTGGACGAGGTAAGCGAGACCAGCCCGGCGATGCAGGTTCGGTTGCTGCGGGTCCTTCAGGATAGAGAGATTGCGATGGTCGGTTCCCGGAAGCCGGAGACGGTGGACGTGCGCATCGTCGCCGCAACCAATAAAAATTTAAAAACCATGGTAAAGGAAAACGCTTTCCGGGAGGACCTTTATTATCGTTTGGACGTAATACGGATAGGCCTCCCTCCCTTGCGCGACCGGGGCAACGACATACTATTATTAGCCAGCCATATGCTGGCGAAGTACGCCGCCGAGCTCGGCAAGCCGGCGCCGCGCCTCGCGGACGAAGCGATAAACGCGTTTACGGAATACTACTGGCCCGGCAACGTCCGCGAGCTGGAGAACGTCATTTTGCGGTTGGTCGCGATGTCCGAGAGCGACGTTATCGACGTTACGCAGCTGCCCTCCGCGATGAGGTTCCGGGTGGCCGGCGGCGCGGGTCTGGACCGGACGTTGGAGGAAGTCGAGATCGAGCATATCGTGCGGGTCCTCGAGAGCGTCGGCGGGAATAAGTCCCGGGCGGCGAAGGTCCTGGGTATAGACGTAAAGACGTTAAGGGAGAAGTTGAAGAGGCGAGAGGCCGGCCTGTAAGCCTTCCACCTACTAGGGAGAAATTCCCTGGTGGTCGAATATTCCCTGAAAAATCCCCGATTTTCTAAACCGCGCAGTTGCGCGGTTTTTTTATTAACCGAAATCCCAGACGCCTAAGCTATTGAATAATAAGGGGATGGCGATATCGATTGCCGGTGCCCGCGCTTTTTTCGAACGACGCCCTTCTTTGGCACGCTTTTCGCGCATATAAGTAGTGGAAGGATTGACCGATGCCCACGAAAGTTTTAACGAATATACGAAAGGAGAGCGAAATGGCCCGCACAACCCCGGAAACGAAGAGAACGGTTCAGGCCGAAAGTCAGGAACTGAGGGCGGCCGTAGCGCTCGAGTTCAAGACCGTTGAAGACGCCCTGAACTTCGCCGTCGACGAGGGTACGAAGGCATACGAGTACTACATGGACCTGGCCGTCCGCGTGAAAGACCCGTGGACGCGCGAGGCGCTGGAAGGATTCGCGGCCGACGAACTCGAGCACATTGAACGCTTCGTAGCGATGAAGCACAGCCCGCGTAAGGCGCCCAAACCTCACAACGTTCCCGGCCTGAAAATTACCGAGTACGTCACAGCCGAGGTTTTACCCCGCGAGGATATGGATACTCGCGAAGCTTACGTCATCGCGCTGAAGGCGGAAAGCGGCGCCTATCGCCATTACGTGGACCTCGCGGACCAGGCCGCGACCCCCGAAATCCAGGAAGTCTTCCTCTCTTTAGCGGAGGAAGTAGCCAAACACAGACACAAGATCGAGATGGAGTACGACGACTACGTCTTCGCGCAGAACTAAGGGATGGGAAAGCCGTTCCCCGTCTGCCGAACAAAAACACGGAAAACAAAGAAGCATTAACGCAAGGAGTAGAAGAAATGGTCAAAGAAACCCGACGCAAGGACGAACTGGCTCTGGCCGACCTCGAGGCCAAGGTGAAAGCCCCGCCGGCGGCCGAGGAGCTGAATACGTTCGAGGAAGTCGTCGAATTCGCCATTCGCGAAGAGACGAAAGCGTACGTCTCCTATATGGCGCTCGCCGGACAAGCCAAGCACCCGTGGACCAGGAAGGCGTTCGAGGAGTTCGCCGCCGAGGAGGTCGCGCATATCGACGGGCTGGTTGAGATGAAAGAAGCCGGCCACCCCTCCATCAAACCGGAGAACGTCCCGGACCCCAGGATCGACGAATACCTGACGGCCGAAGTGCTGCCGCGGGAAGATATGGACACCCGCGAGGCATACATCTTAGCCATAAGGGCGGAGGAAGCCGCCGTTAACCTGTACCGCGACCTGGCCGCGAAGGCCGTCGTCGCGGAGATACAGGAATTCCTTCTGGCGCTGGCCCAGGAGGAGGCCAAGCATAAACTCAAGCTCGAGACCGAGTACGAAGACCGCGTTCTCGGTCAAAACTAAAGCCAAGGATTAGCTTAACTCGCATAGGAGGAGATCATGCCGACCACAACCGGTAAAAAGAAGGAAGAGGAAAAGGCCGTTAACAGAGAACAGGAACTAAAAGAACTCTTAGGCTCGGCGGCGGTCGACGCCATGAAGGCCAAGCCGGGCATGAAAGGTCTGTGCAAGTCGTGCGCCAACCGGGAGATCTGCCGCAAGCGCAAACCCGGCGAGCTCGTCACCTCTTGCGACAGCCACCGGGCCGGCCCGGCGATTTCTGCGAGTGCCTTCAAGAATTTCGAAGAGGTATTGGACTTCGCTATCGACAGAGAGGAAAAGACCGGCCACTACTACGACGAGATGGCGAAGTCGGTACGGCACCCGTCCGCCGGCAAGGCTTTGAAATCCCTGGCCCGCAGAAGCCTAAAACACCGGAAGAGTCTGGTTAAAATGAAGCGGGACGGGAAACTGACCATCGCGCCTAAAAACGTCCGCAGCCTGTCGATTACCAGGTACATAACCAGGGGCGGCGAGCCGCATAAGGATATGGATACGCGGGAAGTCCTGATGTTCGCCATCAACTCGACGACCATAACCCAGAACCTGTATGCGGACCTGGCGGCGCACGCCGACGCCCAGAAGATCCAAACCATGTTCGCGGCTTTAGCGCAGGAAGAGGCCGAGTTAAAGCTCCAACTGGAGACCGAGTACGACGAACACGTCTTCGCCCAGGACTAAGGGGCGGGGAGCTCGCCGTACGACGTTCGCGATACGGTGGAGAGCTCAGGCCTAGGAAAATTACGGAAAGGGGTAAGAATGTCTGCGCCCACAACGAAAGAGAAGGAATCGTCCGTCCTTAAGCGCGAACTCTCGGAGCTCGAGACGGCGGAGACCTTCGATAAGATAATGGCCTTCGCGGTCAGGGAAAAAAAGAAGGCTTACGATTTCTATACTAAGCTGGCGCAAAAGGTTAAAAACGCGTCGACGCGGAAAGCGTTCGTAAAATTCGCGGCCGAGGAACTGAGGCAAAGAGAGCGCCTGCTTAAAATGAAAAGCGACGGGCAGATACCGCCGATGGCGGGAGAGACGGCCGACCTGAGGATCACGGACTACGTAACGGCCGAGGTCGTCTTGCGCAGCGAACTGGATACCCGGGAGGCGCTGCTAATCGCGATTAAAACCGCGCAGGCGGCGCAGCGTATGTACTTGGACCTCGCCCAGAAAGCGACCGATCCCGCCATGCAGGTAGTGTTCAGGTCTTTGGCGTTGGAGGAGGCCGAACATAAGGTGGTGCTCGAGACCGAATACGACGAACGCGTCTTTAAGCAAAACTAACGCCGGGCGGCCCGGGCCGCGACGCCGCCCAGCGCGCATAGAATCGAGAGCCGAGGTTAAGTGCCCCGGCTTTTCGACGTTGACACCCCGTCCCTAATTATGATAGTTTTTAGGCCGTAGTGCCGCGGGAAGCGGCCTTTGGTATATTCCCTATGGCTAAAAAAGTCTCGATTCCGCGCCGCCTTTTTTTAGCGGCGGCCATGCTCGTCGCCTTGTCGTGCGGCGCCCCCACCGGCGACCCGGTCGGGTTCCAGGGGCCGGAAACGCCGGTCACGAAAGTAACGTTGTATCCCGCCGACGTAGGGTGGCGCGATACTTTTTACGACGTATTCGCGCCCACCGGCCGGCATTACCGTCTGGCCGTCGGCAGTTACGGCGCGCCCGACCGATTCCGTAGCCGCGCCCTCCTCCGGTTCGAAGTCGGCGACGTCCCCAAAGAGGTCCCCATAAGTAAAATCCGGAGCGTAGACTTGAGTGTGCCGTACCTCCGCGTTTCGGGCAGTTTGAACGACGACGTTTACGCCGAAGGGGACGTTACTATCGAGGTAAGGCCGCTGTGGCGGGACTTCGACGAGGACCGCGCGACGTGGTGGCGGGCGAGCCGCAAAGAGAACTGGACCGCGGAGGGCGGTGATTACGGCCCGGCGGCGGCGGATGCCGTCGTGGGTCGGCCCTCTTACCAGCGCCAGTTTATTAACTACGACCTTACGGCGCTGGCGCTGGAGTGGATGGCTAATCCGTACCGGAACTACGGCGTCGTTCTTAAGTTGAGCGACGAGGAGGAATCGGCCGGCGCCGGCATAAAGGAATTCTACTCGACCAACCAGTACACCAAAACCAATACGCCCCGCCTGGAAATAGCGTACGTCGACGACGAGGGCGAAAAAGCGTACTACGCCGTCCTGCCGGAGAAGGATTGTTTCATAACGGAATATGACGGCGAGTTCGGCGGCGGCGAGATTCACGGGTACGACGAGTTCCTGGATTTCGGTTCCTTTAACGGCTACGCCCGCCGCACATTATTTTATTTCGACGTTTCGCCGACGGCGACCGGCATCCCGGCGACGGCGTCGGTGGCGCGCGCCCGGCTCCGCCTTTATTACCAACCCGCGGTTAGGGACGAACGCGTTTATATCGCCGTATATCGCTTAACCGCTCCGTTTGAAGAGGGCGCGCCCCAGGACATCCTCGAGCTCCAACAATTCCACGATAACTACGCTTATATTGACCGCGAGTTTAAGAAAGAGCCGCCGGGATATGTGGACCTATACATAAATCCGCTCGTCCAGGAGTGGATATCCGGCACGCACCCCAACTTCGGCCTTGTCATAAAGGCGGCCGACGAGAGCGCGGCGCAGACTTTCCCCCGGTTCGGTGCCAAGGATAACAGCGACCCGGACCGTAGGCCGTACCTGGAAATCGAATATACGTTGCCGCCCGAGCCGTGGTACGTGACGCCGGAATAGAGGGAGAACAGCGGCTGATTTGAAAAGGATGTTATTATATATTGCGTTTTTTGCGTCGGCGGCGCTAATGCTCGCCGCGGGGCCGGCGCTGGCTAATACGATTCTGGCCGCGGATACGCCGGGAGAGCCCGGTATCGACGTAGACGCGCGGGCGCACGGCATGGGGGGCGCCGCCCTCGGCCTGTTCGACGGCTCGAATGTCAACGGCGTGAACCCGGCGGTGCCGGCTACGTACGGACGCGCGGTTTTTAACGTTACTTTATACCGCGGGTATAACTCTTATGAGACGCCGGCGGGGAAGAGCGTGGAGGTTACGTACGACATCCCCCGGGCGGAACTCGCGTTACCGTTGTCGGATTCGCTCGCGCTATCGCTCGGTTTACACGAGGAGTTGAACCAGAATTACGAATTGACGAGGCCGCTCGAGTACGAAGGCGAGGTTGTGGGGACCAGCCGCCGTCTGGGTGACGGGGCGGTCTATTCTTTCTCGGCGGGGTTGGCGGGCCGCCTCGGCGAACGGTGGTACGTGGGCGGTACCGCAGGCTACAATTTCGGCGCGCCCAAGGAGATATATTCCAAGGAGTTTAAAGAGAAGGGTTATTCGCGTATTGAGGAAACTCTGGAAGCGGCATATAAAGGGGTAAAAGGAGTGCTCGGGGCCGGATATTTGGTGTCGGATAAACTCTCGGTGGGCGCGGCGTTGAAGCTGTACAGTACTCACCGCGTGCACGAAACTGTCTTTACCGAATACGCGACGTTGTACGAGGAAGACCACCGGTTCACGATGCCTTGGGCGGCCGGGTTGGGGGCGGCGTACGTCCTCGGTCCCCGGGGTCGGTTCGCCGCGGACGTACGCTATACGGCGTGGTCGGCGTTCGCCGTCGACGGCGGGGACTTTGGTTACCGCGATACCGTCGAGTTTCACGCCGGCGCCGAAGGCCGGTTGACGACCGCCAGGAAGTCCTTCTTCCTGTGGCGGATGCCCTATCGCGCCGGCGTGTCGTACGTCCCCTGGTATTCTACCGAGCACGGCGAATTCGCCAAAATGGGCGTAGCCGTAGGCGCGGGATACCTGTTTATGAACAACGAAAACAGCAGGCTCGACGTCGCGTTGGAATATAGCCGCCGGGGTGGTTCGCCGGCCCAGGGTTTGAAAGAGGAGATGTTCGATTTTTACTTGTCGATCGTAGGGCTGGAAGCCTGGCTCGGCAAACGCGGCCGCGAAGAATAGGTCTTTGGGGCTTTTAATACCAAGAGGAGTGGAAGAAATGCGGTTAAGATGGTTAATATCCTTGACGTTGGTCGCGGCGCTGGCCGCGCCGGTCGTCTTATGCGCGGCCGAGGAGAGTAAAGTATTCAATTACGCGTACGTTAATATGGAAAGCATAGCGGACGAATACGTCCTGTTTAAAGAAGCCCAGGACGATGCCAAAAAGAAGATCGAAGAGGCCCGCGTCGAAGACGCCGCCAAGATGGAAGAGTACCAGGAAAAGCTGGCGGCGTTGGAGGGGAAATTGGACGGCCCGTTGACTCCCGAGGCCAAGGCGGAAACAGCCGACGCCTATAAAATTACCTACGAGGAGGCTTTGGATTTCCGCAGCTCGGTGGTCACCAAGTATAAACGCATCGAGCGCGACGCCTTCGAGCCCGTGTACAAGAACGTTTACGAGAAGATAGAATCTTATGCTATTAAGGAAGATTACGAAATTATTTTCGATTATTCGGCGATTTTATTATACGCCGACGAAAAGCGCGACATCACGGAAGAAATCGTTATCGAGTTGAACGAAGAAGCGGGTATCAGCAAATAGCGCCCGCCGGGGTAGCCGATATGCCCGAATATACGGTCGACGAGATTGCGGCCGCGGTAAACGGCGAGGTGGTGGGCGACGGCGGCGCCGTAATACGGGGCGTCAACGGTATAAAAGAGGCCGGCCCTGACGACGTGACCTTCGTCGCCAACCCCAAGTATAAGGCGGCCTTGAAGGAGACGCGGGCGGGGGCGGTAATCGTAGCGCCCAAGACCGAGGCCGCCGGTTTAACGTTAATCAAGGCGGCGAACCCGTACGCGGCCTTCGCCCGGATCGTAGTAATGTTCGCGCCGCCAACGGAGGCGCCGGAGGGCATATCGGAACTCGCGTATATTCACGAAAAAGCGAGAATTGGCGAGGGGGTTGCTGTTGGCCCGTTCGTTACGGTATGGGAAGACGCCGTCGTCGGCGACCGCACGACGCTGGGTGCCGGAACGTACGTGGGTAGCGCGTCGGCCGTCGGCGCCGACTGTTTGATTTACCCCAACGTAACAATCCGCGAGCGGGTTACGCTCGGCGACCGTTGTATAATACATTCCGGGACGGTCCTCGGCTCGGACGGTTTCGGCTTCGCGACCGACGCGAAAGTCCACCACAAGATCCCGCAAATCGGCGTCGTCGTAATCGAGGACGACGTCGAAATAGGCGCCAATTGCACCGTCGACCGGGCGACGATGGGGGAGACGCGGATAGGCCGCGGTTCCAAGCTGGATAACCTTATCCATATAGCCCATAACGTGAAGATCGGCGAGGGGACTTTAATCGCGGCCCAGACCGGGATAGCGGGGTCGACGGTTCTCGGCGAATACTGCGTTCTGGGCGGCCAGGTGGGCATCGTTCCTCACATCGAAATCGGAGACGGCGCCGTCCTGGCGGCGCAGAGCGGCGTTACCAAATCGATCCGTGACGGCGAGACCGTATTCGGCCGACCGGCCCGTCCTCTGAAAGAAGTCAAGAAGCGGGAAGGCCGCGTCGCGCTGCTGGGAAAATACTTTATTAGGGTGAAAGAGCTCGAAGAAGAGGTGGCCGAATTGAAGCGGCGCGCCGAAGAGGACCCCGGGTAAATTATGTTGATGGGAGAAAAGCAACGTACGATCGCGAACGAAGTAACGCTTGAGGGCGTGGGTTTGCACACCGGCGAGCGGGCGCGCGTTACGTTCAAAGGCGCGCCGCCGAATACCGGCGTCGTATTCGAGCGGGTCGACGTCGACGGGGGGGCGCGCGTTCACGCCCGCGTCGAAAACGTTACCGGCGCGAGCCGGGGGACGACGTTGACGGAGGGCGGCGTAACCGTATACACGGTGGAGCACCTGTGCGCCGCGGCCACCGGCCTGGGCATCGATAATCTTCTAATAGAGATAGACGGCCCGGAACCGCCCGCGACGGACGGCTCGAGCGCCGTCTTCGCCCGGGCGCTCGGCGACGCCGGTATAGTCGAACAGGACGAGCCGCACCGGTTGGTGGTACTGGATAAACCGTTCGATTATAAACAAGACGGCGCGGAGATGACGATCGTTCCCGAGGACAACCTCCGCATCTCGTTCACTATTCGGTTCGAACATCCCTATTTGAAATCCCAGTTCTACACCTTCGACGTGGGGGAGGACAACTTCGTCGACGAGATAGCGCCCGCGCGTACGTTCGCGCTGGAGAGCGAAATCGAAATGCTCCGCGGCGCCGGTTTGATAAAGGGGGGTACGTTGGAATGTGCCGTCGTCGTCGGCGACAACGGCCCGCTCAACAAGGACGGCCTGCGCTTCGACGACGAGCCGGTGCGCCATAAAATCTTGGATTTGATAGGGGACCTTACGCTTTTCGGCGCCCGCTTTAGAGGGCACATAATCGCGATGCGTTCCGGCCACGCCGTTAACGTCGGCATGATAAGGAGCGTGAAGAGGTATATGGAACAAAAAAACCGCGTCCCCTCGTTCGATCCGGGGGCGACGCTATACGACATCGGCCAGATAATGAAGTACTTGCCGCACCGGTACCCGTTCTTGCTCGTCGACCGCATCGTCGACTACCGCCCGGGCGAGTACGTCGTCGGCGTAAAAAACGTTACCTTCAACGAGCCGTTCTTCGCCGGCCATTTCCCCGGGGCGCCGGTGATGCCCGGGGTGTTAATAGTGGAAGCGATGGCCCAGGTCGGCGGCGTACTGGTTATGCAGACCGTCGAAGACCCGGCGAATACGCTCATTTACTTCATGGGGATAGATAAAGTCAAGTTCCGGCGGCCAGTAGTGCCCGGCGACCAGATCGTATTTAAACTCGTTCCCGTGAAATTCAAAGAGAAAGTCGCCGTGATGCGCGGGGAGGCGTTCGTCGGCGATAAAATAGTCGCGGAGGGAGAGTTCAAGGCGTGCCTGGTAGAAAAAAACGCTGAGAAGGGAACGGCCGATTAGAAGGGCCGGTCCCTTTACGTCCGCGTTCGGGCGATATAAAGCTATAAATTATAGCGCGTTAGGACCCGCCTGCTTAAGTTAATAATAGGTTGAAAAGGTGTGAAGAACGTGCTGGACGTACATAATACCGCTATAATTGACGGCCGCGCCGAATTGGGCGAGGGCGTCGTCGTCGGGCCGTACGCCGTCGTCGACGGCCCGGCGGTGATCGGCGCGGGGACCTCTATCGGGCCGCACGCCGTGCTCGATGGCGCGGTTACCCTGGGCGAGGGGTGTCGCATCTTCTCGCACGCCGTCCTGGGGACGATTCCGCAGGATTTGAAGTTCGAAGGCGAGGAATCGGACCTTACGATAGGAACCGGCACGACGATACGCGAGTTCGTCACGATTAACCGCGGCACGAAGGCTTTGGGGACCACGCGCGTAGGCGCCAATTGCCTTCTAATGGCCTATTCTCACGTCGCGCACGATTGCGTGTTGGGGGATAACGTCGTTTTGGCGAATTGCGCTACCGTGGCGGGCCATGTAGAAATCGGCGAATACGCTTTCGTGGGGGGCCTTTCGGCCGTACACCAATTCTCACGTATCGGAAAATACGCGTACATAGGCGGCATGAGCCGCGTCAGCCAGGATATTATCCCGTACGGTTTGACCGCCAGCGACCCCACGCGCGTCGTCGGCATCAACGTTATAGGCCTGCAGCGCCGCGGCGTTCCGGCGGAAACCCGTACCGCTCTCAAGCGGGCGTACCAGATAATATACCGCGAGGACCTGAATACGGCTCAGGCCGTCGAAAAACTGGAAGCCGAGTTGGGCCGGGTCGCCGAAGTCCGCGACGTCATCGATTTCCTTAAAAAAACTGAACGGGGCATCCTGAAATAGTTTGTTGTCTAACGGTTGCGCCCGTACGTTAAAGTAGTTTGTTAGTATGAATATCAGCCGGCTATGAAAAAATTTGACGGAAAAATAGGCGTAATCGCGGGCTCGGGCCAGATGCCCTTGCTGGTCGTCGAGGAGGCGATCGCGCGGCATCCGGAGGGCGTAGCGGGTGTCTTCGCCGTATGCGTAACGGAAGACGCGGCGCGCCGGTTGAAGGACCGGATCCAAGTTGACCGCGTAAGTTTAGGGCAGGCCGGCAAGGCGATAAAGTTGTTGAAACAAAACGGCGCACGGTATTGCGTCTTCGCCGGTAAGGTCGAGAAAGCTCCGGTCCTGGCCGGGTTGAAATTCGACGCTCGAGCCGTGAAGATTTTAGCGCGCGTTCGCGACTTCACCGACAACGAGTTGATGGCCGAGCTCGTTCGGGAATTGGAAAACGAGGGCTTCGACATCATCTCGCAAACGGATATCCTCGAGCGGTACGTAGTCGAACCGCGAGTTTACACCAAACGTAAGCCGACTAAAAAAGAACGCGAGGATATTCTGTTCGGCCTGGAGAAGGCCCGGGGTCTCGCCTCCCTGGGTATCGGCCAGACGGTGGTCGTACGGAACAAGGCGGTTTTGGCGGCGGAGGCGCTCGAGGGCACGGACGAGACGGTCCGCCGCGGCGCGAAATTGGCGGAGGGCAAGGGCGGCGTCGTCGTGAAGGCAATGAAGCCCGGCCAGGACCGTCGTTTCGACATCCCGACTATGGGCCTCGCGACGCTCAGATTGGTTTTATCAGGGGGATTGAAAGTATTAGCGCTGGAGGCGGGTTCCTCGTTTTTAATCGACCGCGAAGACGTTATAGCGGCGGCCAACGGCGGAAAAATAACCGTCGTGGGGGTAGAGGACCGCTAACTTTGGAAGTTAAAAGCTTTACCGTCGGGCCGCTCGCGGCCAACTGCTACGTCGTTTCCGCCGGGGGGGACGCCGTCGTCGTGGACCCGGGCGCCGAGGCGGCCAGGATTATCAAGGCCGTCGGCGAACGGAGGGTTGCCGCGATACTGGCGACCCACGGCCACTCGGACCACGTCGGCGCCGTAAAAGAGTTGGCCGCTGCTACGGGCGCGCCTTTTATGGTTCCCGCCGGGGACCTGGCGTTGGCGGAGAAATACGTCGGCGCCCAGGCCGCCGTACCGCTGAACGACGGCGACCGCCTCGACTTCGGCGATATCTCTTTAAAAGTAATCGCGACGCCGGGCCACACGCCCGGCTCTTCGTGTTTTTACGCGCCGGGGTTGCTTTTTTCGGGTGATACCCTTTTCGCCGGGGGCGTGGGGCGCACGGATTTGCCGGGGGGTTCGTCGGACGCGCTGTTTAGCTCCATCCGCGAGCGTATATTCACGCTGGCCGGCGATACGGTCGTTTACCCCGGCCACGGCGAACGTACCACCGTCGCCCGGGAGCGGGAATCGAACCCGTTCTTCACCTCGGGGCGGGTATGAGAGACGTCGACGAAAAGGCCGGGCAAGACGTCGCGACGGCTATTCGCGGTTTTAAAGCCTACCTCGTCGCGGAGTGCGGCCTGGCGGAGAATACGGTTGCGGCGTACTTGCGGGACGTAGGCGACTTCGCGTCCTTCTGCGGAGATTTCCGCGGCGCGGCATTGGCGGACGTCGTGGCGTACGTGCAAAAGCTATCGGCCGGGGGCGCGGCGGCGACGTCGCTCTCGCGGCGACTGTCGTCGTTGCGCGTTTTCTACCGTTACCTACGCGACGAGGGCGAGGTCGACGCGTCGCCGCTGGAATTCGTAGCGTCGCCCAAGACGCCGTCGCGGCTTCCGGACTACCTCCACGTCGACGAGGTGGAGGCTATTATCGGCGCGGCGGCTCGAGCGCTCGACGTCGCCGAAACGTCCGGAACGGGGCAACAGGTTTTAAGCGCGGCGCGCGACGTCGCGATGCTCGCGCTGGCGTACGGCTGCGGCCTGAGGGCCGGGGAACTCGTGGGCCTTAGGCGGGCGGACGTGGATTTAAACCTGGCGCTCCTGCGGGTTAGGGGTAAGGGGGGTAAAGAACGCCTCGTGCCGTTCGGCGACGTCGCGAAGGGGTCCGTAAAGAAGTACCTGGGGCTGTTGGACGCGGCGGGAAAAGGGGATGGGGTGTACCTCTTCCCGTCGCCGCGAGGCCGCGGCCGGCCGGTTAGCCGCCAGCTATTGTGGAAAAACGTAAAAAAGTGCGCGGCGTTGGCCGGCGTGCCGGGTGTCAAACCCCACCTTTTCCGCCATACTTTCGCGACTCACCTCGTGCAAGCCGGCGCCGACATCAGGACCGTCCAGGAATTACTGGGACACGCAAATATAACGACTACGCAGATTTACGCTCATTTGGATACGAAAAGCCTTAAAGAATTTCACGAGAAATATCACCCGAGGAAGTAAATTATGTTTACCGCCGATTGGTGGCTCGATAAGTTATACCTGGCGCCGGGGATCCTTTTCGGCCTTGTCCTGCACGAGTTTTGCCACGGCTACGCGGCCTGGCGCCTCGGCGACCCCACGGCCAAGCTGGCCGGGCGGCTCAGCTTCAATCCCCTCAAGCACCTCGACCTCCTGGGCACGGTGGCCCTGTTCGTCGCGCGCATCGGGTGGGCGAAGCCGGTGCCGGTGGACGCGCGTAACTTCCGCGACCCGCGTAAGGGAATACTTATCACGTCGCTCGCGGGGCCGGTATCCAACCTCGTGTTGGGGGTCGTGTTGGGGGTCGGCCTGGGGGTTTTATTCGCGTACGCGCTCAATGCGCCGGCGGCGTTCGGTTCGTCGTGGCTGCGGCTCGCCTACCTGGTGTTGTTTAACGCCGTCTATATAAACTTCATACTTGCTATATTCAACCTGTTGCCGGTACCGCCGCTCGACGGCTCGAACGTGTTGTGGGCCATTTTACCCCGGGGCGCCGCGGCGTCGTACGGCCGCTTCATCGGACGCTACAGCCGGACCGTCCTCATCGTCTTCTTTCTGGCGATATTCATCGGCCCTTCGCTCGGCTTTCCCATTTTCCAATGGTTCTTGATGCCGCCGGTGGAGTTGTTGGTACGACTGACTACGGGCTTTTCGCTCGACGAGCTGTGGTACTTCTACGCGGCGATGTTCAGCCTGTGACGGTTGTTACGCGAAGAAAAAGCCGCCCCGAAGGGCGGCCCTGTTCATATACATCGTCTTCGGGTACGGCTAAGGCGAGTTACTTTTTATCCAACCTCGCCGTACCGGTTTTCGTACTGCGCTCGTTGGCCGAAGTCCCTTCGAGGGAGCCGTCGGCTTTTATCGTGTACGCGACGACGCCGTATACCTCCCGGTCGTCCCGGTAGCCGACGACGAACAGGCTACCGC
>CBFCYS010000026.1:0-22030 GCA_965602215.1 uncultured bacterium
GATATGGGTATCCACAACAAAACCGCCGGGCATGTTCGCCCGGCGTTATGTTTGCGCGGGGCGGCGCGCTCTACGGCCCCACGACCACCGCGTCGCCGTTTTTTACTTCCTTATATAACTCCTCTACGTTTTCGTTGAGCAGCCGCACGCAGCCGTGGCTCGCGTCCCGGCCTACATGGTCGCCTACTACTTCTTCTTCTACCGGGATTTTTTGGATTAAAGTAAAACGGTGAAAGCGGCTCGGATACGGCAACACGCGGCTATTTGCGGGACGTAAAAAGTAGGGGACGACCTTAAGGTCGTCCCGCCTTGCCGCTGGCGTAGCCGGCGTTTTAATATGAATTCCCGGTATTCTTTATTGATAGCCGCCGGTTGAAACCGGCGGTTAGACGCTTCGCACGTGATATACCGGCCGCTGAAGCGGCCGGTTTCGATATATCCTCGGCGGCCGGCGTAAAGACCCGGCCCTACGCAAGCCGGCGTACGCGCCCGGACCCAAAGACCCGGCCCGACGAAATCCGGCCCTACGTTACGATGTTGCGCGGCCGGCTCGAGGTATAAGGATCTCCCCAGGCCAAAATAAAATTTGAAATAGCACCGGCGCGGTGGTATAGTGCCGTTGTATCGCAATGTGGTTAATTTAGTCCGGCCGGTATTGAACGGCGTCGAGATAATTAAATCGTAGTAACGCGACGTACGGGGATGGTGCGTTTCGTATAGCGGGGCGCCGGGAGCGACCCGCGGGAGGTAGCATAATAAGGGCTGCCTATGGGTAAGGCCGGGGAGTTAACCCCGGGAGAGACGAGGTCGGGGAGCCGGGTGGCGCTCGCGCTTTCCCTCGCGGTCGTCGCGCTGGCGCTGGTAATCGTCTGGCGGTACCCGGTATATTTCCGGGCCGACGACGCCTATTATCTGGAATGGGCCGCAGGCCACGGTTCCCCGTTGTCCGCCTTCAATCCGGCCGAGGCCGAGCTATTCGGCACCGTGCGGCCCTCGGTAAATTTGGCGTGGTGGGGGCTGTACCATCTCTTCGGATTGAACCCGCGGCCTTACCAACTTGTACTCACGCTGTTGTTCGGGTTCTCCTTCGTTTTATTCTACCGCCTGGTACGCGTAGCGTTTTCGGGCCGGATAGCCCTGTTTTCGCTGCTGGCCTACGGCGGCGTTTTTTATTATTTAACCTACGTCGTCTTCTGGTTTTCCGACCTCCATTTCGCGCTGGAAATTTTTCTGCTCAACCTCTCGCTGCTGTGGCTGGTCCGGGCGGCGTCGGGGAGGGGCGTTTATTTTATATTCGGTGTGCTGGCCTGGTTCGGCGCCGTAATGGCCCGGGAGCCGAGCGCGGTTATCGTGCCGCTCGTGCTGGCCGGTTATCTGCTGGTGCAATGGCGACGGGAGGACTTGCCCCGGTTCCGCCGTTCGGCGTTCGTCGTCGGGGCGATGCTCGGGGCCGGCCTGCTGTGGATACTGCTCAATCCGTACGTGCACGGGCGGCAGACGCTCGCCGTGACCGGAGACCTCGGGTCCTTGTTCGCGTACGCCACCGCGCGCTGGCGTTTTTACTCCGGCTACCTGTGCAGCCAATGTGGGGTATTGATGTGGGCCGGGACGTTCTACCTGGCGTTGAGGAGCCTGCTGCCGTTGTCCCGGCTCGGCGAATTTTGGAGATTCTCCCTGCCGCTGGCCGGCGGGGCGGGGCTGGCGCTGGCGCTACGGCCTGTCCCGGCGGTGGCGTTGGCGGCCTTGCTGGTGGCGTTTGTGCCGCTGCTCTTGCGGCGCGACGCGGCGTTGCCGGGGATAGTGTGGTTCGGCGCGCCGGTGCTGGGCCTGATGACCATCTCCTTCATGGTCCGCACGTACCTGTTGGAGGCGTCTTTCGGCGCCGCGGTGATAATGGGCGTGGCGTTGGCGGAGTGGGCGGAGCGGTTGCGTTGGCGCCGGTGGGCGCTCCCGCGCGCGGTCAAGGTGGCCGCGGCGGTAGTCGCGGCGGGGGCGGCCGCCCTGGCGGCGACGCTGGTCTTACCCCGGGCCGTTGGTAAACTGGAAGTATTGCGGGTGGTTTCCGATACCCGGCAGAACTTCCGGGGGGCGGTCGAATACCTTCGGGATAATGAGGACGAGGCCGACGTAAATCTGGTAGTGGTGGAGTACGAGGACATGGGCCTCGACTACGGCCGCGACGTCCTGCCGCTCGCCGACGGCCCCAAGGCGCACCGGCAGAAGACGATGAGCGGCGACGAGCTGCAGCGTTTCCTGCGGGTGGCCGGGAGGGACAATATCCGGGTGCGGAATTTCGGCTGGCTCCGGGAAAACCCGCGAGCCGAAAACGTACTCGTTTTCATTATGAACCGGGGCGAGCGGGAGTTCCTTGCCGATTCGACCTTTGGACCGGAACCCGTCTTTTCCGCCGAGCGGGGGGGCGAGGGGGCATGGTTAACGCGGCCTCTCCCGCCGGTTCGTTAACGCGGGGGCGATCTTAAGCTCGAGCCGCCGGGATATGTAGAAACCGGCCGCTTCAGCGGCCGGACCTAAAGGTCCGGCCCTACGTTTAGGTGAGGTGGGGCCGACTTTCCGGTCGGCCGTACGAAACGCCGTCAGGTGGTAACACCTGACGGCACAAATTGAACCGCCGGGCATGTTCGCCCGGCGTTATGTTTGCGCGGGGCGGCGCGCCTTACGGCCCCACGACCACCCCGTCGCCGTTCTTCACCTCTTTATATAATTCCTCCACGTGCTCGTTGAGCATCCGGACGCAGCCGTGGCTCGCGTCCCGGCCTATGGAGGCTGGCTCGTTGGTGCCGTGCAGGCCGTAGCCCTTGGGGTGTTCGTCGTTGGTGATGCCGATGAAGCGGCTGCCCAGGCCGTTGTCGGGGCCGGGAGTTATCGCCTTCCCCTTCCAATACCATACCGGGTCGACCAGCTTCATATTAACCGTAAACATTCCCTCGGGCGTGGAGCCGTCGCGCCCCGTAGCGCACGGGTACTGGCGGACGAGCTCGCCGCCCCGGAACAGCGTCACGGTATGATGGGTTTTGGATACGTAGACGCCGTCGTCGAGGCCGCGGGGCGGCGGCCCCAACTTGATAACGACCGGCACGGTGGACCAGTCGAAATCATCGCCGGAGGTTTCTCCCGCGGTCTTGACGACGAGCGCGGTGCGGTCGAAGTCGGCGCCGAGGATAACCGCCACGTCGACTCGCGGGTCTAATGTTCCGGGGGTAACGTTCCGGGACGCCACGCCGAAGAGGTCCGCCGCGGCCTCGGCCGCCGCCCGGAATTCCGCGTCGGCGTAGCGTATTTCGGTCGTGGGCCGTTCGAAGTCTTTTCGGCCCGTCCCGGGGTCGCGGTAGTTGTCGAGGAGGACGTCGTCGTAACCGGCCTCTTTCAGCGTTTGGGCGGCGCCGGAAGCGAGGCCGGCAACGCCGCAGCCGTTGAAGACGCCGAAGCGGGGCGGCGTGGCCTCGGCGGTGACGGCCGTTTCCGCCGACGGTTCGCCGGCCGTGGCCGGCGTGGATACCTCGGCCGTCCCGGACACGGCCTCCTTGGGGCCGCAGGCCGTAATCAGAAGGGCCCCCGCGAAGGCGATAACCGCGAAGGGGCCCGTTAATGGTCGCAACATATTAATTAGCCGGAAAGAGGCCGTTACAAGGGAGCGTAAATCCTATCCCTTTAGTCCAACAGGATATCGCCTTCGTGGACCGCTTTAGCCCAGCCCAGTTGGCCCGCCGCGGTGCGGACTTTGTACCAGTCGCCGCTCTTTTCGATTACTTTCAGCGTGGCTCCCCTTTTGAGCGTGGTTATCGTGTCGGCCGAGGTGCTGGGGCTGCTCCTGAGCCGTAGGGCGTCGGCGAGTACGGACACCGTTTCGATGTACTGCTCCTCCTCCTTGGCGATCTCTTCCATTTCTTCAGCAATCTTAGCCCGCTTGGAGTACAAGGGGACCTTTTCGGCGTCGGCAACGTTTACCGCGGCGGCCGCTACCAGGCCGCGGTCGTATACTTTCGACCCGATCTTTTCGTATATCCCCTCTTCGCCCTTTTTACACTCGTAATGAGGGGGGACTTCCATGTAGCCGAAGATCTTTAAAGTTCCCTGACGGTGGCCCAACTCTTCGTATATGGGGAAATGTATGATGGCGGTGTCGTCTCCCCGGCGGACGCTCGGTTTGCCGTAGTTATCCGAAAAGCCTCCGCGGTAGAACTTAATGCGATTGAAGATTTGGGGGTCGGTATCATTTTCTTTAATGGCTCGGTTGAGGTCGGTGCGGTTGCTTCGTTCGAAATCGAACGCTTGTACGCACTCGCCGTCCGCGCCGCAGAACTCTATCTTGGTTATATCCAGCGTAAGCCAGAGGTCCGCGCCCGGCCGTTCGATGATGCCCAGTTCCGAAAGCGCTTTTTCCCAGTTTATGGAGATGTACGTTTCGATATCCAAAACGTCGTTTTCTTGGATTAGCGGTTTCGTTTCCACCGTCAGGAATTCGGCGTAGGTGTCTTTTTTTATCGTCTCGGTAATGTGTTCCTTTTTTTCTTTTTTACAGGCCATACCGGCCCAGGCCGCAACAAGTACCGCGACGATGCACGTTAACGCTACCCGTTCGATTACGGTCCTCCTCTTCATAACCATCACCCTTCTCCTTGTGCGATGTGTTTACGCGCCCGAAGTCAAACCCTTAAAATATTCCTCTTCCGCGTACGTATTGGGCCGGCCGTCGACCCTGCGGTCGAGTAGGTTTTTCAGTTCCCTGTAGAAGTGGCCGAACTCTCCCGAGCTCAATTCGCCGGCATCGTAATAACGCTCGGCCCTCGCGTAGGCTTTAGCGGCTAGTTTTTCGTCGTCCGCCGAGGCCGCGGATATCCCCGCGGCGTAGTACGCGAGGAAGCCGATCCTCTTGTCTTCCGCTGCTTTGGCCGCTTCGTCGCAGTAGTCGTAAAATGAAGCGATTTCGCCCAGCCGGGACTTTATTTTACTCATACGCCAAAAGGCCCGGGCGGGGAGGTCCATAAACTCGTATTCGGTATGGTACCCGCCCTGGTAGCTCAGGTAGGCGTCGGGGAATTCGAGGATTATCTTTCGGTATAACGGTAACGAGCCGCTACTTTTGCCTCGTCTTTCCAACGCTTCACCGTAATAGAGCAGGAAGTACGCCGGGGCGAAGTCGTAGGAGCATTTGGCGGGTACGACCGTCGTCATCTCGTCGAGGCACGCGGCGTCCACCTTGCCGGCTTCGAACAACGCGATAATATTGCGGACCAGCAGCGCGTCGAAATACTCCGGTACGATATTAGCGGTAGAGAGGCCGCTTTCGGAATCGGCGACGGCTTGCGACAAGTATTCGGCCGCGGCCGCCGGGTCCGACCTCACGTACGTAAGGCCGAGGCCTACGCGAGCCAGCGTCGCGGCCTCGTAGTCGCAGTCCGTGAACGTGCTGCCTTCGCCGTCGGCGTCGATTACCTTAAGGGCGGTGAGCGCGGGCTCTTCGCCGTACTGGAGGGCGTTTTCGTAGTGGGTGCGCGCCACGTCGGTTTCGCCCCGCAGGAAATAGGCGTAACCGAGCAGCAGTTCGGCGGTGGGGAGAAAGGGGAAGCAGGGGGATTCGTAGGCTCGCGCGGTGTGGTAGAGGTGAGCTTCCGGAAAGCGCTCGGCCGTGACGCGTAGTACGGCGAGGGCCGCTTCGGCATCGTTTTCGCGGAAAGCTTGCGTCGCTTTTACGTACGCTTCCGCGGGATAGACAAGGCCGACGAGCGCGCCGAACACCCAACCCTTCGCGCCCAAGGCCGTCTCGACCTCGTACCAGTAGTAATTGCCCAACCCTTCGATGCGTTCGCGGTACTCGGTGCGCGCGAGGACGCTTACTATTTCGCCCGCGGCCGCCGTCGTCGCCACCAACGCTTCCGTCGAGGGTAATTCCCGGACGTTGGCCTTTCCGGTCGAGATTACGCCGTCCAGCGGGCCGACTTCTAGGCCGCGGCCCAGCCGGAGGTATTCGTAATTGCGATGTTCGAGGGGGCAGTCGTAGTTAATCCGGTACCACGACGCGGTGGTCCCGGGAGTTCGGAGGGGGCTGACTACGAATACGTCGCCGGGGCGGAGGTATACACGGTCTTCGGACGAGACGCTCGGATAAGCCGGTGTGTTAGCGCCCGTGACCGTAGCGAGTTTGAGTTCGACTTTATTGACCTTAATCCCGTGCGCGTACGTCGCGAGCGCTAAACCGACCGCGACGTACGCGGCTATAAACCTCCGTACCCGCATGGCTCCCTCGTTTCCGCGTATGGTTCGCTTAACTAATTAAGTATATAATAGGCTCGCCGTCGGCCAACCTCATTCTATCCTATTTTCTAACACTTCCCGCGCATAATTGCAAGCGGAAATTTACCCGGGGAGTGCCGTCGGGTGGTAACACCTGACGGTACCCATTAAAAGGCCCGGCGGAATAGGCCCGGGCCACTCGCGTCCCACCCGGGCGCCTTTTTTGTTATAATAAACCGCGATGAGCGTTGACGTAATCGGCATACACCCCTACGGCGTGGACCTTGGCATCCCGGACCGCACGCCGCCGCTGGGGCTCCTCTGGATCGCCGCGGGGCTGGAGCACGCCGGCTACGCCGTCGCCGTCTACGACGAGCAGGTCGCCTCGGAGAGTTTCGAAAAATTCCTCGAGGCGACGAGGCCCAGGCTCGCGCTGCTGTCCGGGACCTCGCACGGCCGCTTCCGCGCCTTCGACTACGCCGCCGCCATCAAGCGATTCGACCCGGGAATAACGGTCGCCTACGGCGGCCCGCACGCCTCCTTCACCGCCCCGGAGACGCTGGCGCGCATCCCCGATATCGACCTGGTGGGCCACGGCGAGGGCGAGGACACTTGCCTCGAGCTCGCCGCCTGGAAGGTCCGCGGCGGCGGCCGGCCCGAGGACCTGCACAAGGTAAAAGGCATCACGTACCGGGAGGACGGCGGCCCGGCGACGACGCCCGCGCGCGAGCGCCTTGCCGACCTCGACGCCATCCCGCTGCCGGCGCGGCACCTCGTCCCGATGGCTCGCTACCGCCTGAAGATGGACCTCCTCGACCTCCCCGGCACGATAATTATGACGTCGCGCGGCTGCCCGATATGCTGCGCCTTCTGCTCGGAGTCGTTCTTCTTCGGCAAGCGGTACTACACCCGCGGCGCCCGGAGCATCGTCGACGAGGTGGAGCAGCTTATGACGCGGTACGGCGTCCGCGGCCTCGTCATCTTCGACAGCACTTTCTCGTTAAAAAGGAAACACGTCGAGGACTTCTGCGACGAGCTCGAGCGCCGTCGGATAGATATTCCCTGGCAGTGCCAGGTCCGCGTCGACACCGTCGACAAGGAGCTGCTCGCGAAGATGCAGCGGGCCGGCTGCTACACGGTCTGCTTCGGCGTCGAGTCGGCGGACGAGGACGTCCTCGAGTATATCAGCAAGCGCATCACGCTCGCGCGCGCCGTCGACGTCATGAAGTGGGCCGACGAGCTGGGCCTGTACACGAAGGTCTCGTTCTCCCTCGGCCACCCGGGCGAGACGTACGAGCAGGCCAAGAAGACCAACAAGTTCGCCCGCCGGTACGCGCGCTACATGACGTTCCGCGGCTACAACCCGGGCGTCCGCATATACCCCGGGACGCGCGTCGAGGGGTACGCCCGCGAGCACGGCCTGATGCCGCCCGCCTTCGACTGGGCCGCGCCGTACGAGAACGCGGAGAACGAGAAGCTCTTCAAATTGAAAGACAACGTGCCGCTCTTGTTGCAGCCGCAGCTCGGCGTCCGCGAGCTCAGGCGCCTGCGGCTGCGGTTTTTGCTCGGATATATACTTACGCCGCGTTATATTTTGACGAAGGCCGTGCGCGCCGTCCGCGTGGGCGAGGTGGGGCGGCTGTGGCGGGGGCTGTTGCGCGGCCTCGGCTTCAAGGTAAGGCGAGAGGATGACCGCGTACGCGACGTGCCGCTGGGGGCGGCCGGCGACGCGGCCAAGCGTTAAACGGGAGTAAACCCCACGGGAGGAAGTATGGGTGCAAGTGTACTCGCGGTGCACCCCCGCGACCCGGACCTCCGTTATTTTGAGAAGATGCCGCCGCTCGGGATGCTCTGGCTCGGCGGCGAGCTTCTTCGGGCCGGCCACGGCGTCGAGTTCGTCGACCAGCAAGTGGACGAGCGGGACCCTGCGCGCGTGGCCGAGGAGTTGCGGCCGCCGCTCGCGCTGATAGGCGGCACGAGCCACAGCCGCTTCGCCTCCTTCGAGATAGCGTCCCGCGTTAAAGAAGTTTCCCCCCAGACGACCGTCGTCTACGGCGGCCCCCACGCCGCGTTCACCGCCGACGACACCCTTCAAAACATACCCGCCATAGATATTACCGTCCGCGGCGAGGGCGAGGAAACCTGCCGCGAGCTGGCCGCCTGGGCGGACGCGGGCGGCCGGCCCGAAGATTTGGGGAAAATTAAGGGCATATCGTACCGGGATAACGGCGGGATAATACGTAACCCGCCGAGGCCGGCGCTCGAGGATTTGGACGCCCTCGGCGTGCCGGCGCGCGCTCTCGTGCCGACGGCCCGGTACGATATGAAGATGGACTACCTCGACGACGTACCGGGCGCATCTGTGATGACGGCTCGAGGCTGTCCCATCGGTTGCACGTTTTGCTCGGCGTCGGCGATGTTCGGCTCGAGCTATAGGGCCCGTTCGCCGGCCGGCGTCGTGGACGAGGTAGAGGATTTAATTACGAATTACGGGGCCCGGGGCATAAAGATCTTCGACAGCACGTTCACGCTGAAGCGGCGCCACGTCGAAGGGTTCTGCGACGAGCTCAAGCGCCGCGGCGTCGACGTCCCCTGGGAGTGCGAAATCCGCGTCGACAACGTCGACAAAGAGTTGCTCGCCCGGATGCAGAAGGCCGGCTGCTACTACGTCGACGTCGGCGTCGAGTCCGGCTCGCAGCGGGTCCTCGATTACTGCGTCCGGAAGAAAATTACGCTAGAGGCCGCCGAGAACGTCCTACGCTGGTCGAAGGAACTCGGCCTTCTGACGAAGGTGTTCTTTACGCTCGGCCACCCGGGCGAGACGTACGAGGAAGCGAAGGAGACTAACTGCTTTATCCGGCGCCACCGCAAATATATCCGCCTCTTCGGCTACCACGCCGGCGTCAAGGTTTACCCGGGCACGTACGTCGAGAAGTACGCGTGGGAGCACGGCCTAATGCCGCCCGGGTTCCGGTGGTCCGCGCCGTACGTCAACGAAGGCCAGCGCAAGCTCTTCCGCTCGCCGGACAATATTCCCATCCTCGTTCAACCCGGCCTGGGCCTCGGGGAGCTGCGACGCCTTAGAGTCGGCTTTATTTTAATGCGGGTATCGTCGCCGCGTTTCGTCGCCGAGAAGTTAAAAGCTTTACTCAAGGCCGGGGCGGTGGGGAAGTATTTAAAAATCGTGCGGCGGGGTTTGCTGGGCCGTCGGTACTAGCGCTTGACTCCGAACGTTTTTATCTGTTAAAATAACAGGCCAAAGCGCCCGTGGCTCAATTTGGATAGAGCAACGGACTACGGATCCGTAGGTTGGGGGTTCGAATCCCTCCGGGCGCGAACTCGAGGGCCGTAAGAGGCCCTCGTCGCGTATATGCGAAAAACGCTGATAATCGCGGCCGCGGCGCTCGCCCTCGCCGGAAGCTGCAGCAACGTCGGCGACAGGCCGCCGGTGGGCGACGGCGGCGCGCCGATGTATTTCCCCAACGGCGACGGCTCGAGGTGGACCTACACCACTCAGCGCTACCTCAATAACGTCCCCTACGGCGAGCCGTCCGAGTACGCCGAGCTCTTCGACGGCGAGGTGGTAGTGGCAGGCCGCGTAGCTCAGCGGCTCATCCGCTTCACCGCCGCCGGCGAGGAATACGAAATTTATTTCCTCTGCGACGACGACGAGAACTACGTCGAGTGTCTGGGCCGGGAGTTTTACGTTACCGGCGTACCTACCGGCGCCGTTTACTTCGACCCCCCGTGGTATAGTCTCAATTACCCCCTGCGCGTAAACCGGAGCTGGTCCGAGGCGAAGCAGCAGCGTCTCTCGCCGTTGTGCCTGGGCCTGCCCGCGGACGTGGACAACGACGGCCGCGACGACGCCGTCGACGTGGAGATAATCCGCCACGTCGTAACGAAAGAGGACCTCGCGATACCCATGGGGACGTTCGAGGGGTGTTACAAGATCCGGCGGACGGTCTACGCCGTATTTCATATGACGCAGGGCGGCGACGTCGAGATGAGCTACGTCCAGTACGGCTGGTTTAAACCCAACAAGGGATACGTCCAGTATGCCGGCGACGAGATATGCGTTCCCAACGCCGCGCGTTATACGTTCCTGGCGCAGTTGAAATCGTACCACGTCGTCGAGCCGGGTTCTTAGTTTAAGTAATCTTAAAGCTTTTTTTAGAATGCGGCCGGACGACGCCGGCTTTTTATCATATATGCGCGACGTGCTTTTCCTCTCGTACTTCTTCCCGCCCATGGGCGGCGGCGCCGTGTTGCGGGCGCTCAAGTTCGTGGAATATTTGCCGACGCTCGGCTGGCGGCCGTTGGTAGTCGCCGGGGCCGGCGGCTACCACGCCTACGACGCGTCGCTGTTGGACGAGCTGCCGGCCGAGGCGGAAGTGATATGGGCCGGCCGGCGGCGGGATTTCGGGGACGGCGCGGAAGTCGCCCGGGCGTTCGCGCGCCGGCGGCCCGGCTTCCTCGCGAAGGTCGGCCGGAAGGCCGCGTCCAACGCGCGCCGGCTGCTGTCTTTCCCCGACGTCTACGCGTGGTTTGCCGGCCCGGCGGGGCGTGCGGCGAGGCGTTTCCTTCGAAGTTCCCCGGTAAAACTCATCTTCTCGACCGCGCCGCCGTTTACGTCGCACGTCGCCGCCGCGGCGCTGGCACGCGAGGCCGGCGTCCCGCTGGTGCTGGACTACCGCGACGCCTGGACCGACAACCCGTTCGCGGCGTTTCCCACCGCCTTCCATCGCCGGCGGGCGCGCCGGGCGGAGGGCCGCGTACTCGAGCAGGCCGCGGCCGTAGTCGCCGTCACGAGCGGTATGGCGGACGCATTCCGGCGCCGCCTCGGCGGGGACGCGCCGGTGCGATTCATACCCAACGGCTACGACGAGGCCGACTTCGCGGAGGCGGCCGCCGCGCCGGCCGGCCCCTTCACGGTGGCGTACGCGGGCCAGTTCTACCCGGGCCGTATGCCGTGGACGTTTCTGGAGGCGGCGTCGGCCTTCGCGAAGAATCGCGGCCTCGGCGCGGGCGATTTCCGCGTCCTGTTCCTGGGGCCGATGCCGCGCGCCGTCCGGGCGGGGATGGACAGGTTCGGCGTCCACGCGGAGGCGACGGGCTTGCTGAGCCACGGCGACGCCGTTCGCGCCATGCGCGCCGCGGACGCCAACTTGCTTATAATAGGCTCGCAGCCGGGCGCCGGCGCGACGTTGACCGGCAAGATCTTCGAGTACTTCCGGGCCGGCCGGCCTATACTGGCGCTCGTGCCGCCGGACGGCGAGGCCGCGGCGCTGGTGCGGGAGTTCGACGCCGGCGCGGTCGTGGAACCGGACGACGCCGCGGCGGCGGAGGCCGCGTTGGCGAAACTCTACGACGAACGCCGGGCGGCCGAACGCGCCGTCCCGGCCGGGCTCGCGCGCTTCGAGAGGCGAAACTTAACGGCGGAGCTGGCCGCGTTATTCGACGATGTCGCGGGAACGTAGCAAGCGGATACTTATCGTGGCCCATAACTTCCCGCCGCTCGCCAGCGGCGGCGTCCACCGGCCCGTAAAGTTCGCGCGGTACCTCCGCGAGCTCGGCTGGGAGGTTGACGTATTAACCGTGAAGGACATCCGGTATCACGCGTACGACCCGTCGCTTCTGGACGAGCTGGAGGGCGTCGCCGTCCATCGCGCCGGGAGCCTCGAGCCGCTGCGCCTAAGTCGGCTCCTGGGGTGGCGTCCGCCGCCGCCGCCGCCGCGGCTGGAGAGTTTCGCCGACGTCGAGCGCTATAGCCGAGAAGGCGCTGGCGCGCCCGCGCCTAAAGCCGGCCTCGTATACCACACGCTGGCGCGCCACCTCTTCGTCCCCGACGAGCAGTTCGGGTGGGTGCCGTTCGCCGCGGCGAAGGCGTTCCGGCTTCACCGACGGCGCCGGTACGACGTCGTATTGACGACGTCGCCTCCGGAATCCTGTCACTTCGTCGGCTTGAAACTCAAAACCGTTGCGCGTTGCCCGTGGGTCGCGGACTTCCGCGATTTGTGGAGTACGCACCACCTCCGCCGGGGCCTTTTCTTCATAAATAAGTTGTTGCATCGGGCGTTGGAGAAATGGGTGTTGCGGGCCGCCGACGGCACCGTCGCCAACACGGCGGCGATGGCCCGGAATTTCGTCGAGGCGGGGGTGCCGGCGGGGCGGACGCTGACGTTGCCCAACGGTTTCGACCCGGCCGATTTCGGCGCGCCGCTGGCCAAGGCGGGTAGCGGCGATTTCGTCGTCGTCCACAACGGCTCGTTCCGCGGCGGCCGGCGCGCGCTGCCGCTGCTGGAGGGGTTCGCGCTGGCGCGGGAACGCGACGCCGACTTCGCGGCCCGGGCGAAGCTTTATCTGCTCGGCATAAATCGCGCCGCCGACGTGCGGGCGGCGGCGGATTTGGGGCTGGCCGGAGCGGCTTTCGCCGTCGGCTACGTCCGCCACGCCGACGCGCTGCGGGCCTGCCTGGGCGCCGACCTGCTTGCGTTGGCGATGGCCGCCGAGGAGGGGCCGGCGCTGGTCCCCGGCAAACTTTACGAGTACCTGGGCGCCGGTCGCCCCATCCTGGCGGCGGTCCCGCCCGGCGAGGCGAGGGAAATCTTGGCCTCCGCGACGCGGGGCGCCGTCGTAGTCGGGCCCGACGACGTCGAGGCGATAGCCGACGGTTTGACGCAGGCCTTCGGGGTGTGGCGCGGCGGCGGAATAAAATATGAAACGGAAACCACCGTAGTATCTACTTATAATAGGCAAACACAGCTCGAGACGTTGGGTTCTTTCATAGAAGATATATTGCAGTAGGTTAATTTGCCTTGCTATTTCGGCCCCGGTATGATAGTTTTTCGCCGTTTTAAATGAAAACGGCGTTAAAATGAGAGGAAATATGCGAAGAGTTATCCTATCGGTTTTAATATTGGGGGCCGCGGCGTGGGCGGCTGCGCCGGAAGCGGCGGCGCCGGCGCCCGCAGCGGGCCCTTCGCCGACGACGTCTTCGCCGGCCGCGACCGACGATAATAGGCCGGTAGCGCCGGCAAACGTTACTTCCGGGGAGCCGGGGGAATCTTCCTCGGCGGACGTTGGCGAGGTCGTCCTGCTGTCATCCGGCGAGGGCGGCTGCACTTTCGAGGTAACTATCCCCGAGCCCAACGTATCCGAGGTGGAGGCCGGCGGCCGCCGCTTCGAGAGGTACTCCGTTCCCTTCTTCCTGGCGGTCGGCGACGTGGGCGAGCCGGAGCTGCTGGTACGCCGCATCCACGTCGCGGCCCCGCCCGAGGCGCAGGTCTCGGTAGAGGTCGAGAGGGCGTCCTTCGACGTACGCACGGGCGTTAACTTGTACCCGCGGCCGCAGCTGAAGGTCGAGGAGCGCCACGGCGAACAGACGTTGTTCGAAGAGTTCGTATACGACGCGAAGGCGTACCGCGAGGGTACGTACCCCGCCAAACTCGCCGAGCTTGACGGCGAGGACATAACGCGCGGGTACCGGTTGATATCGGTCGCGGTTTACCCCTACCAATATCAACCGGCGACCGGTACGCTGCGGGTGGTCAAGAGCGTGGTCGTCCGGTTATCGTTCCGGGGCGGCGTACGCCGGCCCAACGACCGCTATCCGGCCCGCCCCGCCGAGGAAGGCATCTTCACCCGCGTCATCCCCGCCGTGGTCCTCAACCACGAGGCGGCGTCGAAGTGGCCCTTCGCGGGCGGCATCGCTCCCGCCCGGGACGCGGAAATTTGGGCTTCGGACTTCGCCGACAAAGCGGCGTTAAAAGCGGTCGTGGAAGAGGAGGCGTTGTACCGGCTGGGGTACGCCGAGATGAAGGCCGCCGGCTTCCCGGTGGATACCCTCAACCCCGCGCATTTGCGGCTTTTCACCGGCCCCGCCAAGCGCCTGCCCCGCGATTTCAACTACGAGCCGCCGGGCCTGGCCGAGTTCCCCATATACGTTGCCGGCCAGGGAGACGGCAGATTCGACCCGGCCGACTACGTCGAATTCTACGGCCACGGTTGCGACTTCTTCGAACACGTCGAGCCGGGCGAAAACGGCTCGCAGGAATTCTCCAAAAACAGGTTTACGAAGTACAACTTCTATTGGCTCGTGGCGGACGCCGTGCCCGGTAAGAGGATGGCGCCGACGGCCGTCGCGCCGGCGGGCGGAACGAAACCCGCCTACTTCTGGGACCGCATACGTCTCGAGGAAGATAATCAAGACGTAGCCGAAACCGAGGACAGAATACTGGACGAGGACGAGTACTGGTATTGGCGGATATTCAACGCGCCCACCGGGAAACCGAAAATAAAATCGTTCACTTTAAAAGACCCGGTTAACGGTACGGGCGCGCCGGAGACCTACATCCAGATAATGGTCCGGGAGCAAGAGGGCCTACCTCTGGCCAACGGCCCCCACCACACCTTCGTATACTTGAATTACCCGGACGATGACCATATCATCTTGGAAAAGGATAATTACGTCGCGGATACCGAGACGTACCTCCGCGACCGTTTCGAGAGCGAGCTCCTTATCGACGGGCAAAACCGGCTTTACTTCGAAGAGAAGGGGGACCGGATGGTCGACATTGATTTCTTGATGTTCGACCACTTTGAGCTCGAGTATCCGCGGCACTACCGCGCGTATCAGAACTACCTTCGTTTCTCAAATCCGCCCGGCACGACCGGCGAGGTTCTCTTCGAAATACCGGGCTTTACCACCGACGACCTGGTAGTCTACGACGTTACGCGCGGCCGGCGGTTGACCGGTTTCGAGGTTAAGGCGGCGGGCGGCGAGTACACGCTCCGGTTTACGGACGAAATCCCGTCGGGGCAACGCTGGTACGTGGCGTCGGCGTCGGCGACGGCGGCCCGCGAACCCCGGGACCTTTATTTGGACGCCGGCTCGAGGCTGCGCGAGTTAGACGAGAACGCCGACATGATCGTCGTCGTTTACGACGGTTTTTACGACAACATCATGCCGTTGGTTAACTTCCGGCGGGCCGCGGGCCTCAACGTCCTTGTCGCCCGTATTACGGACGTATACGACGAGTACTCGTGGGGGTTGTACGACCCGGGCGCGATACGGTCGTTCGTGAAGGACATTTACCGCAAGGCTATCTACCGCCCCGGGGGAGAGCTCCCGGACCACCTCCTCCTGGTGGGCGACGCCTACAAAGACCATCGGGATAACTACGGGAACTTCACCGCGCGCAAGCTTTGGCGCGAGTTCGGTCGCAACCAGGTCCCGACGTACTATATCACCACGTCGCCCAGCGGCCGGTCCTCCTCCGATAACTACTTCGTCGCGATGAGTACCAGCCTGGCGCCGGACCTGGCCGTAGGCCGCTTTTCCGCGCCGTTCGAAGATAACATCGACGCCATCGTGGAGAAAGTCGTAGGGTACGAGCGCCACCCGGCCAACGGCCCCTGGAATAACCGCGTTATCCTCGTCGCCGATAACAACGACAAGGACGGGGTCGGGGGCGGCGATTTTACGCGCGATAACGAAGACATTGAAGAGAACTATGCCCCTCGGGGCTTCGAGGTCCACAAGGAAAACATCGAGTGGTTGACCCGCCGACTCCCCATAGACCCCGAGAAACAGACCGGCTTCGACTACATGATCCGCGGCGAGCGGCAATATTGGGTCAACAGGATTATGAAGCCCGACTTCCTCAAGGGTTTTAACGGCATTATAATGCACTACTCCGGCCACGGCGGCCCCCAGGTTTGGTCCCACGAGAACCTGTTCCTCCATCATAAAGATAAACCCCCCATCGACGACGTCGACAAGTTGGAGAACGGGCCGTACCTGCCCGTCATTATGCAATGTTCCTGTTCGACCGCCTATTTCGATACGTGGGATCGGGGCGAGAGCGAGCCGCGCGATTTCGGCCAGTGTATCAGCGAATACATCCTGCAAGCCCGCCGGAAGGGCGCCGTCGCGGCGATGGGCTCGACCCGCCTCGGGACCGAGAGCGCCCAGCACCAATTTATACAGACCTTTTACGGATACGTCTTCCCGAACAAGAACGCCCGGTGGATAGGGGTAACGGTGGGCGAGGCCCATTTGCTGGGTAAAATTAAGGCCGGGGGTACCGTCCGCGATATGTTCGTTTTGCTCGGCGACCCGTCGATGACGATCGCCACGCCTAAGCCGGGATTGAAGTTAACGCCTAATAAGGCGAACGTGAAGCGCGGCGGTAAGATAAAGGTATCCGGTACGGCGCCCAATAATTTCAACGGGAAAGCCATAGTGCAGGTTTTCGACCGGCCCTGGTATTTCTACAGCGCCGACATGGTTGACGACATCTACCGGGATCGCTTGCTTACTACGACCGAAGTCGAGGTCGTGAACGGCCGCTTCGACGCGACGGTGGTCGTACCGACGATACCCGTCAATCCCAAGCCGAGCTTCGACGCCGGGCCGCCCGTCGCCGCGGGAGAAGCTGCTCCCGCCGGGGCGGCATCCGCGGCGGCCGATAACGCGGCCGCGGCTGCGGAGGGCGCCGTACCGCCGGCACCCGCCGCGGCGTCGCCGTACGCCGTTCCGTCGTACGCGCCCGTCGCGGAGGACGGTATAATACACGTCAAAGCCCTCGCCTACGGTAACGGCTTCCGCCAGCTGTACGTCTGCAACGAGGACGTAACGGTCAACGTCGCCGGCGAGGTCAGCTCCGGCGATAACGTCGGCCCGGACATCGGCGTTTACTTGAACGATTATTCCTTCCGCAGCGGCGACCCCACCGACCCCACCCCCACGCTGCTGGTCGACGTGCGGGACGATAGCGGCGTTCTCATAGCGCGTAACCTCGAGGCCATCGATAAGGACATGGGCGAGAAGATCTTCGTACCGTTCTCCGCCCGCATAACTAAACCCGACCCCAAATCGTTGCCTACCGTTCTGGACCTTACTTATTATTACAAGGCCGAGGTAGGCGATTACCGCGCCGGCACGGCGGAGAAGGAAATCGGGCTGGCCGACGGCGTGAACAATATCGCCGTGACGGCGTACGACAACCTGGGCAATAAGAGCGAGCGGCAGGTCGAGTGCGTAGTCAGCGGGGCGCTGGGCCTGGCGGAAGTTATGAACTGCCCGAACCCGTTCCAGGACGATACGTACTTCACGTTCATCTCCTCAAGCGACGTCGACAGCCTGGTTATTAAAATCTACACCGCCACCGGGCGCTTGATCCAGAAATTGGAAACCGGCGGCCTGCCCGCGGGTTACAACCAGGTTCACTGGGACGGCCTCGACGGTGACGGCGACCGCATAGCCAACGGCGTTTACTTCTATAAAATCGTCGCCCGGGCCGGCGACCAGAAGATCGTCGCCCGGCAGAAGATGTTTAAACTGAGGTAGCGTGGTAAACGATATGAGACCGTTAATAATTGCCGCGGCCCTTCTCGCCCTGGCGGCGGGCGTAAATGCCGACGATAATAAGTACGCCGCCGATTGGATGACGTACGGCGCCGGCGCCCGGGCGCTGGGGATGGGCGGTGCTTTCGTCGCCGTAGCCGACGACGCTACGGCCGCTTATTGGAATCCCGCCGGGATGCCCGAAGTGGAACGGGCCGCTTTCAGCGCCATGCACTCCTATACCTTCAACGGCCTCGCCGCGTACGACAGCATTTACGGCGCGTACAATCTCGGCAAGTACGGCGCCGTGGGCGGCGGCTTGTTGATGTTCACCGTCGACGATATGCCTATAACGGAGTGGAACAATCCCGAATCGCCGAACAGGCGGCCGGTATTGAAGGGGTACGCCGATTCGGGCGATTACGCCGTGTACGGCTCGTACGGCCGGCAGGTGCTCCCCAAGTTAAACTTGGGGGCGAGCGGCATCTTCATTATGGGCCGCCACCTGGGCGAATTCGAGGAGGGCACCGACTCCTCGGGCCAGGCGCTCGACGTGGCGGCCAAAGCAGGGCCTTTCGGGCCGTTCACCTTCGGCCTTAACGTCCAGAATATATACTCCCGCCTCAAATGGGATACCGGTATCGAGGAAACGATCCCGACCAACGTAAAGCTGGGAGGGGCGTATTACCTCCCGGTGGCGGATTGGGACAGCGAGTTCACGTTAGCGGTCGGAACGGACGTCAAGTTCGCGGGGTACGACTTCGCCTCCCAGCTCGCCGCGGGCGACGCGAGCTTCGACTTCTGCGGCGGCGGCGAGTGGTGGTATCGGCGGACGGTGGCGTTGCGGCTGGGCAGCGAACGTTCCGCCTTTACCGGCGGCGTGGGCCTCGCGGTGAGGACGCTGGGCGCTTCCTTCGGCATCGACTACGCTT
Organism: uncultured bacterium; assembly: GCA_965602215.1. GTDB lineage: Bacteria > RBG-13-66-14 > B26-G2 > WVWN01 > WVWN01 > WVWN01. The sequence goes on from CBFCYS010000026.1 coordinate 18,535, forward strand.
TCCTCTCCGACACCGGCCTCGAGTCCAGCCACCGGGCGTCGGCCTCGGTCGCCTTCTAACGGGGCGCCCGGAGAACTGCGACCCACAACCTACCAGGGGTTGATAAAAATGTTCGGTTCTATAGGCATTCAGGAAGTATTACTTATACTGCTTATCGCGCTGCTTTTATTCGGCGCCAAACGCCTGCCGGAGATAGGCCGCGGCCTGGGCAAGGGAATTCGCGAGTTTAAAAAAGCTTCGCGGGATATTAGCGGTAAAATTACCGAAGAAGCGGAAGACAAGGAGCCGGGGAAGAACGAATCAACGTCGTGAACGAGCGGCGCGGGAAACCCGGCGGGCGCCGCTTCCTTCGATTATATTCCATAACCTATGAACGATAAGTTGCTCGCCCTGGACGTCGGCAATACGTCTATTGCCGGCGGGTATTTCGTCGGCGACCGGCTCGAATTCCACGTCGAAGTCGCAAGCGAGCCGTCGCGGACGGCCGACGAGTACGGCGCGCAGCTGCGCTATTTGGTAGAGCTCAACGGCGGCGCCGCGTCGGCCTTGAGGTCGGTGATGTGCTCGGTGGTGCCGCCGCTCACGTCGCGGCTGGCCGCGGCGCTCGAAAAGTATTTCGGCGTCGCGCCGGTGGTGGTGGGCGGCGACTACGGCGCGTTGGGCATCGAGGTTCGCTACGAGAACGTGGCCGAAGTCGGGCCGGACCGCGTCGTCAACGCCCTCGCGACGCGCGAGTTCTACGGCGCGCCGGCGGTAGCGGTGGATTTCGGGACCGCCACCACGTTTGACGTCGTGGCCGCGGACGGGGCGTACGTGGGGGGCGTCATAGCGCCCGGCGTCGTCGTTTCGGCCAAAAACCTCATCGCCCGGGCGGCCCGCCTCGGCGCGGTGGACTTTACGATGCCGCCGCGGGTGGTGGGGCGGACCACGGCCGCGGCCTTCCGGGCCGGCATCATCCTGGGGGCGGCTCGCCCCGCCGACGGGATAGTCGAGGCCATCCGGGAGGAGAGGGAAGAACGCGGCGCCCTGGTCGCGACCGGCGGCCTGGCGAGCGTAGTGGCTCCCGTCATGAAAACGGCGCCGAGCGTCGACGCGGAGCTGACGTTGAAAGGACTCGCGCTCTCTTACGAACGGTTGGGCGGTGGGACCTAAACCCGAAACTATGAGAAGTTATGCGATTATATTGCCGGCAGCGGCCGTCCTCATCGCGGCGGCGGCATGCCGCCCGGGCGAAGATGCCGCCGGGACCGCGGCGCCGGCCGAGGAGTATACGCCGCCGCCGGTGGAGTACGTCGTGGGCAGGATGGACGTGAACGACGACGCCGCGGAACCGTCGGTGCGTATGAATATAGCCGTCGACCCGTCGACGCCGGCCAAGGATATCGAGCGCCTGTTGAAATACTTCGACAAGGACCGGTACGACGAGTACGACGTCGTTTGGGTGGACGTCTACTTCGACGCGGCCAAAGCGCGTTCCCCCGAAGCGGACGCGCTGGCGCTGGTGGCGACGCTGCGCGTCAACCGTCCCGGGTTCCGCGAACTCAAGCTCTCGGACGATTTATTGCAGCCGGAAGGCGCGTTGGGCGGCCAACCCGAAGTCACCACCCAGACGGAAGAAACGATGTACCTCGGCCGGCGCGGCCGGATGTTCGACTCGAGCAAGCAGGCGCAAACCCTCGTCGACCTGATGGGAGACAAACCCGGCCACTCCCTATACCGAATCGTATGGCAAAGCCCCGGCAATACCGAATTGACGTACGGCGTCGAGCAGGAGATGTTGGTGCGCGTGCGGAGCGGCGTCTCGCGGGAAACGTGGACCGAGATGTCGTTCGAGGGCTTGGAACGGGCCGCGCGGGGATCCGGCTTCGGCGGCAAAAGCCGCCACGGCGCCAATTACGTCCATATTCGGGAAACGGCGGACGAGGCCGAGGGCGGAGGTGAATGACGCCCTAGCTTGCTTGCGCGCGACGTACGGGTCGGCATCACGACGACCCTCCCGATTGAGGTCTTGCGGGCGGCGGGTTACGCGCCGGTGGACCTCAATAATTTATTCATAGGCGGGGACGACGCCGAACGCGCGGTGCAGGAAGCCGAACGCGTGGGTTTCCCCCGCAGCACCTGCGCCTGGATAAAAGGGATTTACGCCACCGTCAAGGCGGAGGGGCTGGGCCGCGTCGTCGTCGTGACCGGCGGCGACTGCTCCAACGCCGCGGCGCTGGGCGAGGTCCTGGCGGACGAGGGCGTCGACGTCATCCCGTTCGCGTTTCCCCCCGAGCCGGACCGGGCCGCGACCGCCCTCGCGATAGAGGCGCTCGCCGACCGCTTCGAGGCCACCGTCGCCGCCGCCGAAGAGGTCTTCGCCCGGCTCTCGCGGAGCCGGGCGCTGCTGGCGGAACTCGACGAGCTGACGTGGCGCGAAGGCGTCGTGTCCGGCCGCGAGAACTTCGACTGGCTGCTGAAAGGCTGCGACTTCGCCGGCGGCGCGGAAGCGTTCGACGAGGAGGCGGGGCGCTTCCTGTCGCAGGCCCGCGGCCGGGTCCAACGGAAGGGCCGCGTGCGGACCGAGCGGAGGGGCCGTGTACGGCTGGGCGTGGCCGGCGTACCCCCCATCAACGACGACCTCTTCGAGTTTCTGGAGAATCTGGGGGCCGCGGTCGTATTCAACGAGCTGCCGCGGCAGTTCGCGTTGTTGGCGGGCGGCGACGACCTGGCCGACGCGTACACGCGCTATACCTACCCCTACGGCGCCGCGCCGCGCATAGCCGACATTAAAAGAGAAGCGGAACGCCGCGACGTGCAGGGCCTGGTGCATTACGTCCCGGCTCGTACCGATCGAGGGCACCAAGTCGATCTGGTGCGGCGCGCGGTCCGGGTTCGGGTCCTAAGGTTGGCGGGCGTGCGGCCGGGGCCGCTGTCGGCCCAGCAGCGGCTGAGGCTCGAAACGTTCGTCGAAATGTTGGCCGAGGGCGCCCGTTAAAACGGCCGTACCGCGTCTTTTCCCGATGGCGCGGCTTAATAAAGCGGCGGCTTGGCGGGTGTGACGCTTTAATTTGACACCGGCGCCGATTTAGGTTATAATGTTAATGGTATTGATAATCATTATCAATAGGAGGTTTCGATGCGGAAAAAGGTTTTAGGGCTCGCGGCTTTAATAGCCATGTGCGCTTTTAGCGCGTCGGCGGCGATGGTGCAGCTTACGACCGCCGAGTTGGCGGACCACGCGACGCTGGTTATCGCCGGGACGGTGGAAAATGTGTCGTCTTACCCGCCCGACGCCGCCGGGATAATTTATTCCGAGGCGGAGGTCCGCGTACGCGATACGGTAGTAGGCGCGACCGCGGCCGAGTACGTAACGGTGCGGTATATGGGCGGCGAATACGGCGGCCTGGCGCTCGTAGTCATGGAAGGGCCGTTGTTTACGGTAGGGGAAGAGGTAGTGCTTTTCCTCGCGGCGGCCGAGAGCGGCGCGTACATATGCCCGGACGGCGTCCAGAGT
>CBFCYS010000027.1:0-21672 GCA_965602215.1 uncultured bacterium
TCAGGACGCCGTTGGCGGCGACGTACCAGTCGTCGCGGCACGTAACCTTCAACTCCACGCGGTCGGCCTTGTCGTTCGGCAAGTCGTAGCAGGGGAACCAGTGCTGCGCCTCTTCCATCGCCGAGCAGACGTAGACGCCCTTGTTGGTGAAATAAAGGCCGTCCTCGGGTTTGCCGCTGTAGAACGCCGTTACGGCGAACTTCTCGTCCTTCTGCTTCGGCGCCAGGAGCGTAATCTCCAGCACGTCGCCCGTATGCTTATAAGTGCAGTTCGTTCCGTCCTGCTTGACGGCCGAGATAACCATGTCGTTCCCGAAATTGAACTGGACCTTGCGGAGGTCGTTCTTCGAACTCGTGGCCGTTATCTTGCAGTTGCCCGAGATCTTCTTTTGAACGTCGTCCAGCTTTACGTCGATAACGTACTCGCGGACGTCGTAGTCGTGCGGTACCGCCGGCGCGTCGCTCGTGCCTTTGGCGCCGTCGTACAGGTGGGGAATGAAGAGCCGCTCCTCGACCGTTGGCGGCCCCTCGGGGAGGAAGAGGGCGCCGGCGGAGGCGGCGGCCAACACGCACGTCGCAATTATAATTCCGTACCGCATAAATATTTCTCCTTGGTGCGAAGGGGCTAAAGTTGTGAAATTATACCCGATATGGCGCGAGACGTAAAGCCATTTCCCGGCCGGTTATTTGCCTCGGCGGCGCCGGCCTGTTAAAATTAATAATAGTCGACAACTGGCAGGAAGAGAACGGTCGTAGACAAAGAGTTGCGGGATATTATTACTGCGGAAGGTAAATCGGAAAAGCCGGGAAATTAGAAAAGCGGCTCGCCGCCGCTTCCAGTTAAAACGCTCACGATGACCGGGTAAGGTTTAGGCCCGTCCGGCCTCCCTACGCCCCGCGAAAACTTCAATCGCCTTCCGCAACTCTTCGAGCGTAAGTGTCGTCCCGCGGCACGGCCCCTGCGGCCTTTGGTTGGCCACGCCGAGCACGGGCCGGTCGTTCACGACGTAGATACCCGTAATCAACTCCCGTTCGCACGCCACCCCTATCACCGCGCGCGGTTTGAAATGCCGCACCACCGACGGCACGACGCTGCCGCCCGTCAAGACCGCCATAACGACGCCTTCGTATTCCTCGCGCAGGTCCAGGACCTCCGCCACCAGGCACTCGCCGCAGCGGCGGCAGCTATCCACGTCTTCGACCAGCGGTTGGCCGCACTCGGGCCGCTGTATGCAACGCGGCAACAGAACGAGAAGCGGGCCCGATTTCATACGGCTCCGGGCCGTCGCGCGCGTAACGGCGTTCGATACCCGGACCGCGGAATGAGCCATCCGGTCGGGGCTCGAGCCCAGGAACTTCGCCAGGCGTCGGGCCGGCAAGGCCAATTTAATAATAACCCGGCTCGAGCGCCCCAGCGGCAAGAGCAAGTTCTTCCCGGTGTACGCCGTCGCGATTATCCCGAGATATTCCAAAAATATATATGAAGTTAAAACGCCGCCGGCCAACAAGGCTACGGAAGGCAAGACGGGCGAAAACGCCTCGAGCCGCGGCGCCGTAAAATACCAGAGTATAACGAACAAGGCCGCGGCGGCCGTGATAAGTATGCCGACAGCAACCAGGAACAGGCCCGGTCCCTGTTCGATGGCGGCCTCGAACCCGGCCAACGCGCCGGCGTCGCGCCACGGGTCGCCCAGGTAGCTCGTGTCTCTACCGTCGACGAAGGTTTTTTCTTTTACCGGGTCAGACATAGAACAACGCGCCGCCCGGTAGCGGACGGCGCCGTTTAATGCCGGGCGATGACGACGCCCAAATTTAAATCCCTAACTCTCTTCCGCGGGGATGCAGCAGTCGACCGGGCAAACGTCCGCGCACGAGCCGCACTCATCGCATTTTTCGGGGTCGATGATGTAGATGGGGTCCCCTTCCGCAATAGCTTCTTCCGGACACTCGGGGATGCACGCGCCGCACGCGATGCAGTCTTCGGTTATCTTGTATGCCATTTTTCGGCAGTCCTCCTTTTAAAGCCTTCACCCAGCTTTATACATTGGATATTGCGTCCGTAGTAAGTCGAACGCCGCGCAGACGATAGCAAAAAAAGTTACGGCCGTCAAGCGGAAAGTGCGGCCCGCGCCCGGCCTACCTCGTACCGAGAGCTTGCTTCGGCGGCCATTTGTTTATTCTTTACAAAAAGGGGCCGAAATACTATAATCGCCCGAAAATACACAACCAGATGAGAGGTCGGCATTATGCTCAACGTTAGCGGCGAAGTTTTCAAAAGGTACGGGCGGGTCTATCAACCGGGCGAATTAGTCGTCCGCGAAGGCGACGTGGGCGAGACGATGTTTATCATTCAAACGGGCGAAGTCCGCATCCACAAACGCATTCGCGAACGCGAGACCACGTTGGCCGTCCTCAAAGCGGGCGATTTCTTCGGCGAAATGGCAATAATAGATAAAGAGCCTCGTTCCGCGAGCGCCACGGCGGCGGCCGAATCTAAAATCCTGGTGCTCTCCAAGGATATATTCGAATCGCAGATAAAGACCAATCCCAAAATAATAATGTCGATCCTCAAGAAGATGAGCGAACGCCTGCGCGCCGCCGACCGGCAAATAAAAACGCTCCTTATGCGCGACAACCATTCCCGCGTAACGGGCACGCTGCTTTTGTTAATGTCCAAGCGCGGGACAGCCTCCGAGCAAGGCGTCGTGATGGACCGTAAAGAGACGCTGGAAGAACTCGTCAGCATGACGGGGTTGCCGTTGGAGAAGGCCGAGGAAGTGCTCGAGACGCTGCGCCGCGCGGGAATCGTCAGGTTCGAGAACAACGTCATGATCGTCAAATCGGCCGACAGCCTGGAACGTTTTATGAACTACCTCGAAATGAAAGAAGAATTCGGCCTATAAAGTTTAACCCCGTCAGCGTTGGACCAATTTAAATACATCCTACTGTGGTTAGTAGCCGCGTTTTTAATCGCGGACTACCCGCTGCAATCGAACTTAGTATTCCAAATCCGTTATAAATACAAGTTCGGGGGGTTGCTGCACGTCGCGATTCACGCCCTGGCGGGCCTCTTCCTGCTGTACCCGTTCCTGGTCCACTGGCAGATATGGGTCGCGTTCGCCGCCACGATCGTCCTCCATTATTTCATAGACACCGTTAGTAAAACCAATATCCTTATGTGGTTAGCCGATCAGGCGGCGCACCTCATCCTGATCGCGGGCGTAGCGTTCCTGTGCCGCAACCTGCAACCCGTACCCCTCCCCCACATCATCGCGAAGTACTACTTCAACGTACCATTCGTGCTGTACGTGATAGGCTACCTGACGGCGACGTTCGCCGGGACCATATTCATCTTTTTCGTAAAGATGACGTTTCAAAAAGACTACCAAGCGCGCCCCATATTATCATACGAAAAAATTACCGGCGTCATATCCCGAGCCATAGTAGTCACCGCGATAATTCTGGGGTTCAAACTCACGCCGGCCTTCTTCTTCGCTGCGCCGGTTCCCGACCTGCTCCGCATGCACCAGGTAGTAACGTTACGGGGCGACGAACGCCACTACAAAGACGTTTACCCCACCGACGTACTAATCTCGTTCGTTTACGCCGCGGCCATCGGCGTCGCGCTCGCTTTCGTATAGGGTATGCTGACGAAAAAAACCGTAATAATAACGGCCCTGGCCTTCGCGTGGACCGGAACCGCGCTCGGTTTCGAAAAGAACCCGGGCGGTGACGCGGCGGCGCCCGCCGGTTGGGGGCTGGGAGCCCGGGCGGAAGCTTTGGGCCGGGCGTACGTATCGCTGGCGGACGACGCCGCGGCGTTATACTGGAACCCGGCGGGCCTCGCTTCCCTCGAGCGCACCGAAGTCTCCTTCGCATACGGCGCGCCCTTCGGCGACGTCGGCGACGTGGCGTTGGGCGACGCCGTCGTCGCGAAGCCGCTGATATACTCCATGGGAGCGGAAGCGGGCGGGGCCGGCTCGCTGGGTACGCTCGCGGCGGCGGTCGCGTTCCGGCGGGCCGGCGGAATAGTCGAGGCCAACGAAACCGGCCCCACCGGCCGCACCTTCGCCGACACCGACGTCGAGCTGTACCTCGGTTACGCGCACGGGCTGGGCAGTAAAGGCGCCTTCGGTCTTACGCTTAAAAACGTAACCCGGAAAACCGCCGACTACAGCGACTCCGGTTTCGGCCTGGACTTCGGCGGCACCTATAAACCCCTCGCCGACCTCACGCTGGGGGCCGTGGTTCGAAACGTCATAGCCCCCAACATCCGCCTGAAAGCCCTTAAAGACGCACCGCCGTTGACGCTCGAGCTCGGCGCCGGCTACGACTTCTTCGGCGTCGTATCGCCGACGGCGTCGATAGCTATTACGCGCGAGGCGTTCTACGACGTCGGCGCCGGCATTGAAATCACGCCCGTAAAATACGTCGCCCTGCGCGGCGGGTATTACACGGGCGACGAAAGGCCGCGGGCCGGCCTCGGCTTCGCCCTGGGTAATTTCCGTTTCGACTACGGCATGCGCATCGGCGGGCCGCTGGGCGACTCGCACCTGGCGTCGGTATCGGTGCTATTCGGCGGCGCGGGCCCCCCGCTCGACGCCGTTATACCCGAAGAGGAAGGGTACATAGAATTCGAACCGGAAGAAGAATCATCGGCCGAAGGCGAAGGCGCCGAGGGCGAAGAGGAAACGACGCCGGGGATACCGGGAATCGACGAATTATTCGAGGGAAGGTCGGAGGGGCCTTAACGGGGAGCCAACGTAATTCTACCTGAAAAAATAGCCCCCGGACGGGGGCTTTGTGGGCGATGCAGGACTCGAACCTGCGACCCCTTGCATGTCAAGCAAGTACTCTAGCCAACTGAGCTAATCGCCCTTAGCGGTGGTAGTATATCCGAGTTTAATTCGAACGTCAAGAAGAAATTATGTTCCCGGATACGTTTAAAGAATTTTTAGGCGCTACCTTGGGCGACGTGCTCTCGTCGCTCGCTCTCGCCGCGCTCGTTTTCATCGCTGGCCGCGCCGTATTCGCTATACTCAGGAGGGCTCTCAAGTTAGAAGGGCTCCGCGTTACGGTTAACATTTTCCTTCTATTGCTTGCGACGTCGGCCTTCGAATACGTCTTCGACTATGAATGGACGCCCCTCGTCAACCGGACAGTACGGGGCCTGATATTCGTCTTAGGCGTATACCTTGCGTTCCGGCTGCTCGAGCATATCCTCGTCCGCCGCGTCGTTAAAGAGAAAACACGCGTCGAAATCCCGCGCATAGTCCGCGATATCATACGTCTTACGGTAATAGTCCTGGCCGTATTATTCGCGTTAAAATCCTTTTTGGGACTCGAGCCGACGGCCCTCATCGCGACCTCGACAGTACTGACCGCCGTCATCGGCCTGTCGATGCAAGACGTCCTGGCCAATATATTCGCCGGCATCTCTCTCGAAATAGGCAAACCGTTCCGCGTCGGCGACTGGGTTACCGCCTACAACCAAACCGGAACGGTCGTTTCGACGTCGTGGCGCGCGACCCGCATAAAGACCCGCGATAATCACATCGTCGAAATACCGAATGCGAACATCGCGAAGGCCGAGATATTCAATTACTCCGTACCCACGCCGCTTCAACGCCGCGACGTCGAAATCGGCGTAGTATACGGCGTCCCGCCGAACGACGTAAAGGCGGTTTTAAAGGAAGCGGCTCTGGCCGCTAAAGGGGTATTACGCGAACCGGAGCCGGACGTCCTCCTGACCAACTACGGCGACTTTGCCATAACGTATCGCCTCCGGTATTGGTTGAAAGATTTCGGCGGCGTACCGCGGACCGAAGACCGAATCATGACCAACGTCTGGTACCACTTCAAGCGCGCCGGCATCGCCATCCCCTTCCCCATCCGCGACGTTACGCTGCGACAAGTCGACGAGAAGGCCGAAGGCCGGGCCGCCGAAAAACGCCTGGACCGCATCAATTCCTATCTCGGAGAGGTCGACCTATTGGGCGCTCTCTCTAAAGGAGAGAGAAAAGGGCTCGCCGCTGGAGCGGCCGAACGGCGTTACGCCGCCGGCGAAATAATCGTCCGCCAGGGCGACCCGGGCACCGAATTCTTTATCGTCGTATCCGGTACGGTCCGCGTTACCGTACGCCGCGAGGACGGCCGCGCCGCCGACGCCGGGATATTCGGCACCGGGTTTTTCTTCGGCGAGATGTCCCTTTTAACCGGCGAGCCGCGGCGGGCTACGGTTACGGCTACGGAGGACACGGAAGTAATCGCTATAGACAAGGACGGATTCCGGGAGATAATCGCCGCGCACCCCAAAATCGCCGTAAAATTGTCTGCCGCCGTGGAGAAACGGCAAGCCGATATCGAAAAGGAGTTCGCCGAGGCCGGCGACGCCGACGCGGCCGCGGCGGTGGAAAAGGAATACTCCCGCGAGAACGTGTTGAAGAAAATAAAAACTTTCTTCGACATCAAATAAACGCTCTCGGCGCCCCCGCCGCCAACGTATGGACGACCCCGATGCCGCACCCGTGCTATTTACGCCGGGCGCGTTTTAAATTACATACCCAAAAATGGTAAGCTTAAAAAGGAAGGGTTTATATGGTATAATAAATGTTATAAACTTGCTCGACCTTGCTTTAGATTCTACTTATCCAAGCGATAAATTATGAACGAAGAAAATGTGAAGACACCCGAGGAAGACCCGGCCAAGCGTAAGGTCCCTACCGGCATCTGGGTCAAATGCAAGAGTTGCCGCGAGCCGCTCTTCGCCGCCGAGCTCGAGCGTAACCTCATGGTTTGCCCGAAGTGCGATTATCATTTCCCGCTTACCGGTTATAAGCGCATAGACCTTTTGACCGACGAAGGGTCGTTCCGGGAGTACGACGCCGACCTTACCTCGGTGGACGTGCTGTCCTTCGCCGATAAAAAGCCTTACGCCCAAAGGCTCGCGGAAGCCAAGAAAAAGGCCGGCGTGAAAGACGCCGTCGTAACCGGCCTGGCGACGTTGGAGGGCATCCCGATCTCGATAGCCGCGATGGACTTCAGCTTTATAGGCGGCTCGATGGGGAGCGTCGTCGGCGAGAAGGTGGCCCGTACCTTTATGCGCGGCGTCGCCCACCGGCGGCCGGTCGTGATAGCGCCCGCGTCGGGCGGCGCCCGCATGCAAGAGGGCGTCATCTCGCTCATGCAACTCGGCAAGACGAACGCCGGCGCCGCCGCGCTGGCGGAGGTCGGCCTCCCCTACGTCGTCGTCATATCCGACCCCACTACTGCGGGCGTTATGGCTTCCTACGCCTCGGTAGGCGACGTAATCATCTCGGAGCCCAACGCGCTGATGGGTTTCGCCGGGCCGAGAGTTATAATGGAAACCATCCGGCAGGAGCTGCCGCCGGGATTCCAGCGGGCCGAATTCCAACTCGAGCACGGCTTCGTCGACGTCATCGCCCACCGCCGGGACGTCAGGGGTATCGTCGCCGAAATACTGGAAGTCCTAACGCCCGAAGACGTATTCGGCTCAAGCGGTAACGGAGGGCGTTAGTGGCCGCACCGGGCGGAATCAGACACGTCCTATCGGCAACCGGACGGTTCGTCCTTTGGCTCGCCGGCGCCACGGCGGTAGGCCTCTACTGGAGTCTCGCCGAGACGCTACTCATCCGGCATACTTTTACTTCGGGCGTTTATTTTAGCAGGAGCTTCCTTTCGACCTTAAACGGCTGCTTCGTCTTTTACGGCCTCGTCGCCGTCGCCCTTACCTTATTATTCGCATCCGCTTTCAGCTTGTGGCAACGCGCGAGACGGCCCCGCGCCCCGCGCGGTTCCGTCCGCGCCCGGGCGCTGACAGCTACGGCCGCGGTCGCCCTTTGGACCAATCTATCTTTCCTTTTCCTCTATCTCATTTACGAAAAAACCGACCTGTCCTCGTGGAATAGAGCCGCGTATGCCGGCGGCGTCTTAATACCGGCGTTGATTACGGCGGCCGTCGTCGTGGCCTTAAACCGGCTCTACTCGAAATACGGGACCGCACGCCGCGCGGTTCTATACGCGTCTTATGCTTTATTAACCGTCGCCGCGGTTGGCGCGGCATCATCCGCATTTTACGTCCGGCATAGGAGCTGGACGCGCCCGACACCGACGGAACTCCCCGACGTCGTCGTGATAACGCTAGACGCGTGGCGGGCCGACGCGTTCGACGAAAAGCTCACGCCCGCGCTGTACGACTTCGCGCGCCGGAACGCCCTGGTCTTTACGGACGCGCGCGCGCCGTCGACGTGGACGCTGCCGTCCTTCTCCGCCGCGTTAACGGGGTCGCACAATTTCGCCGACTTGGAGGGATTGCGAACCGGCGGCTCGAGCCTTAAACCGTGGGACGCCGTCCCCCGCGCCTGGGCCGAAGTAATGAGGGATAACGGCTACGATACATACGCCGTGATGAGCAACCCCCACCTCGACACGGTCCGCCTTATCTTCCGGGGTTTTTCCCATTTCGACTACGTCGACTTCCGGCCCCCCCTGGCCGCGGTCCACTTTTACGACACCGCATTGTACTTCGCCGTGCGCGGCCGTAAATGCGTGCGCGAGGTGCCGGGCGAAACTACACGGCGCCTGGTGGATAAAACCCTAAAAATCCTTGGCCTTCCGGGAGAACGCCCCAAGTTCATCTGGGTCCACATCCTCGACCCGCACTACCCATACCAACCACTCCGCCAGGTGTTGGAAGAGAGCGCTCCCTATCTACTCAATAAAACCGATTACGGTACCGACCGGAAATATTTAACGGAAGTGAATTCCGAGGTCGTTAAAGCACTGTACGACGCGGAAGTAAGGAGCACCGATTCTCTCGTCGCCCCGCTCCTGGCCGAACTCGAGTTGAGGAGGAATTCGCTGGTAATCATCTCGGCGGACCACGGCGAAGAATTTTTCGAACACGGCGGCAAAGAACACGGCCGCACGCTGTACGACGAAGTGTGCCGGGTCCCGCTTGTCGTCGCGTTACCCGACGCGCGCCATTCCCGCCCACGCGTAGGCGTAGTACCGACGCCGGTGAGCCTGGTTGACGTGGCGCCCTCGGTTCTAAATTACCTCGGCCTGCCGCTACCACCGACGATGGAGGGACGGCAAGATTTACTAACCGGAAACCCGCCCGAAGAACGGGAGGTATTCGCTACGTTCAATCGCGCGGCGAATATGCTCGCCGCCTTAGCCGAAGGGGATAAGAAAGTCATCGCGAAAATTAGGGGCACGCACACCGAGGTAGAATATTTCGACTTAAAGGCCGACCCGGCGGAACAAAGGCCGCTGCCGCTGGACGACGAGGGCCGACGTTTAAAAGATAAACTCCTAAAATGGGTAGAAGAGAGGGACATCTCCCGCGGACTCGACGCCGGCGACACGTCGCTGTTCGGCGAACGGGCGGACCTGCGAGCGTTGGGCTATATGTGACAGCCGCACGCCGGAATAAATATGACACTTATAAACCGGACACCGAACTTATTAGTTAAAACCGCCTGCATGGTCGGATGGTTGACGGCGGCGGTCGGCGTCGGCGTCTATTGGGCCCTCGCCGAGACGCTCATCCACCGCGGCCTGTTCGCCACCGGCTTCTACTACAACCCGAGTTTCGCATCTGCCCTTAACGGCCGCATCATCTTTTACGGCCTAACCGCCGCTGTCCTCTGGATTATATTTTCGCTGGCGATACAGCTCGTACGCCGCCTACGCCGGCGCGGTTCGGCCCGGGCCGTCGGCCCGCGGGCAATGGTAGGCGTGGCCGCGGTGGCCACGTGGGTTAATCTAGACATCGTCGCGATGTACGTTCTATACGAGCGGCTCGGCATCAAAGTGAAACAAGGGCTCGCCTTACCGGCGTTCGTCGGCACCCCCGCGTTGCTCGTAACCGCCGCGCTTTTCTTTTTATTCATTTATTTATGGCGACGCCCAGGCCGGGCGAAGGCGGTATTAAGAACCGCCGGCCGAATCATCCTGGCGGCGGGCGTCGCCGTCGGCGGTTTTTCGTACGGCCTAAAATACTACCGCTCTTGGTCCCGGCCTACGCCGGCCGAGTTGCCGGACGTCGTCTTCATAACGCTGGACGCCTGGCGGGCCGACGCGCTCGACGCCGAGTTCTCACCCGAAATCCTGGCGTTCGCGGAAAGCGAAGGGACTATTTTCGGCCAAGCCCGCTCGACGGCGCCGTGTACGCTTCAGTCCTTCGCCGGGGCGTTGACCGGCTCGTACAACGTCACCCGCTGCGACAGCATGGAATCTAAAAAAAACCTCCGAACGACGTGGGCCCGGGTTATGTGGGAACGGGGCTACGATACGTACGCCGTACTCGGCAATCCCTACCTCGACACGGTTCGCTTGCTCCACCGCGGTTTCGCCCACTACGACTATGCCGACTTCAACCCGCTCCTGGCCGCGGTGCACTTCTACGATACCGCCTGGTACTTCGCTATTAGGGGAAGCGCTTTCCAACCCGAAGTGCCGGGTACGACCAGCCGCCGGTTGACGGAGAAGACACTTGCCGTCCTGCGTACAAAGACGCGTAGGCCGAAGTTCATTTGGGTTCACTATTTAGACCCCCACTATCCCTACCAACCGACCGACGCCGTCCTGCGGAAAAACGCGGCCGACTTACTGGGAAAAACGGCCTACGGCACGGACCGCAGTAAATTGGACGCGAAAAACGTACGGACGATAAAAGCGTTGTACGATTACGAGGTAAAAACTACCGACGGCTGCGTAGCGCGCGTTTTGGCCGAGCTAACCGCCCGTCCCAACACGTTGGTAATAATGAGTTCCGACCACGGCGAGGAATTCACGGAACACGGCCAATTCGAACACCGGAAGACGCTGTACGACGAGGTTATCCACGTTCCATTGATAATTTCCTTACCGGAAGGCGATCGCGGCCTCCTTCCCGGCGGGCGCGTCTCGGCGCCGATAAGCCTGACGGACTTGGCGCCGTCAACGCTTACTTACCTCGGCTTCCCCGTTCCCGGAACGATGGAAGGCCGGACGGATGTAATCGTAGGTAACGTACCGGAAGAGCGAGAAGTATATTCGACCCTTTGGCACCCCGACGGCTACTTCCTCGCGACGTTGGCTAAGGGCGATAAAAAGATTATCCAGGAAATTAAAGGCGGCGAAACGACGTTCGAATATTTCGACTTGGCCGCGGACCCCGGCGAGCTAAATCCCCTACCGCTCGACGCTACGGGCGAGGGTTTAAGGGACAAAATCGCCGCGTGGGTGCCGGACCACGTGGACTTCCGCGAAAGCGGCGCCGAAGAAACGTTGATATTCGGTGACCGCGCCGATCTGAAAGCTTTAGGATACGTACAATAAGCTTTAGGCGCTTAGGCCGCTGCCCGGGTTTTAATGCGCCATATTGGCGCAGCGAGGGGAATAAAACCGCCACTTTGACAAAACACGGCACACCCTTCTCCTGCTAAATCCCTTGAAAACAATGGCTTTCCGGGCACCGTGTTTTTGGCATACTATTTGCGATATATTTATAAGGATTTCCCTACGTCCTTTTACGCCTAATAGCGTCGCACCCTAATTATAGAAAGGAGCCTCACTTATGATTAAAGTCCGTCCTTTAGGAGACCGCATCCTCGTCAAACGGCTCGAGGAAGAGGAAGTAATGAAAGGCGGCATAATCATCCCCGATACCGCCAAGGAGAAACCCCAGCGCGGCGAAGTTATTGCCGTAGGCCTGGGGCGTCTGGACGAGGAGGGTAAACGCCTGCCGCTCGACGTACAAGTCGGCAACATTGTTTTGTTCGGCAAGTACGCCGGCAGCGAAGTAACCATCGACGACGACGAATACCTCATAATGCGCGAAGAGGACGTCCTCGCCGTCATCGAAGAAGGAAAAACCGGTAAAAAAGCCGAACAAAATAAATCCTCGAAATAACACCGCTTAGGAGATTCCGCTAATGGCGAAACAAATTGAGTACGGCGTAGACGCCCGCGCGTCGATTCAGAAAGGCGTAAAGCAACTCGCCCGCGCCGTCAAGGTAACGCTGGGCCCGAAAGGCAGGACCGTCATCCTCGATAAAAAATTCGGGAGCCCGCTGATTACCAAAGACGGCGTCACCGTTGCCAAAGAGATAGAACTCGAAGAGCCTTTCGAAAACATGGGCGCCCAAATGGTCCGCGAGGTCGCTTCCAAAACTTCCGATATGGCGGGAGACGGCACCACTACCGCCACCGTTCTGGCCGAAGCCATTTTCGACGAGGGTTTGAAAATGGTTACCGCCGGCGCGAACCCTATGGCCATAAAGCGCGGGATAGACGCCGCGGTCGTGGCCGTCGTCGAGGGGTTCAAAGAAATCTCCGACGACGTAAAAGAATCCAAGGAAATCGCCGCCGTCGGAACGATATCGGCCAACAGCGATCCGACTATCGGCAACCTCATCGCGGACGCGATGGACAAAGTGGGCAAGGACGGCGTTATCACCGTCGAAGAAGCCAAGGGGATGGAGACCACCCTCGAGGTCGTCGAAGGCATGCAGTTCGACCGCGGCTACCTCTCCCCGTACTTCATCACCGACGCCGAGAAGATGGAATGCGTGCTCGAGGAGCCTTACATCCTCATCTTCGAAAAGAAGATAAGCGCGCTCCGCGACCTCCTGCCGCTCCTCGAAACCATCGCGAAAACGGGCAAGCCTCTCCTGGTTATAGCCGAAGACGTCGAAGGCGAAGCGTTGGCGACGCTCGTCGTCAATAAAATCCGCGGCATCCTAAAGTGCGCCGCGGTCAAAGCCCCCGGGTTCGGCGAACGCCGCAAAGCCATGATCGAGGACATCGCCGTCCTGACCAACGGCCGGGCCATAACCGAAGACCTGGGCATCAAGCTCGAAAATATCCAGATGGAGGACCTGGGTCAGGCGAAGCAGGTCAAGATAGACAAAGACGACACGACGATCGTAGGCGGCGCTGGTTCGGACGACGCCATCAAGGGCCGGATATCGCAGATTAAGCGCCAAATCGAAGATACCACGTCGGATTACGACCGCGAGAAGCTCCAGGAACGCCTCGCCAAACTCGCCGGCGGCGTCGCCGTTATCAGCGTGGGCGCCGCGACCGAGACCGAGATGAAGGAGAAAAAAGCCCGGGTCGAAGACGCGTTGAGCGCGACGCGGGCCGCAGTCGAAGAGGGTATCGTCCCGGGAGGCGGCGTCGTTTTTATACGCGTCGTTAAAGCGCTCGACAATCTCAAGCTGAAAGGCGAAGAGGGAATAGGCGCCGACATAGTCCGTAAAGCGCTCCACGCGCCCCTCCGCCAAATAGCCAATAACGCCGGCGAAGAGGGTTCGCTCGTCGTCCAAAAGGTAAAAGACGCCGAAGAAGTAAACTTCGGCTTCAACGCCGATACTAATAAATACGAGGACCTGGTCGCGGCCGGTATTATCGACCCCACCAAGGTCGTCCGTCTCGCGCTGCAGCACGCCGCGTCTATTTCCGGACTATTACTGACTACCGAAGCGTTGGTAACCGAGAAGCCGGAAGACGAAAAGGCACTCCCGCCGGCACCCCCCGGCGGCATGGGCGGGATGTATTAACAAACGGTTAAGCGGTATTTCGAGGCCGGCCCCCGGGCCGGCCTTGTCATTTTATAACGGTACCCAACGACGACTCCGGCCCGTTAAATTGCGTACGTCGCTTTGTTTTTCGCTTGCCAACGGGGCTCCAAGTCGTTATATTATACCCGTCGGCGGAGTAGCTCAGTCGGTTAGAGCACGCGGCTCATATCCGCGGCGTCGTGGGTTCGAATCCCTCCTCCGCCAAAATACGCTATGCGTTTTTTAATTTACGCGGCCGCGGCGGCGGCTCTGGCTTCCGGTGCGGCCTTGGCCGTAGGCCGCGAGGATGCGCGGCCCCCCGTCGAGGGCACCCTCCCCCCCGAGCCCGAATTTGCCGAGAGCTCCCTCGACGACCTAACCGCTTTGAAAAACGAGGTCGAGGCGGGCGAAATAACCCCGGTTAACCTGGCCGGCGTTATGGCCGAGGGGAACGCCGCCGGCCGTTACGCGGACGTAGCCGAGGTAGCGGAAGTCGCTCTGAGCACGCCGGCCTCGGTCCTCGCCGCGGCCGAAGAGGCCCGCACCGCGGCGGCTCGCGCCGAAGAACGCCGCACCGGTAAACCGGCGGTGGAAACGTCCGAAAGCCGTCGTAAAACCTACGCCGGCCTACCCGCATACCAAAACAACCCCCAAATACGCAACGAAGCCGGCGTCGCCTACTACTCCCTCGGACGGGCGGCCGACGCCCACGAATCTTACCTGGCCGCGATTTCGCTCGCCCCCGCCTACGACGAACCGTACGCCAACCTGGGCCTATTGTACCGCCGAAAGGGCTGGTACGAGAAAGCCCTGGAACAATACGCCAAAGCCCTTGAGCTCCGGCCTACGAATGAAATTGTGTGGTACAACCGCGCGGTCGTACTTGAGAGATTAAACCGCATCGAAGATGCGGTATCATCGCTCGAGACGGCGGCAAAGCTTACGCCGAAGTATCGGCCCCCCATTAGACGCCTAACGGTGCTGTGGTACGACCTCGGCGATTACGAGACCGCTTACGCGTACGCCCAAAAGCTGGTTTACCTGGCGGAGAGCGACGAAATCGCCCCGGCCGACGAAGTCGCGTCGGCGTACGAGCTTTTAACGTTGGCGGAAAACAGACTCGAAGGAAAAAAGGCGGAACCGGCTTTGACCGTCGAGGGGACGGCGGCGACGCCCCCCGGGCCTTAGGAAATTATTCAACCAGTTTAAGCGGGAGGGTCGAAGTTTGCATCCCGGTCAATCGCGGCAGGTGGCGCGGATACTACAGGATTACCGGCGACGCCGACTTCGCTACGAATCCCAACACTCGCAAACGGATCGGCGATAACTTCCCGGCCGTGGAAAAACATTGGGCCGGGCCTCAAGACCCGAACTTAACGATCGTCGAGATTAGACGGGCCGCCAGCCGCTACCTCCCGCCGGGCAAATCCGCCGAGGTCGACGTTAAACTTTAATAACGGCCTGGAGTCCAATTATATTGTACGGCCGTTTCTTTTGTGGTACTATCATATGAAAGGAGGAGTTAACGTGAAATGTTGGTGGGTTATACTAGCCGCGGTTGCCTTGGCGCTCTCGCTACTCGCG
The DNA here is from genome assembly GCA_965602215.1 of uncultured bacterium. GTDB lineage: Bacteria > RBG-13-66-14 > B26-G2 > WVWN01 > WVWN01 > WVWN01. The sequence continues at coordinate 15,155 of CBFCYS010000027.1, forward strand.
TGCGAGGAGGCGCTGGAGAAAGGTAGCATCGAAGGCAACGTCAAAGACGACGACCAAAACGTGCCGGGCGCTTTTATCCTCCTGCTCGAGGAAGGTAAAATGCTGGCCGGCGATGCGCCGCTCGGTAACGGGTCGGTGACAAACGCCCAGGGGAGCTATACTATCCTGTTAGTGGAACCCGACAAGAACTACTACATCGTCGCCGTCAAAGACGAAAACGGCGATACGACGTACACGCCCGGCGTAGACCCGATAGGTTACTACGGAAGGTATAGCGAGACGACCAGACTCTGGTATCCCGCACCCGTCTCGGTCGGCTCCGGAGAGAAGAAAAAAGGCATCAACGTCGCCGATATGCACATTATCCCCATACCCACCTGGTAAAAGCGGATTAAAAACGGTCCCCGGGGCATAGTTCGCTATGCCCCTTTTTCACACCAATTCCTATGCCGGCGAAAAAATATATCCTCATCAAAGGCGCCGCCGCGCACAACCTAAAAAACGTCGACGTCAAGATCCCGCGCGACCAGCTCGTCGTTATAACCGGCGTCTCGGGTTCCGGCAAATCTACGCTCGCCTTCGATACGTTGTACGCCGAGGGCCAGCGCCGATACGTGGAATCGCTCTCGGCGTACGCCCGCCAATTCCTCGGCCAGATGGACAAGCCGGACGTCGAATACATCGAAGGTCTTTCCCCCGCCATAGCCATCGAGCAGAAGTCCGCCAGCAAGAACCCGCGCTCGACGGTCGCGACCGTTACCGAAATCCATGACTACCTCCGCCTTCTCTTCGCCCGCGCCGGCGACCCCCACTGTTATAAATGCGGCAAACCCATCGCGGCCCAGGCCCCGGAACAGATGGTGGACGAGCTGCTGAAACTCGCGGCCGGTACGAAACTCTACCTCATGGCCCCGGTCGTCGTAGGCCGCAAGGGCCAACATAAAAACGAATTCGAACGGCTCCGGCGCGAGGGGTTCGCGCGCGTCGTCGTCGACGGCGGCGAGTATGAGTTAGAAGACGACATTAAGTTGGACAAGAAGAAGAAACACACCATCTACGCCGTCGTCGACCGCCTGGTCATGAAGGAACAACTCGCGCGGCGGTTGGCCGACTCGCTCGAAACCGCGCTCGAACTCGGCGAGGGCGTCGCGCTCGCCCGGGTGTTCGACGGAAAGGCGTTCGACGACCGCGTCTTCAGCAAACACTTCGCTTGTTCGGATTGCAATATCTCTTACCCCGAAATCAGCCCGCGCTTGTTTTCGTTCAACAGCCCGTACGGGATGTGCCCGAGCTGCGGCGGCCTGGGCTTCACGCTCGAGGTAGACGAAGAACTCGTCGTGCCGGACGACACGTTATCGCTCAACGACGGCGCCATCCTTCCCTACCGACGGAACGGCGACTCCTACATATGGCAATATCTCGAAAACCTGGCCCGCCAGTTACGCTTCGACCTGGACGCCCCCTGGCGCGAATTACCGAAACAGGTCCGCGACGTCCTGCTTTACGGCAGCGAGGGCCGGCGGTTCCGCATGCGTTACGAGCGCGACGGCCGCGCCTACCAGTTCGTACACGAGATAGAAGGCGTCATACCACGCTTGAAACGCCTGTACCGCGACACCCAATCCGAAGAGGCCCGCGAATTCTATTACGGCCGCTTCTTCCGCAAGGACCCCTGCCCCGCTTGCGACGGCACCCGCTTACGGCCGGAGGCTTTGGCCGTAACCGTGGCCGGTAATAACATCGCCGACGTTTGCAACCTGTCGGTCGCCGGCGCCCTCCTCTTCTTTAATAAACTGGAGCTCGCGGGCAACAAGGCCGTCATAGCCAAAGAAATTTTAAAGGAGCTCGCGGCCCGCCTCCGCTTCCTCGCCGACGTCGGCCTGGAATACCTCACCCTCGAGCGCTCGGCGCCCACCCTCTCCGGCGGCGAAGCGCAGCGCATCCGCCTCGCGACGCAGGTGGGTTCGGGCCTCGTCGGCGTCACCTACATCCTGGACGAGCCGACCATCGGCCTTCACAAACGCGACAACGAACGCCTCCTGAAAACGCTGTGCTCCCTGCGCGACCTGGGCAACACCGTCGTCGTCGTCGAGCACGACGAGCAGACGATACGCGCCGCCGACCACGTAATCGACCTCGGCCCGGGCGCCGGCATTCACGGCGGCCGCGTCGTCGCTTACGGCCCGCCCGCCCGGCTCGAGAAATCGCGAAAATCGTTAACAGGCCGCTACCTCCGCGGCGACGCGCGCATCCCGACGCCAGCGGGTCGTCGCGCCGGCAACGACTCGACGCTTACCCTGCGGGGAGCCCGCCACAACAACCTTAAAAATATCGACGTATCTTTTCCGCTCGGCACGTTTGTATGCGTTACCGGCGTCTCGGGCTCCGGCAAATCCTCCCTCATATCGGAGACGCTGTACCCCGTTCTCAAAAGGCGCCTTTATCGGTCGCCGGTGCGCCCCGGCGCCTACGACGACGTAGACGGCCTGGACCACCTCGACAAAGTAATCGAGATCGACCAGCAACCCATAGGCCGGACGCCGCGGTCAAACCCGTCGACTTATACCAAGGTCTTCGACCCCATAAGACGGCTCTTCGGCGAACTCCCGGAATCTCGGGCGCGAGGTTACAAACCGGGACGGTTCTCGTTCAACGTCCGCGGCGGCCGCTGCGACGCCTGCGACGGCGACGGCATCATCAAGGTCGAGATGCATTTCCTGCCCGACGTATACATTCCCTGCGAAGTCTGCAAAGGGAAAAGGTACAACCGCGAGACTTTGGAGGTAGCTTACAAGGGCAAGAACATCGCAGACGTCCTCGCGATGACGGTGGAAGAAGCGGTCGGCTTCTTCGACGCGCACCCGAGGATTAAAAAGATATTACAAACGCTGTACGACGTCGGCCTCGGCTACGTCGAGCTGGGCCAACCGGCGCCTACCCTATCGGGAGGCGAAGCCCAACGCGTCAAGCTCAGCCGCGAGCTGGCCAAGCGAGCCACGGGCCGGACCGTTTACTTCCTGGACGAACCCACCACGGGCCTGCATTTCGACGACGTGAAGAAACTGCTCGCAGTCCTACAGCGGCTGGTCGACGCCGGCAACACCGTAATCGTTATCGAGCATAACCTCGACGTCGTCAAGAACGCCGACTACGTAATCGACCTGGGCCCCGAGGGCGGCGACGACGGCGGCCACCTGGTCGCGGCGGGTACGCCGGAAGAAATCGCCCGCAAAAGGGGATCTTTTACCGGGAAATATTTAAAGAAGGTACTCGCCGAAAAATAACCCGGCCGGGCGGCCGGGTTTTTCATTAAGTAATCGCCGTTACAAATCCGCCGCGGCCTTCGCCACGCCGTCCACCGCAAGCTCGAGCAGTTCTTTTCCCAATTCGGGCGACGCTAAACTCGGGTCCGAGCCGACCGCGCCTTGAGGGTAATAATCCCGAATGTCGCGCCGGCCGGCCTGCCACTTAATAAGGCCCGGTTCGGTCGGCTTCACCCGAGTTACGTCGCCTACGAGCTCCGGCCGCAAATACATCAATATCGAAACCTCCGCGGGGGTTACGTGGCTTCCCTCCTTGGCGCCGAAGGCTTCCTCGATGCGTTCGGAGACCCCGGGCGGGTCGTACCAGTTCTGGATTAAAATGCGGGCGCCGTCGTGCTCGTACGCGACCTCCGCGGCGGCGGCCTTTAGGGTGGGTACGTTGCCGCCGTGGCCGTTCACGGCGACGACGCGCTTGAAACCCTCCCTTACGAAGAAGCCGAACAAATCGGTTAGCAGGAGGAGATAGGCCGACGGTTTAAGGCTCGCCGTTCCCGGGAAAGCGGCGTGGTGGAGGGACATACCGTAACAGAGAGGCGGCGCCGCGTAGACGCCGAGCCGTTCCGCCGCGCGTTCCGCGACGGCCTCGGCGATAATATAATCGATGCCCGTCGCTACCGCCGGGCCGTGCTGCTCGACGGACCCGGTGGGTATTAATATGCGATCGTCTTTTTTAAGGTAATCCTCGACGTCCGGCCAGAACGCATAGTCCAAACGCATTATATCCTCTCCGCCTTCGTACGCGGCTCGCCGCTGGTTTTTCGGCGCGTTATTGACCACCGAGCGGATTTTAACATATTGGGATGGCGTTCCCGATATAAAAGCCGGCTCGCTCGAGCCGGCTTCTTTTTTCAGTCGTAGCGGATACTCGCCTACTCGAGCGCTTCCAACGCCACGTCGAACGACGCCTCCCACGAGCTTCCCCATACTTCCGGCGCGTACATCAACGAAGCGCGGGCCGGCAGCGCCAGGTGTTTGCCGGGCTGCTCGGCGTGCATTACGTACGAGACGGTGTAATCGCCGGGCGAGAGCTCGGTAAAGAAGAACGCCATCTTCTCGTCGCGGCGCTCGCTGTGAGAGTTGGCCCGATACCAATCGTAGTAGTAATCGCGCTCCAGCACGTCCTCGTCCACTTCGAAGCCCGAGGGGAAGTAGTCCTCGAGCATCACGTACTCCATCGGGTTCTCGACGGTAAAGGTTACGTCGACGCGGAACCGGTCGCCGGGGCGGACGATATCCGGTATGCCCTCGAGCGCCTCGGTGCCGCCTTTGGCCAATCGGTAATACTTCCGGCTCACGACGAAGCCCTCGTCGACGGGCGCAATCTCGTCTTCCTGTTTGAAATACGTCAACAACGTCGAATAATACGCTTTTCCGACGCCGTCGATTTCGACGCGAACGTCGTTGGCACCGGGTTTAACGGCATCGTCCTTATCCTTGAGGTAGAGGTGCATTTTGGCCGAAGCCACGTTCCCCGGAGTGACGGTCAGCGAGCCCACCTCGACGTCATTGATTATTACGCGCGCGACGTAGTCGCCCTCGAGTTCCCGCGTCGCCGCCAGGTAATCGCTTAGCGCGAAGACGACGGCCGCCGTCTCCTGCGTGCTACGCCAGTAGTTGCCGCGTCGCTTGAGCGACAGCCAACGCACCATACCCTCCAAGTTCTCGTCATCGGTTCCCCGTGTCGCGACGATGGCCCGGAGCGCCGTGGCGGTCGTCTGTATGGGGCTGTCCTGCCAACTATAATGCCACTCGCCGATGCCGGTAAAGTGAACGAAGCCGCCCTCTTTGATGGCGGCGCCGTCGAGGTCCTCGACTACGGTTTGCGCTTCGGCCGTCTTCGCCCTCTTGGCCAACGCGAGCGCCAGCAGCGAGAGCTCGTAGGGGTCGTAATCGCCGCGTTTCCTGAAGGCGTCGACGAGTTCGGCTTCCCCGTCTTCCCGACCCGCTTCCGCCAAGACGTACAACATGTACAGGTACGTCGACCGCTCGCTCTTCTTAGCGCCGTCCAGTTGGTCCGCCAAGGAGTCCAGGCCGCGGCTCAGTACGTCGTCGCGTACGTCGAAATCGGCCTCGCGCGCTTTGAGCAGGCCGTAGCATACGTACGCCGTCATGAAGGGGTGGGTCTCGTCGTCGGTCCACCATCCCCAACCGCCGTCGCCGTGTTGGAAATTGTACAGCCTCTCGACGCCGGCCTTGACCATTTTAGGCAACTCGCCTTCGAGCTCGTCGTTCTCAAGACCGAGTTTCTGCAGCGTCTGGGCGACGTATACCGTCGGTAAAAAGCGACTCATCGTCTGCTCGACGCAGCCGTAGGGGTACCCGGCCAGGTACGCCAACGCGTCCAGCATCGTCCCGGCCAGCGACGGCGCGAGCGAGATCTCCAATACCGTCGCCCCCGCTACCGCGTCGTCCGGAACAGTGACCGTTTCCGCAAACGTCGCGTTCTCGGCCCGCGCCGACGCCACGTTGTACTCCAGGCCGTGCGGCAGTATCGGTACTTTTAACTCCATTGCGTCCGACTCGACGCCCGTCAACGACGACGCCGTAAACGTCGTCTCGCCGACGCCCTCGACGAAGCAGGGCCAATCCACCCGGGCCTCGCCGCCAGCCGCTATCGTTACGTATTTCGCCGTCGCGCCCCTAGTTTTTATTTCGGGGCCCGCGCGAAGCTCGACTTTGACGCGCTGCGCCGACGGCAAGTAGTTGTGTACGACGCCGGAAATTATAACGTCGTCCCACTGCGTCAGCGTCCGGGGCGTCTCGAGGCGTATGAGCAGGTTCTTGCGCGCGATTACCTTCTTCGTGGCGGCGCCGACCAGCGTATCCATCGTTACCGCGCGCGCCGTCGCGCGCCAGGTCGTAAGGCTATCGGGGATCGCGAAATCGACCTTCGCTTCGCCGCTCTCGTCGGTCACGAGCTGCGGCCCCCAGAAGGCCGTATCCGGAAAGTACGCCCGTATCACCGGTTCGACGTAGCCGTTGCCGTCCCTGGATTTCCCCTCTCCTTTCTTCGACATCTTCGCGCCTAGGGCCGGCGCTTCTTCCGCCAGAGTCATCTCGTCCATTAACGCACCGCCCATCCCCTCCGTCTCGGCGTACCCGTACCCGTACGAAGAGAAGTAGAACGACATATTACTCGAGACGTAGTTGCCGCGGCGGTCATAGAAGAATTGGCGGATGTCCGGGGCCGCTTCC
>CBFCYS010000028.1:0-21468 GCA_965602215.1 uncultured bacterium
GGGTCCGAGAAGGGCGTCCGCCGCCGCTCCCACGTCGCGCCGCCGTCGTCGGTCCGCCGGACCTCGCCGTGCCACCCGACGGCGTAACCGTATTGGTCGTCGAGAAATTGGATCTCGAAGAGGGTATCGCTGATGCCGCTCGGCTGCTGCTCCCAGCTCGAGCCGCCGTCGGCCGTGTGCAGGATTACGCCGCCGGTTCCGCACGCCCAACCCTCGAGGCGGCTCGCGAAGTGTACGCCGGTGAGGTGGCGGTCGGTCGGCGCGGGCATGAGGCGCCAGCTCGAGCCGCCGTCCCCGGTCTTGAGGACGGTCCCGCTCGCGCCCACTATCCAGCCGTACGTCTGGTCGACGAAGAAGACGTCGACCAGCTCCTCTTCGGTTCCGCTCTTCTGTATGACCCAACTCGAGCCGCCGTCGTCGGTGCGCAGGATAAGGCCCGAAGCCCCGGCCACCCACCCCCGCCGCGTGCCGGGGAGGAAGAAACACGAGTCCAGGTCGTGGGCCGTAATGAAGACGTCGTAACGCGGCGCCAGGCCGTAGGAGGAGAAACGGTCGTGGAGGAACGCCGCCGCCTCCTCGAGACAGGGCGAGAACGAATACCGCGTCGGGAACGCCGTCAACGCGGCGAGCTCCTCTTCGACGTCTTCCGTTTTAATGCGGCTAAGGAGGTATTGAACGCGGCCGTCGGCCGCGGGCAGCGCCGGAGCCGGCCGCCGGCTCGCGGGTTCGGCCACGTGCGCCGGCTCGAGCCGTCGCCACGGCGCATTGAGGAACTTCATCGGCCTATCGTACACGAAGCCGTATTGCCGGGATAGCAAGACCTCGCCGTCGTCTTCGAGCAAGACTTCGCCGAAGGGTGCGAGCGCCTCCGCCGGAACGCCCTCCACGCGGTAGTAGAAGCGGCCGGCCGCGAGCGGCAGCACCGGTTCGCCCACCGCGCCGGCCGCGCCGCCGCAGAACAGCTCCACCCCGCCTACGCGGCCAAGGTAATACAGGTCGACCTTTTGGTTCAACTGCAAGGCCGACGGGTCAACCGCCGCGCCCACCAGCGGGCCGTTCGCCGCGCCCGCCGCCGCCGCCATAAGCAACAACGCTCCCGCGAGACGCTTCATCGAACCGCCTCCGCCGGCCTGCGGCTGCGAAGCTCGTCGACGATGGCGTAATCGTTATGGGTTATATCGCCCATCTTGACGTGGGGTTTGACCCGCGGGCCGTGGAAGTCCGAGCCGGCGGTGGCGACGAGGCCCAGCCGACGCGCCAGCTCCGCGAACGCCGGACCCTGCTCGTCGTCGTGATACGAACAATAGGCCTCGATACCCGCCATCCCGGCCGCGGCCAATTCCGCGAATACCGGCTCGTCCTCCGGCAGACGGAACTTGTCCCCCGGGTGCGCGAAGACGGCGGCGCCGCCCGACGCCCGGATAACCTCGACCGCCTCGGCCGGCGACAACCGCGCCACCGGGAAGTAGGCCGGCTTGCCGTGGGACAGAAGGTCGCGGTCGAAGTGGAAGTAGGGGGCCGCGGCCCTGGGGGGACGGCGCAGCGGCTCGAGCAGCGCGTGGCCGTCGTTGGCCGGGTCGTGCAGCACCACGCGGCCTATGACCGGCCCCACCGGCGGTTGGCCCCGCGCCTCCTGCTCCAGCTTCCCGTCGTCGACGGTGATGCCCAGCTTCCGTAAATTCGCCAGCCGGCCCGCGGCCTGTCGCCGCCGGGCCGCCGTCAACGCGGCGATGGCCCCGGTTATGGCGTCCGCCTCCCAGTCGATGAAGTACCCGAGGATGTGCACCCAGCGCGGGCCCAGGTCGCACGTCAGCTCTACGCCCGGTACGGTCTCCACGGCGCTCGCGGCGCCGGCGGCCATAAATTCCGGCACGCCGCCGACCTCGTCATGGTCCGTAAGAGCGACCGCGGCCAACCCCTTCTCCTCCGCCATGCGGACGAGTTCCGCCGGCGGGTACTGGCCGTCGCTGGAGTACGAGCTGTGGAGGTGCAGGTCTACGAGCCGCTTCGATTGCATTTAAACGTCACCGAGTTCTTCCGGCGTTACGAGGACCGCGTCCGGTTTGACGCGGCCTCCTTCCACAACGACGCCGATGCCGACAAGGCCGCCGTCCGGAGCCAGCAGGCGAACCGCGTCGCCCGGGCGTACGTTCCCCGGCGCCGGCACGAAGCGGCCGTGGGCCACGTCCGCCACCTGGGCCGCGGGAAGCCGCACCGCCGCCAACTCGGGCAGTAGCTCCGCGGCGGCGGTGAAATGCGGCGGCGCCAGGATTTCACCGAGGGCCGCGTTCGCGAGGCGGTCCTGGGGAAGCGCGTCCGCGAGGGTATACGGCCCCACCGCGAGCCGCGTCAGGTCGACGAGGTAACCGCCCACGCCCAGCTTGCGGCCTATGTCGCGGGCCAGCGCGCGAATGTACGTGCCGCCGCTGCACTCGACGAAGGCGGTGAAGGTCGGCGGCTCCGCGCTCTCGACCTCGAAGCGGTACACGGTAACCGTTCGCGTGGGCGCGGTTACGGCTTCGCCGCGGCGCGCCTTCCGATAGAGCGGCTCGCCGTCGCGCTTGACGGCGGAGAAGGTCGGGACCTCCTGCGCTATCTCGCCCTGGAAGGAGCGCGCCACCGCGGCCAGCGCGTCGTACGCGTCGCCGGGGACTTCCCTCTTGTATAATATATCGCCCTCGTCGTCCCCGGTCGACGTCTCCGCCCCCAGCTTCACGACGGCGCGGTACTGTTTATTATAACCAAGAAAAAAACGCGCGAGCCGGGTAACGCGGCCGAAGAGGATAACGAGTACGCCGTGCGCCGCCGGGTCGAGCGTCCCGGCGTGGCCCACGCGCCTGGTGCCGAGCGCGCGCCGCGCCACGTCGACGACGTCGTGGGACGTCGGCCCGCGGCCTTTGTTCACGTTTACGAGGCCGCCTATTGTCGGCGCAGCCACTCTTCCACCTCCGCCAGTACGGCCTCCTGAACTTCGGCCATCGAACCCTCGACGAAGCAACCGGCCGCCGCGGCGTGGCCGCCGCCGCCCCGGGCGCGGGCCAGGCAGCTGACGTCTATCTCCTCCGCGGCGCGGAACGATATCTTGACGCCGCCCTCCTCCTCGCGGAAGAGGATGCCCACCCGGCTGCCGTCGACGCGGCGGGTATAGTCGACTACCCCCTCGATATCCTCGACCCTGGCGCCCGCGCGGGCCAGCGCCTCGCGCGTTATCGTCACGTAGACGATGCCGTTCCGGCTCTTCATTCCGGCCAGCGCCGCGCCCAGGAGGTTCATATAGGCCGCCGGGTATCTCCCGTAGAGTTCGTGTTCAACGTCGGCCGGCGAGACACCGCGGTTTACGAGGTCCGCCGCCATGTCGAACGCCCAGGCGTTGGTGTTGGTATAGGTGAAGTTGCCGGTGTCGGTGACGAGGCCGACGTACAGGCACAGCGCCACGGCGTCGGGGAGCTCCGCCGTCAGCTCGCGGAGGATGACCCACACCTGCGCCGCGGCCGCGGGGGCCGCCGGCTCGACCCAGTTCACCGAGCCGAAGCCGGGATTGGAGGCGTGATGGTCGATATTGATAACGGCGCCGCCGTCGCGGCCGAACGCCGCCACCGGCTCCGGCAGGCGGGTTACGTCGGCGCTGTCGAGCGCGACGACTACGTCGCCGTCGCGCCAGGCGGGGGCTTCGGTCGACGTCAGCTCGTCAAATCCGGGGAGAAAGGCGTAGCGGCGGGGGACGGCCTCCATAGGCCATGGCGTCGCTTCGCCGCCGAGGGAACGGAGGGTGTGGGCGAACGCCAATACGCTGGCCACGGCGTCGCCGTCGGGCTCGGCGTGGGTGGCGAGTACGAGCCGCGGCGCGGCCTTAACCGCCGCCGCTATCTTCGCCGCCGCCGGGAAATTCATCGGTTTCCAATTCCTTGAGGATTTCGAAGACGCGCGCCGCCGCCCGATACTCTTCATCGAGTCGGAAGCGGATGTGGGGGGTGCGCCGCAACCGGACGCGGCCGCCGATCTGCTTCTGCACGAACGCGCGACACCGCGCCAGCGCTTTCAGGCCTCGCGACACCCGTTCTTCGTCGCCGTAGACGCTGACGTAAACGTCGGCGTATCTTAAATCCTTCGAAACCTTGGCCCAGAGTACGGTCACGTCTCGCGCCGCGGGTTCAACAACCTGGGAGGCCAGGATGTCGGCGACCTCCTTCTTTACCAACCGCTCTACCCGGGTTATGCGGTATTCTTCCGGCACTTCCATCACCGCCCCGCGGTCGTCCCGGGGCCCCGCGTTAGAGTTCTACTACTCGCCCCTCGAGCGTCAAGTCGAGGTCGCCGAACCGGCGCTCGAGGTGGTTCTCGAAACCGGCGAGCAGCGCGTCCGCCCGGCGGCGCTCGGTCGCCAGGCCGGCCAACGTGACGACGGCCCGCGTCTTCTCGTCCAGGCCGTCGACCTCGGCCACGGTCGCGCCGAAGCGCGAACGCATCACGTCCTTCAAACTCCGCACCACCATCCGCTTGTCTTTCAGGCTACGCGCGCCCTCCAGCCGAATGGTTACGGTCAACAACGCCAAATAAGGTCGCTTGGCCTCGCTCATCTACTTTCGAGGCGGCGCGCCACCTTGCGTTCTCCCAGCACCTCGACGACGTCGCCCTCGGCTATTTCCGGGAAACCGCCCACTATGATGCCGCACTCCAACCCCTGCTGAACTTCTTTGACGTCGTCGCGGAAACGACGCAACGACGAGATGGTCCCCTCGTGGACGAGCTCGCCCCCGCGCAATACGCGCGCGTGCGCGCCGCGGAATACGTGGCCGCCGGTCACCATGCTGCCGGCGACGCGGATCGAGCTCGAGACGTCGAACACCTGACGCACTTCCGCGGTGCCCACGACCTCGATGATTATCTCGGGCTCGAGCAGGCCCTCCAGCGCCGCCCGCACGTCCTCGATGGCCTCGTAGATGACGTCGTAGCGGCGGACCTCGACGCCCTCGCGTTGGGCCAGTTTTCTGGCCTTCGCCTCCACGTTGACTCGATACGCGACCAATACCGCTTGCGAAGCTCCGGCGAGCAGCACGTCGCCTTCGTTCACGGCCCCCACGCCGGAGTGCAGTATTTTGGTACTCACCTCTTCGTTCCCCAACCCGCTCAGGTGCTCCACCAGCGCCTCCGCCGAGCCGGCCACGTCCGCCTTGATGACCAGGTCAAGCTCCGATTTACCGCCTTCCTCGAGCTGGCGGTACCAATCGTCGAGCGAGAACGCCGGCTCGGGCGCCACTTCCGGTTCGCCCTCCACCGTCAGGAGCGCGGCCAGGCTGCGCGCCGTCTTGTCGTCCGGCATGGCGACCAGAACGTCCCCGGCGTCCGGAAGGCCCTCCGCGCCGAGTATCGAGACCGGCGTGGAAGGGCCGGCCTCCTGGACGTTCTTGCCTGCGGGGTCGAACAATGCCCGCACGCGGCCCGCACGCCGGCCCGCGACGAACGCGTCGCCCACCTTGAGGACGCCCTGCTGCACCAGGACCGTGACGACGACGCCCCGGCCGCGGTCGAGCGTCGACTCGATGACCACGCCTCTCGCCCGAGCGTTCAGGTCGCCTTTGAGCTCCATGATTTCCGATTGGAGCGCAACGGCCTCCATCAACTTCTCGAGGCCCTCGCCCTGGATCGCGGCTATTTCGGCCGAGAGCACGTCGCCTCCCCAGTCCTCCGTGGTGACGCCGTGCTCGGCCAGGCCCCGCTTAACGCGAAGCGCGTCCGCCTCCGCCCTATCCATCTTGGTGATGGCGACGACGACCGGGACGTGAGCGGCCTTGGCGTGACTTATGGATTCCAGCGTCTGGGGCATGACGCCGTCGTCGGCCGCGACCACCAGGACGACGAGGTCCGTAACGTGGGCGCCGCGGGAGCGCATCTGGGTGAATATCTCGTGGCCCGGCGTGTCGACGAAGACGACGCCGCCGGAGCGGGTGTCTACGACGGAGGCCCCGACGTGCTGGGTGATGCCGCCCGACTCGGTGGCCACGACTTTGGTCTCGCGGATGGCGTCGAGCAGGGTCGTCTTGCCGTGGTCGACGTGGCCCAGCACGGCCACGACGGGCCGTCGGGGCACGAACTTCGGCTCCGCGGCCTGGGCGTCTACTTCGAAACCCATCTCGCGCGCGGCCTCGGCCTGCTCGTCCACGGTTAGAATGGTCAACGGCAAGAGGTCGCTGCGACCCTTACCGCGGAAGAAAGCCTCGACCTTTTCGGTGGAGGCGTCGAGCGCGAACGCGAGCTCGCCCAACGTCTGCTCGGCACGCAGGCGCACCTTCTTCTTGGGAACCACTTTGGGTTCGGCGGCGGGCGCGCCCCGGCCCTTGCGGCCGTACGCGTGCGACCGTTCCGGCACACCCCTCTTCCCCCGGCCACCCCTATCGCCGCGGCCGCGGGGAGTCTTCCGCCCGCGGGGACGCGCCGTCCGGTCGGGCTTGGCGATTCCCCGCAACGCCTCCGGCGACACGACGGCGCCGCGGTCGTTCAATATTTCTTCCTGAACCACGGCCCGGGCGTCGGCCTTCTCCGGACGAGGGACCTTCTTTACTTTGGCGCCCTTCGCCTTTTCGTCGGCGCCGGCCTCCTCCTCCGCAGTTGCGGCCGCCGGTTTCGCCTCCGCGGCTTCCTCGGCCGACGGTTCCTTGACCGCCGCCTCCGCGGCTTCGGCTTTCTCCGCTTCCGGGGCTTCAACCGCTCCGGCCGCTTCGGCCGCCGGCGCCTTCTCGGTCTCGGGCGCCCCGACCGCAGGGGCCGGTTCTTCCTCCACCTTGCGCGGCGCCTTTTTGCGGAGGCGTACCTTCGCGGCCTCCGGCTTCGCCATCTCCGGGACGACGACCGGTTGTTCCGCGGTCTTGCTGTCCTTTATACCGAATAAGTGCGCGCGCAGCTTCGCCTCGTCCTCCGCCGTGATTACGCTGTTGGCGGCCTTGACGTCGGCGCCGATGCGCTGCAGCACTTCGACTAGCTCTTTACTGGTTCGGTCCAACGACTTGGCTACTTCGTGGACCCTTCTTATGGCGGCCAAAGTTTAACACCTCACTTGGTTTATCTCGCTGACCCAAATCTCGCGTCGGCGGTAAATCAATCCTGCTTCGAAACCTCCCCTTCCTCCTCCGATTGCTTCTCTTCGGCCGGAGCGCCGCCGGCCTCTCCTTCTTCGTCCCCCTCCGACGGCTCCTCTTCGGACGGCGCTTCCTCGGCGGTATCGCTTACTTCCTCGGCCGGGGTTTCCGCCCCTTCGGCGGCCTCCTCGACCTCCGACGGCTTCTCTTCGGACGGCGCTTCCTCGGCGGTTTCGCTTACTTCCTCGGCCGGGGCTTCCGCCCCTTCGGCGGCCTCCTCGACCTCCGACGGCTCCCCTTCGGACGGCGCTTCCTCGGCAGTCTCGCTTACTTCCTCGGCCGGGGCTTCCGCCTCTTCGGCGGCCTCCTCGGCCTCCGACGGCTTCTCTTCGGACGGCGCTTCCTCGGCAGCTTCGCTTACTTCCTCGGCCGGGGCTTCCGCCCCTTCGGCGGCCTCCTCGGCGCCTTCCTCCTCGGCCGTGTCGGTGAATTCGGGCTCGAGGTAGTCGTCCGGTTTGGGGGGCTCGAGGCCCTGTTCGGCCAGTTCCGCCAGGCGCGCCGTCACCTTCTTTTGGAGCTCGACGGCGGTCTTGGGCCCGATGCCCGGCGCCGTAGCCAGCTCCTCGGGCGTCGCGGCCAATATCTCGTCGGCGGAGCCGAATCCTTGTTCGTACAACGCAAGCGCGGTTTTCTCGCCCACGCCCGAGACGGTGGTGAGGAAATCGTACGAGGCCGCGGCCTCGGACTCCTCGCGCGCCGCCAACTCCTCGCGCTCGCGCTCGCTAATTATGTCCACGTGCCACCCGATAAGCTTCGCGGCCAGGCGGACGTTCTGGCCGCCGCGGCCTATGGCCAGCGAGAGCTGACTCTCCGGCACCACCACGACGACGTGATGGGCGTCCTCGTCGACTTCGAGGGCGGTTATTTGCGCGGGCGCCAGCGCGTTGCGGGTGAGCTCCTCCACCGACGGCGCGAACCGCACGATGTCGACCTTCTCGCCCGACAGCTCGCGCACGACCGCTTGCACGCGGTAACCGCGCATGCCGACGCAGGTACCCACCGGGTCGACGTTCTTGTCGCGGCTCGAGACCGCTACCTTGGAACGCGAGCCGGGCTCGCGGGCGACGGCGTGGATCCTGACCAGGCCCTCGTAGACTTCGGGCACCTCGAGTTCGAACAATTTCCCCAGGAAGTCGGGGTGGGCGCGCGATATTACTATCTGGGCGCCCTTGGTGGTCTCGCGGACCTCGATGAGGTACGCCCGGACGCGGTCGCCGATGCGGTACTCCTCGCCGGGGAGCCGTTCGCGGTACGGCATAACGGCCTCGGTCCGGCCGAGGTCGACGACGACGGTTCCCTTGGACTCGCGCTTGACGACGCCGCTCACGACCTCGCCGATGCGTTTCTGGTACTCGTCCAGGATGACGGTCCGCTCGGCCTCGCGCAGCCGCTGGATAACGACTTGCTTGGCTATCTGGGCGGCGTTGCGGCCGAAGATGGAAGGCGAGATCTCGACGTCCAGCTCGTCGCCCAGCTCCGCCTCCGGGTCCATCGCCCGCGCCTCGTCCAGGCCTATCTCCATCCCCGGCTTGGTCACCTCTTCTGCGACGGTACGGCGCGACACGATGATCACGTCGTCGTCCTCTTCTAAAAGGTGTATATCCATCTCCGGGATGTTGAGGTGGCTGCGCCGCGACGCCGAATTCAGCGCCGCCTCCAACGCCTCGATGACGACCTCGCGCTCGATGTCCTTGGCGCGCGCCAACTGGTCCACCATTTCTTTTAATTGAATCTCGTCCGCCATGGTCAATCTCTCTCCTAGCGCCGAGGCCGCGCCCGATCGCGACCCTTCTTACCCGAGGGTTCTCTCTTCTTAAAACCCGGCAGTTCCGGCTCGAGCCTGGCTTCCGCCACCGAGCCGAATTCGAAAGTCCGGCGGCCCTCGTCGGTATCGAGCTCGAGGCCGTCGGCGTCGACTTTCACGATGCGTCCCACGACCGTCTCCGGCCGCGTGCCGCGCTTAACTTTCAAACGGGCCAGCATGCCGCGGAAGCGTTCGAAATCCCGCGGGCCCCGCAGCGACCGGTCCAACCCGGGCGACGACACCTCGAGGTCGAACGCGCCGACCAGTGCGTTCTCGATTTCGAGCCGAGCCCGCAGCCGAACGTTCACGTCGGCGCAATCCTCCACGCTCACGAAGCCTTCCGCCCGGTCGAGTATGACCTTCAACACCCAACCCCTGGGGCCGCGTTTGAGCGAGACGTCCCATACGTCCACGCCCCGCGCCGCGGCCACCGCGGCGGCGAGTTCGGTTACTTTCTCCCGCGCGTCTTCGAGCAACATAAACCTATGACTCCAGCCTGTCCAATTCTTCGAGCAGCGCGGCCACGAGTTCGTCCTCGTCCGTCGAGCGCACTACCTCGCCCTTGCGGTAGACGACGCCGCGGCCTTTGCCGCCGGCCACGCCGACGTCGGCCTCGCTCGCCTCGCCCGGGCCGTTAACGGCGCACCCCATGACGGCCACCACGACGTCGCGCGCGTCGCCGTTCAGGCTCTCGGCCACGCGGCGGGCCAGAGCCGCCACGTCCACCTGGGCCCGGCCGCAGCCGGGACAGGAGATGAGCGTGGGGCCCCGGCGCCTCAGCTCGAGCGCCCGTAATACTTCGTAGCCGACGGCCACCTCGCGCTCCGGCGCGTCGGTGAGCGATACCCTTAGAGTATTGCCCAGCCCCGCGGCCAGGATGAGGGCGAGCCCCGCCGCCGAGCGTACGACGCCCGCGTCGCCCAGGCCGGCCTCGGTGACGCCGACGTGGAGCGGGTACGGCAGCTCCTCGGCTATGAGGCGGTTGGCTTCGAGCGTAAGAGCCGGCGACGTGGCCTTGGCCGAGACGATGACGTCCGATACGCCCGCGTCCTCCAGCCGCCGCACGCCCTCGACGGCGCTCGCCGCCATGGCCGCGGCGGTGCGGCCGCCGTACCGGTCGACGGCGTCCGGCGCGAGCGAGCCGGCGTTCACGCCCACGCGGGCCGTCGCGCCGCGCGCCGCCATCTCGCGGCCGAGCTCGAGCCAATCCTCGCGCCGCGTTATATTGCCCGGGTTGAGGCGAACGGCCGCGGCGCCGGCTTCCAGACAGGCCAGCGCCAGCCGGCGGTCGAAGTGTATGTCCGCCATAAGCGGCATCGGCGACCGCTGCGCCAACTCGCCGAACGCGGCCGCGGCGTCGATATCCGGGACCGCCGCGCGCGCCATCTCGCACCCCACGTCGGCCAGCCGCTCGAGCTGCGCCAACGTGGCCGGTACGTCGCGGGTGTCGGTCTTGGTCATAGACTCGACGCGCACCGGCTCGCCGCCGCCCACCGCGACGCCTCCAACCATGACTTTCTTCGTTTCGTCTCGCGTAAACATCGCTTATTTAATTTAACCCTGAAAGACCCTCGTGAAGTCGGCGATAAGCGCCAGCGCGACGATGCCGACCATCAAAGCGAAGCCGACGACGTTGACCAGCTCCCGGGCGCGAGCCGACAGGTTCTTGCGCCGCACCGTCTCGAAAAGGCCGATCACAATGTGGCCGCCGTCCAACACCGGCACCGGCAAGAGGTTGAGCATCGCCAACATTACCGAGAGAAAACCTATGTACTCCACGTAGGGCACGAAGCCCGCGCGCGCCGTCTCGCCGGCGAAGCGCGCGATGGTGATGGGGCCGCCCAGCGCCTTGGTAACCTTGACGCGGCCCCTGAATACCAGCGCCATGCCGCGGGCCGTGCCGGTCATTATCTCCCACGTCCGGTCCCAACCGGCGGGAACGGCGCCGAGCCAGCCTTCGGACCTTCGGACCTCGACCAGGCCGCACACCACGCCGAGCTTCTCGACGAATTCCTCGGCGCCCTCTCCTTTGTAATCGACGGTCGCCGTCGCGGGCCCGGCGGCCGTTTCAAAGGTGACGTCGTGGCGGCCCGCCGGCAGGTCCATGGTCAGCGCCAACAAGTCGTTGAACGTGGCCACCGGCCGGCCGTCCATCGACACGACGCGGTCGCCCTTGGTCACGCCCGCCGCGGCGGCGGAGCTCTCCTCGGCCACGCCGTAGACGTCGTTCGTCTGGTACGGCATCAGGCCCACCAGGCCGCGGCCGGTCTCGGCCTCCAGCGCCGGCGCGGCCTCGAGCGTCAGCTTACGGCCGTCGCGCAGGACGTCGAACGCGAGCTTGCGGTCGGCGTTGACGTTCACGACGCGCTGGAGGTCGGACCAATAGGTCGTGGGTTGACCGTCCACCGCCACGATTACGTCGCCCTCTTCGAACCCCGCCAGATTGGCCGGCGCCGGCACCCGTTCCCCGCCGACGGCCACGGTTTCCAGTACGCCGCCTACCCGGTTCGGGAAAGTGTAGAGCGTGTACCCGACCTTGGCCACCACCGCGAAGAGGACTATCGCCAGCACGAAGTTCATCGCCGGGCCGGCGAAGGCCACGATCATCCGCACCCACGGCGGCTTGGACAGGAACTCGTCCGGCGCGCCCTCGCGGTCGCGCTCGTCGCCGCCCGCCATCTTGACGTAACCGCCCAGCGGCAAGAGCGACAGGGCATACTCGGTGCCGCGCCACGTGAAGCTCAGGAGAACTTTGCCGAAACCGAACGAAAACCGCAAGACGCGGATGCGCGACAGCTTGGCCGCGGCGAAGTGGCCGGCCTCGTGCACGAAGACCAGTATGCCCAGAACGACTATGAATGCCAGTATCGTCGTCACGAGTCCCCGCCTATTGGGTGTAATCCTCGTCGAGCTCGACGTAGAAGAGGGTGGACGAACCCTCGGCCCAGTCCCATTCCGCCTGCGACAACGACAGGGCGAAATCCTCGAGCGCGTCCGAGAACTCCTCGGCGTCGGCCCGGTAGTCGGCCAGCGCGGCCTCGATCTCTTCTTTCAGGCCGGCTATGCTCTCGCTGAAGCAGACTATCCCCGCCGGGAAGATGCGGGCCATGAAGCCGCCGCCGTGCGGGTATATCAAAGCCACCAATCGCGCCGGTTTTTCCGTCGGCATTATTATTCTCCGTAGACTTCCTTTTGTAGTTTACGTACGTACTCGGCGAGATCGTCGCTGGTTCCGAAAACCCCTAATTCCCCCGCGGCGGCATACGCCCCCGTGCAATAATCCAGGATTATTTCGTATTGCCGCAAAGCGTCCTTTTTACGCCCCGCCCTCTCCAACGAGCGCCCCAGAAACCACATCCCGTCGAAATCGTACGGGGAGGCTTCCACGTATTTTTCGAGCGCGGTTACGGCCTCGTCGTACCTTTTCGAGCCGAGGTACGCCCGCCCCATTTGATAGTAAGCCTTCGTAAGGCCTTCGTCGAGGGCGACGGCCTTGCGGTACTCGTCTATCGCCGGCGCGAGCTTGTCGACGGCGAAATACACCTCGGCCAATCGGAAGTGCACGTCGGCATCGTTGGGCACGAGGGCGAGCGCCATCAGGTACGCGTCGACGGCTTCGCGCCAATCGCTCGCGTACTCGTATTCCATCGCGAGCTCGACGTACAGGTCGGCGTTGTCCGGGTCGGCGGCGATGTCGGCCCTGATGTCCTCGATAACGTCGCCGTACGCCGCGGCCGCGAAAACCCCCGCCATTATCAAGCAACTCGCTCGTAAAATTTTATGCGCAAACATCCAACACTCCTCCGCTCAAGCGCGACTCGCGACCGCCGCGGCGACTTCCCCCGCCCGCCGCCGCGCCCACTCGTCCGCCCCCGCGACGTCGTCGTAGCCGTTCACGTCGCCGTCCGGGGCGTCGGCCAGCGTGGCCTCTATGACCTCCGGCAGCGAGCCGAAGGGGATTTCGCCGGCCAGGAATTTCTCGACCGCCACCTCGTCGGCGGCGTTCATCACCGCGGGCTTCAGGCCGCCGGCGTGCCCCGCGGCGAGAGCCAGGCCGAAGCACGGGAACCGCGCCGGGTCCGGCCGGGCGAAATCGAGCCGGCCAATGGCCGCGAGCTCGAGCGCCGCGGCGGGAAAACGCGCCTCGCGCCGCTCCGGGTACGTGAACGCGTACTGGATGGGCAGGCGCATGTCCGCGGTGGCGAGCTGCGCCACGAACGAGCCGTCCGCCATCTCGACCAGCGAGTGGACCACCGACTGGGGATGTATCAAGACGTCGATGCGGTCCCACGGCACGTCGAAGAGCCAGTACGCCTCGATGACTTCCAACCCCTTGTTCATCAGCGTCGCGGAGTCCACCGAAATCTTGGCGCCCATATCCCACACCGGATGCGCCACCGCCTGCTCCGGCGTCGCGTCCGCCACTTCCTCCCGGCTCTTCCCCAGGAACGGGCCGCCGGAGGCCGTGAGTATCAGCCGCCGGACGTCTTCGGGGCGGCAGACCTCCAGGCACTGCGCGAGGGCCGCGTGCTCGCTGTCCACCGGGAAGATGCGCGTGCCGGCGGCGCGCTGCGCCTCCCGCACCAGCTTCCCGCCCGCGACCAGAGACTCCTTGTTGGCGAGCGCCACGTCCTTGCCCGCGTTCAGCGCCGCGAGGGTGGGCGCCAGGCCGGCGAACCCCGCGACCGAGACCAGGACCAGGTCCGCCGTCGGCGTCGTCGCGACCGCGGCCGCGGCGCCGTCGCCCGCGAACACATCCACGCCCTCCGCCGCCAGCGGCTCGAGCACGCGCGCCTGCCGCTCGTCGCTTACCCCTACGGCGGCGACGTGAAAGGAGCGCGCCTGGCGGGCCAACAACTCGGCGTTGTGCCCCGCGGCGAGCCCCACCACCTCGACCTCGCCGCCCAGCGAGGCGACGACGTCGAGCGCGTTCCGGCCTATGGAACCGGTGGACCCCAGTATGGCTACGCGTTTAACCATATAGTTTTAACCGACTCGCCCCACGAGCACCAGCACGCCGAAGAAAAGCGGCGCGCAGAACAACACGGCGTCGAAGCGGTCCAGCACGCCGCCGTGCCCCGGCAGGACGCCGCCGCTGTCCTTGACGCCGGCGTCGCGCTTGAGGGCCGATTCGGCCAGGTCGCCGACGACGTCGCCGGCCGCGAGGGCCGCGCCCGCCGCCAGCGCGCCGAGCCAACCCAGGCCGACGCCGGGGAAGACGAGCCTGGCCAGCGCGAGCGGCATCACCAGGCCCACGACGGCGCCGCCCACCGCCCCGGCCACGGTCTTGCCCGGGCTTATGTTGGGCGCGAGGCGACGGCGCCCCACCGCCCGGCCTACGAAGTACGCCGCTATGTCGACCGCCCATATCGTTATGAAGAATATCAACAACAACTCTACGCCGGCGGGAAGCACCCGCACCAGCATCAGGAACGCGAGCAGCGCCGGCACGTACGCGAAGGCGAAGAGCGTGGCGCCGGCGTCGGCCAGCGCGCCCGCGGGGCCGCGCCGGAACACGGGGACGAGAAGCGCCGCCACCACCAGCGCCGCCGCCGCCCAGAGCGATATCGCGGGCCGGTACGCCGCGGCGGCCAGGAATACGACGCCGGCCGCGACCGCGGCGAGGCGATGGGGCCGCCGGCCCCCGGCCTCCAACAGCTGAAACGTCTCGACCAGCGCGACCAGCGCTATAGCCTCCAGGTAAATCAAGAAGTGACAAGGCCGGCCCCATATCAAGATTATCAGGTGCACCGGCACCCACAGCGCCGCCGTCAAGACGCGGACCGCCAGCATTACCGGCCGCCCCTTTCGGCCGCCGACACCCGGCCGTACCGGCGCTCGCGGCTCGCGTAATCGAGCAAGGCCGCGTACATGTGCCGGGCGCGGAAGTCGGGCCATAGAACGTTGGTGACGTATATCTCAGCGTACGCTATCTCCCACAGCATGAAGTTCGAAACGCGCAACTCGCCGCTGGTTCGCACCAGCAGGTCCGGGTCGGGGTGGTCCGGCGCGTAAAGGTAGCGGCCAATCGTCGCCTCGTCGACGTCGCTCTCGCCGGCGGCGACCAACGCGCCCACAGCGTCGGCCAGTTCCGCCCGGCCGCCGTAGGAGAGCGCGAGCGTTAGCGTCAGCTCGTCGTGCGACGCCGTCAAGGCCATCGTCTTGTCCAACTCGGCGCGGACGTCGTCCGGCAAACGGTCGAGCCGGCCCATCGCCTCGAGCCGAATCCGCTTCTCGGTGAGCTCGTCGCGTTCGCCGACGAGGTAGTCCTTGAGAAGCCGCATCAGCGCGCGGACCTCGAGATCGGGCCGCTCCCAGTTTTCGCTGGAGAAGGCGTACAGCGTAAGGTACTTGACGCCCACCTCGCGGCACGCGGTCACGCCCTCCCGTACCGCCTTCACGCCGGCATTGTGGCCGCGGATGCGGGCCAGGCCGCGGCCTCTCGCCCACCGGCCGTTGCCGTCCATGATGACGGCGACGTGGGTCGGCAGCGCGGCGCCCTCCAGGCGGGCGCGGAGCTCCTTCTCGTCGAGCTCCTCCAACGGGTTGATTATTTCCACAGGCGTTAATCCTTACCGCTTCTCGTCATTCCCGTCCCAAACCGCCCCGTTTGTTTATAAAATAAAAGGGACTCTCGCCTACCCCAAACTGAACGGCGGGTCCCTCGCAAGAAGCTATTCAGTTGGAGAAGAGTCAGGCCATAGCTATATCTCCAGGATCTCTTCTTCCTTGGCTTCCAAGAGGGCGTCAACCCGCTCGATGTAATTATCCGTTAACTCCTGTATCTTTTCCATAAGACGCTGCGCGTCGTCTTCCGAAATTTCGCCTTCTTTCTCGGCGGCCTTGACGTTCTTGTTGGCGTCGCCGCGTACCCGTCGGACGGAGACCTTGCCCTCTTCGGCCAGCTTCTTCACGAGTTTCACGAGGTCCTGGCGGCGCTCCTCCGTCAACGGCGGGATGTGGATCCGGATAATGTTGCCGTCGTTGGTGGGAGTGAGGCCGAGGCCGGACTGGTAAATCGCCCGCTCCACATCCTTGATGATGGACTTGTCCCACGGTTGGACGACGACGGTGCGGGCGTCCGGGACCGAGACCGTGGCCACCTGCTTGAGGGGCATGCGCTGGTCGTACGAATCGACGTAGATGCGGTCGAGCAAGGCGACCGACGCGCGGCCGGTCCGGATGGACCCGAGCTCGCGGCCGATCGCGGCCGCCGAGCTCTCCATCTTGCTTTCTGTTTTCTTGAGTATCTCGTCCGCTACCACGGTTCCTCACCCCACGCGGGTGCCGAGTTTTTCTCCGTTTATTATTTTACCAATATTGCCGGCTTCATACAAATAGAAAACGACGAGGGGGATGTCGTGGTCCCGGCACAGCGCCGCGGCCGCGGCGTCCATAATCGCCATATTTCGCGCTATCACGTCGTCGTAGCTGAGCGACGAGAGTAGTTTAGCGTCGCCGCCGTCCTTCGGGTCGCGGTCGTAGACCCCCGCCACGCCGGTAGCCTTCAACATCGCGTCGGCGCCCAACTCGCAGGCGCGCAGCGCCGCGGCGGTGTCCGTCGAGAAGAACGGCCTGCCGGTCCCGCCGGCGAAGACAACGGTCGCGCCCTCTTCGAGCAGCTCGAGCGCGCGTTCGCGCCGGTAGGGCTCGCAACACTCGCCGAGGTCGAAGGCGCTCAGCACCGCCGCCGGCACGCCGAGCTGCGCCAGGCCCTCTTTGAGCGCCAGCGCGTTGACGCCGGTGGCGAGCATGCCCATATAGTCCACGGCCGCCCGGTGCCACCCTAACGCCTTCGCCTCGCGCCCCCGCACGACGTTGCCGCCGCCCACCACCACGGCCACCTGAACGCCCGCGGCCCGGGCGTCGGCCACCTCGGCCGCGACGAAGGACACCCGCGACGGCTCGAGCGCCGCGCCCCCCTCGCCGGCGAACGCGCCGCCGGACAGCTTCAACACAACTCGCTTATATTTCGGGGCCGCGCCCACCGCTCTTACTCGCCCAACTTGAAGCGGGAAAACCTCGCGATGACGACGTTTTCGCCGAACTTCGCGACGGCTTCCTCGACGTACTCGTGCACCGCCTTATCGGGGTCTTTGACGAACGGCTGCTCAAGAAGCGTATTCTCGGTTACGAACTTCTTTAAGCGGCCCTCGATTATCTTCTCGATTATATTATCCGGCTTGCCCTGCTCGCGGGCCTGCTCGGCGGCGATCTTCCGCTCCTCGTCGACAACCTCCGCGGGTATGTCGTCCGACGTCACGCCCATGGGGTCGGCGGCGGCGATGTGCATCGCAATATCCTTGACGAAGGCGCGGAAGTCCTCGTTGCGGGCCACGAAGTCGGTCTCACAGTTGACCTCCACCAGGACGCCCAGCTTGTCGCCGGGGTGGATGTAGGAGGCTATGACGCCCTCGCCGGTGGTCCGGCCGGCCTTCTTTTTGGCCGCGGCCAGGCCCTTAATGCGGAGGAACTCCACCGCCTTTTCGTGGTCGCTGCCGCACTCCTGCAAGGCCCGCTTGCAATCCATCATGCCGGCGCCGGTGCGGTCGCGGAGTTTCTTTACTTCCTTCGAATCGATCGCCATAGGACGTCCTCTCGTCTACTTCTCCGGGGTCACGTACGACCCGGCGCCGGGCGCTCCTTCCACTACGACTTCGTCGCCCTTGGCGCCCTCCGCGCCCTCGGTGGCCGCGGCGCGGCCTTCGACGATGCCGGAGGCGATGGTGGAGGCCGTGATGCGGATGGAACGTATCGCGTCGTCGTTGCCGGGGATGACGTGGTTCACCGGGTCCGGGTCGCAGTTGGTATCCACCAGCGCCACCACCGGTATGCCGAGGCGGTTGGCCTCCCGCAGCGCTATAACCTCCCGCCGGGGGTCGACCAGGAAGACCAGCTGCGGCAGCCGCTTCATATCGCGAATGCCGCGGTACAACCGATTAAGGCGTTCCTTCTCTTTTAGGATCCCGAGGCGCTCCTTTTTATTGTACCTCGCCAGCGAGCCTTCCTCCTCCATCGCCTCAATGGCCTTGAGGCGTTCGATGTTCTTCTTGATGGTCTCGAAATTGGTGAGGGTGCCGCCCAGCCAGCGGGTGGTGACGTAGAAGGCGCCGGCGCGCGTCGCCTCCTCCTCCACCGCGGCCTGCGCTTGCTTCTTCGTCCCGACGAACAGCGCACGGCCTCCGCCGCGCGCCAGCTCGAGGACGAACCCGTAGGCGTCCTCCAACAGACGCAACGTCTTCTGTAAATCTATAATATAAATGCCGTTGCGCTCCGCGAAGATGTACTTACGCATCTTCGGGTTCCAACGGCGCGTTTGGTGGCCGAAATGTACGCCGGCCTCCAGCAGTTGCTTCATCGATACGTCGAACATGACTATCTATACCTCCGTTACCTGGTTCGCTTTTAGGCAAGGGGCGCGCAGGTCGCCGCCCCTTTGGAGCGATAGCCCTGAATTTAATTAGTCTCTAAAACGCGTCCTCCGCGGTTGCGGCGTTTACGTTAGCGCTTCGAGAATTGGAAACGTTTGCGGGCGCCCGGCTGGCCGTACTTCTTGCGCTCCTTAACCCGCGGGTCGCGGGTGAGCAGGCCCGCCTTCTTGAGCGCCGAGCGGTAGGAGCCGTCCACCTGTTCCAGCGCCCGGGCGATGCCGTGCCGCAGCGCGCCGCGTTGGCCGGTGATGCCGCCGCCCTTCACGGTCGAGAAGATGTCGAATTTGCCTGTGGTGGCCGTGACCTCGAACGGCTTCGCGATGTCCGCCCGCCAGCTCTCGAGCGTGAAGTACTGCTCGAGCGGCTTGCGGTTGACGACCAGGTTGCCCTCGCCGGGCCAAAGCCAGACGCGCGCCACCGACGACTTGCGTCGGCCCGTGGCGTAATGTTTCTTCACTTCCAACCGAAATCCTCCAAACCCGGCCTAAAGCTCGAGCGGCTGCGGCCGCTGGGCGGCGTGAGGGTGGCTCGGGCCGCGGTAGACCTTGACCTTCTTCAGCAGCTTGCGGCCCAGCCGGTTTTTGGGAAGCATACCGCGCACCGCGTGCATGATTACCCACTCCGGCTTACGCACCATCAAACGGGCGAGCGGCTCTTCCTTGAGGTTGCCTACGTAGCCCGAGTGCCGGTAGTAGATCTTGTCGCGCAGCTTGTTGCCCGTTACGCGGACCTTCTCGGCGTTCACGACCACGACGAAGTCGCCGGCGTCGAGGTGGGGCGTGAAGTACACCTTCTCCTTGCCGCGCACTATCTGCGCGATGCGCGTCGCCAGCCGCCCCAGCACCTTGCCGTCGGCGTCGACGACGAACCAGCGCCGTTCGATGTCGTCTTCTTTCGGGATGTAGGTTCGTTCGTTCACGGTTCGCAGCTCCGTAATTAGTATGCACTCGCGGCTCCCGCCGCGAGGGTCGTAAATATAACAATTCTACGAAGCGAAGTCAAGGATAATTTACCCAAAAACCCTCGAATATATTATATTCGGGCGAGAAACGCCGTCCCGGACGACGGCCGTACGAAAGGAAGGCAGGATGCGGAATTATTTATGCGTAATAGCGCTCGCGGCTCTGGCCTGCGCCCCCGGCCGCGCCGCCGGCGAGGAGGAGGCCGCGATGAAACCGTGGGAGGAAATAGCGGAGGCTATGGCATCCGAAGTCGCCGTCAGCAAGGCCGAAGCGCGCCTCGGCGCCTCCGGCGTCATATTCGTGGACGTTGAAATCGACCACCAGGCCGTCGCGGCGGGAGGCCTATCGACGTTAGATACCGGCATTACGGCCGCGGCGCTCGCGGCCGCAACGCACCCCGTCCAACTGCGCATAACGGTCCCGGCGCTGGAGGGCCGCTACTGGTGGGGCGAGTACGACGCGAAAACCGGGAAGTGGGTCGGGATGGCGACGCACGCCCGGCCTCCCCACCCGGACCTCGAGCCCCGGCTCGACGAAGCCACCGGGACGTTCGTCGTCGCGCTCCCGGCCGAGGGGTAAAGGCCGCGGGCCGCCCCCCGCCGGGCCGGCCCGATTTTATTACCTATTACCGCAGCTTATTCTAGTTGACAAGGAAGACATATTTAGTTAATATTACGCGGCGCGAGCAAGGTGCCCGGAGGTAGCCTATGGAACGAGAGATCGTGATATCGGGGGACAAACGCGAGGATGTCCGGTACCATTTAGCGACGTGCGGGTGCCTCGACGACATCCGCAGCGCCAACAAGCAGACCGTGACCCTCGCCGAGGCCCAGGAGCAGGGGTACAAAGCCTGCTCCGAGTGTAAGCCCGGCCCCTGAGGGGATGCGCCGGGAATAGAAGCCGACGGGCGGCCGCAAGGCCGCCCTTTTCTTATACCCGCCCCCCGCCGCCGCCCGCCGGCGGCATACATCCCCCCGTACGTAAAAGGGCCTGCCCTTCACGCAATTCATACCCCCCGGGTTTCGTTTCCCGACTTTAACGTAGCGGCAGTCAGCTCGAGTTCCGCCAAACGAGGGACCAGTCGGCCTGGCCGCAGTCGCAGGGCGGGAAGGTCTCTCCGGTGGTGAGTTTAACCTCGGCGCCGCAGTTGTTACAGCGGTATACGCCGGCCTCGGGGCTTACGTCGCCGGCTCTAAACGCCATCTCTTCCTCCTGCCTCCCTCCGGTTTATAATGAAATCATAACCGACGTACGAGGACGAATATATATTATTCGTTACTTTCGTTACTTGTATTACCTTAGTTCTTTAGTGCGCGACCCTTGCGCGAAGGTTGCGCCGCCCTTGCGCCGGACGTTGCGTCGGGATGTCGCGCCCGCTTCGCGTAACTAACGCTATCCGAAGTATTTAGATTCCCCGGCGGTTGCGCCGTTTGGCGTGTCGGTTTCGGCGATTAAACGGCGGTACGGGGCGTCAGTTCGCCGCCGTCAGGAATAAAAGCTTTCGCATCGCTCATCCTCCTTTAGGTAGTAATGAACGTTTTCCAATGAGCCCCTTAGGTTAAATATAAAAAACCCCGGGCGGCCTCCAGGCCGACCCGGGTGGTACTCATCGGCGCGCCGCCCCGGCGCACCGTCGATAACTCTCGTTTCGTCCACCCTGACTATGGCCCTAATCCCCTCACGGAATACCGTAGCCCCCGCGTACGCGGATATTTAAAAGGCATTATCGAACAACCGCGGTATTATGTCAAGGGAATATTCGGCCGGAACTCCGCCCATACCGGCCGTTTTAACGGCCGGTGCTTAACCGGCAACGCCGCGTTCACGCGGCCGCCCCCGCGTCTCCCCGCCTGAAGGCGCGGTTGTAGGCCGGGGCGGTGAAGGACCGTACCGTAAACGGTACGGCCTCCAAACCACGTCAGGCCGGGTAGGGGCGCAACCCGTTGCGCCCGTACAATATATTCCGCGGTCGGTGGCGGCGTTTCCGTAGGCGCCGACCTTCAGGTCGGCGCGGCGGGTTGTAGGCCGGGGCGGTGAAGGACCGTACCGTAAACGGTACGGCCTCCAAACCACGTCAGGCCGGGTAGGGGCGACCGGCCGGTCGCCCCTACGCCCCCTCCACGATCTTTATCTCCTCG
>CBFCYS010000029.1:0-21388 GCA_965602215.1 uncultured bacterium
GTAGCCGGCGATGCGCCGGCCGCCTTCTTCGCGGAGAGCCATTCTTATTTCGTCGAACGTCGGCGCGGCGAGCTCGAACACGGTATACCCCTTGCCGATGTCGCCGGGCTGGTGCGCGTCCGAGGAACGGATTATCGGGTAGCCGGAGGCGGCGAAATCTTCCTCCTTGCCGAAGGGCGAGAGTTCCAGCGCGTCGAAGAGGTCGGGAGGAACGAAGCCGAGCTGGCTGGTCATGCTGAACGCCGGCCGGTCGACGTGGCAGGCGACCGCCAGGCCGCCGTAGCGGTGAATGTAGTCCACGGTGGTGGCGACGTCCATATCCGTCGCGCCCAGCAGCATCCGCCGGTTTATGCCGAGGACGTTCTCGTTTTCGTCCACGATGACCTGGTAGCCGAAGCGCTCCGGGTCGTTCTCGCCCGGCTGGAGGCGCTGGTAGACTTTGCCCTGCATCTCGCCCACGTCGGCCAACGTCCCGAAGAGCGCGAGGACGTGGACTTCCTCCACGGTGGTGACTTCCATCCCGGGGATGACCGCGACGCCCGCGGCCTCCCCCAACCGCATCGCGGGCAGCGCGTTCTCGGAGGCGTTGTGGTCGGTAATGCCGACGATGGCGAGGCCGCGTCGGCGGGCGGTTTGGATGATGCGTCGCGGGGATTGCTCGAGGTCGCCACAGGGGGAGAGAACGGAATGGACGTGCAGGTCGGCGCGGAAGGTACGCAAACCGTTCAGCGTTCCATCCTCCTGACGCCCATTTTATAGAGTTGGCCCGCGAGGTCGAAGCTGCTCCCGGCGTAAAGCAGGACGTTCACGCTTTCCTCCTCGGCCTTGGCCAGCGTGTCTTCCGAGGGTTTCTTCCCGTTGGTGACGACCACGCCGGCGAGGTCGTTGAGCGAGCACACCGCGGCGATGTTGGCGTGGGTCTGAATCGTAATCCAAAGCGCCCCCGCGCCGGCGTTCGCCATCACGTCCGACAACAGGTCCGACACGTAGCCGCCCGTGACGTCGCGGCCGAGGCCGCCGGCACCGACCGCCACCTCGAGGCCGAGCTTATCGACTATCTTCTTCAGTTCCATGCTTCCCTGCTTTTCCCCTCGTGTTAAGGGTTGGGGGTAATAATTCGGCCAGGTTGCTCATTTCCTTGGCCAGCCTTTGGAGTTGTTCGCGCATTTTAAAAGTGCAGTCGGTCACGTGGGCCTTGTTCAGGACAACGTCCTCGGCGAAAGCGCGGCAGGTGGGCGCGCCGCACGAGCCGCAGTCGATGCCCGGCAGCGTGGTGATTATCTTCTCGAGCTCCTTCATGCGGGCGATGGTCTCGGCGATGTCGGTACCCAGGCCGAGGGTGGGCCGGGGTTGGACCGGCGACTTGAGGTGGAACTGGCGCCGCCGTACCATCTCCAGGATTTCATCGTAGGAGAGGTCCGGCGGCCTGCCCTCCGCGATGCCGAATTCCTCGCCCGTTTCCGATATCAGGATGTCGATGCGGTGCCTGGCCACGAAAGGTTCCTGAATCGTTAAAGGTCCGCCGACGCATCCGCCGGTGCACGCCCGGAGCTCGAGGTAGTCGTAGCCGTGGTGATACTCGTCGCTCTCGATGAGCTCCAGGACGCGGACGACGTTGTCGATGCCGTCCACCGCCAGCCGTCGTCCCTCGCCCAGGAGCCGGTTCTCGCCGCCGGCGGCGCCCCACCCTATTCCCAGACCCGAGGCGCGCGCGATTCCGGGGATGACCTCGGTCTTTTCGAGGTTGCTCATTATGCGATTGTAGATGTCGGAGATAGCGAACGCGCCGTCCATGAAGTTGTCGCGGGCCGCTTCCGGCTGTTTGATGGCGGTAACTTTGGCGGGGCACGCCGTGATGAAGAAGGCGCCTATCTCCTCGGGCGGGATGCCGAGGTGGCGGCTCCGGCTTATTTTTACGACGCGGGCGGCGGCGTCCATCGGCGCTTCGACCGGCACGAGGTGGTTGACCAGCGACGGGAAGCGGACCTGTATCAACCGAACGACGGCCGGACAGAGCGACGAGATGGTGGGCTTTACGCGGTTTTCATCCTTGAGGTATTCGCGCAAAGCGAGCGTGACTATCTCGCCCCCCAGCGCTCCCTCGTACACTTCGTCGAATCCCAGACGGATTAACCCCGAGAATACCTTGTCCAACGGGATGGACGTTTTGAATTGCCCCGAGAACGCCGAAGCCGGTATGGCGACGTTGTACTTGAAACGTTTTAACTCGTCCAGCGTATCGGTCTGCGCGTACTTGGCGTCGGTGGGGCAAACGCGGATGCACTCGCCGCAGTCGACGCACCGCAACGGGTTTATCCGGGCCTTGCCGTAATGCACCCGTATCGCCTCCGTCGGGCATTCGCGAACGCAGTGGGTGCAGCCTATGCACCGGTCCGCCGCCAGACGCACCGAGTGATAATAACTCCTCGGCTCCGCTTTGCTCTTTCCCGTCATATCCAAGCCGTGGGGCGGCGCCCCGCCGAGCCAACGCCGAATACTCCGCTTAAACTTATTCTTACGATTATATTACCCCCAGTGCGGAGGGGCAAGATATTTCTCGCGCGGCTATCCCTTTTTAACCAACGGGAGGCCGAGCATCTTCCGCGCGTACGCCGCGGCGGCCCAACAACCCACCCGCAACGGATGGCCTATAATGGCGGTGCGGGCGGTGCACACCATCCAGCATTGCACCGGGCACTCCCGGCCCGTCGTCGCCAACAGCGTTCGGCGCGCGTCGCCTCCCCATATCCGCTCGAAGCTCTCGCGGTCGAGGTTGCCCACCTTCTCGGCGCGCATGTTGCACAGGTATACGTCCGCCGCCGGGTCGAGGTAGAAGAACTCGTCGCCGGCGCGGCACGGTAGGGGGCGGCGGCGGCGGACCACCACCTCCCGCAGGCCCGCGGCGAAGTAGGCCCGCGCGGCCCCTCCCGGCGTGAACCGGCGCAGGTAGTAACCCGCCGCGGCCTCCACCGCGCGCAGCGCCGCCTCCCGTCCCGGGACGGCGCCATCCCGGGGCTTGAAATAATGCTCGGAGGTGTGCGTGAGGGCAAGGCTCAGCGGCAAGCGGTACTCCGCCGCCAGCTTCGCGACGCAGCCGAACTCGTCCGCGTTGGCCGCCGATATCGTAAACGCGAGGTGGAGGTCGGGGCCCAACAGCGGCGCCAGCCGGCCTACGGTCTCGAGCGCTTTCTTGAACGAGCCGGGGGCCTGGCGCACCCGGTCGTGGGTGGCCTCCAGGCCGTCGAGCGAAACGGCGACGTGGAAGCCGCGCACGTCGCCCGACAACTCGCGCACGACCTCCTCGGCCCGCTCCGGCAGCGTGCCGTTGGTGGATATGGTTATTTGGGCGCCGGTCGCGTCGTAGACGGCGCGCACCCGCGGCACGAGGTCAGCCACCAGCAGCGGCTCGCCGCCGGTGAGGTTTACGTATCTGAGCGACGGCGGGAGCTTCCGCAGCGTCTCGGGCGTCAACCGCTCCTCGGTCTCGCGCTCGGGTAGGTCGCACGTAACGCAGCGGAGGTTGCAGCGGTAGGTCAACGCGACTACGGCGTCGACCGGCCCTTTATTCGTCTTCGGCGACATCGGCCGCGCCTTCCCCTAATAACCCTCGAAACAACGCGTCGTATCCGTCGAGCATACGGCGCCGGCTGTATCGGCGCGCTACGGCGGCTCGAGCCACCGCGCCCATCTCCAGCCGTTTACCGGCGTACGGGGCCAGCTCGGTTATGACGCGCGCCAGCTCTTCGCTCGAGCCCGGCGCAAACGTGACGCCGGCGCCCCCCGACAGCATCGCCGGGACGTCGCCGACGGCGGCCGCGACGGCGGCCAGGCCGTGGGCCATAGCCTCCAGCAGCGCCACCGGCGCCGACTCCCGGCGCGACGGCAGCACGAAGACGTCCGCGGCCCGGTAGACCGGCGAGACGTCGCCCAGCTCGCCCAGGAACGAGTACCGGCCGGCGAGGTTGGCGCGCGCGAACCCCTCGAGGTGGGACCGCTCGGGACCGTCGCCGGCGACGACGAGGAACGGCCGGCTCTCTTCGTCGGTCGCGGCCAGCGCCTTTAAAAGTACGTCGACCCCTTTTTCGGGTGAAAGGCGGGAGACGACCGCGGCCACGACGGCGTCGGCCGGAACGCCGAAGCCCTCGCGGGCAAGGCGGCGCTCCCGGGCGGTCGGCGCCGGCGGGACGGCGACGCCGTTGGCGACGACTCGCGCCGAGTCCACCCCCGCCTCGCGCAGCAGCGCGAGCTGCGACGCCGCTACCGCCACCACCGCGGCGGCGCGCCCCAGCGCCCGGAGCCACTCGCCGGGCGGCCTGGCCTGGAGGTGGTAGAGGACGACGTACGGCGGCAGCACCCGGCTGAACGCCGGCAAGAGCCGCAGCACGTTGTTGTGGTCGAGCGCGACCAGCAGGCGGCATCCGCGCAACTCGCCGATCACGCCCGGCCACCGCGCCGGCCTCTTCGCCACGCCGGCGGCGACGTCGAAGCCGTCGTCGCGCAGCTCGTTTCCCACGGCGCCGGCTTCGCGCAACAGGTAGAACGAGAACCGGTACCCCCGTTCGCGCAGGCCGCGGGCCAGCGTCGCGAGTTGGCGCTCCGCGCCGCCCACGGCCAGCGTCGACGCCAGCGCGCCGACTTTAATCTCTTGCGAGCTCGTCATAGAGTTCGGCTATCCCCGCGTCGCGGGCCGCCGGCGACACCTCACGCTCGGCGAAGCGCCGGCCTCCCGCCGACAACTCGGCCCAGCGCTCGTCGTCGGTGAGGAGCTCGGCCACCGCGTCGGCGAACTCCCGGGCGCCCTCGGCCACGACGATTTCGGCGCCGTCTCGTGCTGGTATCCCCTCGGCCCCCACCGGCGTCGTAACCACCGGGAGGCCGTGCGCGAGGGCGGTCAAGATTTTTATCTTGATGCCGGAACCCACCCACAACGGCACGACGGCCACGGCGGCCCGGGCCAACGCGGCGCCCAGGTCCGGCGAGGCCGGCTCGAGCTTTACCGACGGCTCCCGCGCCATAAGGCGCCGCAGGCCGCCGGGCGGCCGCTCGCCGCGGATGTTGAACGTCGCCTCCGGGACCGCGGCCTTCACCCGGGGGTAGATGTCCCTCAGGAAAACCTCCAGGCCCTGTCGGTTCGCGGACCGCGCCGTGCCGCCGAAGTATATCAACGCGGCGCCGCCCCGGCCGCGGCACAACTCGTCCGACGGCGGAAGGTCGACGACCGGGAAGACGACCCGCGGCGGCCTTCGCGTATACGGCGCCACGAGCTCCGCGTCCGCCGGGCTCAGGCAGAGGACGTAGTCGAACTTGCGGCACGCGGCCTGCTCGTACCCCCGCCGCCGCAGGTATCGCACGAAGAGCGGGAGTTTTTTTAAAGGGTTCTTAATAGTGGCGAGCAGGCGGCGGTTGGCGTTGAACTCCGCGTCGTGTTTGAGCAAGACCTTCTTCACGCCTCGCGCCGCGCCGGCCGTTGGGTAGAGGAACCAGTATTCGCATTGCAGGAGGTCCGCGCCGGCGGCGGCCGCCCTGACGGCGCGGAGGAAGGCCGGCGGGTTGAAATACCACAGGTCGCGCGGCGACGCGCTGAGCCAGGAAGCGGCCGTGTAAAACAATTTATACCAGGCCCGGGCGAACGAGTTCTTTTTATTGGGCATCATCACCGGGACCAACCGAACGCCGATGCGCTCGAACGCTGCGGCGTATTCCCGCTGGCTCTCGGAGACGATAAGCGAGACGAGCGTTACGTCGTGGCGCGACGCCAGCGCGCGCAACAGGCCGAACGTCACGACGTCGGTGCCGGTGACGGCGGGGTACGGCAAGCGATGTTTGGCTACGACCAGGCGCGCCATTAAGCGTTATCCCGTAAAGAGCTCGAGGAACGCCGCCGCCTCTTTACCGTACGGGCCGGTGGGGTCGGCGGCGAAGGCCTCGGCCCAGAGCCTGAGGGCCGTCTCAAGGTCGCCCTCGTTCTTCGCAATAAGGCCGAGGATTAGTTTACAACGCGGCGTTTGGTCCGGCAAGGAAGGATCGTCGCGGTAAAGGTCAATAGCCAGCCGGAGGTCTTCGCGCGCACTCGCGGCGCTCCACAATACGAAATTCGTCTCGAAGGCCGAAGCCCCTCGCCATACGTGCGGCAGCGGGTCGCCGCGGTGAGAATTAATATAGGAGTTGAGGGCGACGAAACCCTTTTCCATTTCGAGGAATCTAAGACCGGCGAACGCCGTCCGGTGGGTCTTGAGGACGTGGAGGCGCCCCAACGCGGCGCCGGCGAGCGGCGCATCCGGCGCGGCCGAAACGAGCGCCAACGCCTCGTCCACCGGCGTCTCCCCCGCCTCGGCGAGTTCCACGACGGCCGCAACCTCCACGTACGTCGACGGCGGCTCGGCGGCCGAGGCCGCGAGCGGGATTAACCAAGCCGTTGCCGCCAATAACTTCCTCATTTAGAAAGACCGCTGCGCGGTGGCGTAGAACGCGAGCTTATCGTAGAGGTTAAGCTCCGCCCGCCAGTCGAAGTAAAACGGCTTACGCATGTGGACGCGTATCGCCGGCCCGAATGCGTACGAGAATCGCTTGAACGCGACCGGTTGGCCCGGGTCCCAGGCGCGGCCGGCGTCGACGAACGCCACGCCCTCGAACCACGCGTCGAATATGGGCGAACGGAAGAGCCGCCGACGAAACTCGCCCGTAAGGAGTACGGCCCGCGTCCCGATGGTGACGTTCGAATGCGGATTGCGTAAGCCACCGGAGCCGCCGATGGAAATGCGGCGGATGTACGGCGTAGCATCGGACATCACGCCGCCTTTGACGCGCGTCGCCCACACGAACTCCCGCCACGGGTACACGTACCCGCGCACGTCCCCCTGGACGCCCTCATAGTCGTAATCGCCGGCGGCCGGAGACGACAACTCGCCCTCGAATTTCGCGTAGAGACCTCTCGTCGGGAAAACGTCGTCGTCGCGGCCGTCCCATTCGACAAAAGGCTGCGCGGCCACGAGCGTGGCCTCCGGCTCAACGCCGAACCTTCCCCACGGGTCTTCTTTGAACCGGCCGTCGTAATAATTAATATATTCTCCGAGGACACCCACGCCCGCGTCGAAGCGATGCGTGATTACGTAACTAATTAAGCCCTCGCCCCCGGCGGCCTCGTGGGAAAACCACTCGCCGGTCAACCCTTCGTCGCTCTCGATCTTGGTTTCATGGCCGCTCTCGAAAAAACCGCCGGCGCCCACCGCGAACCGCGAACCGAAGATCCACGGCTGTTCGTAATAAAGGCGTTGCAGCTCGAGGCCGAATTCCGCGCCCAATTCAACCGCGACGCCGCCCACGTTCTCTTTGCTCAGGCGCACCTGCCAGGTGAAGGCCGAAAGGTGCCAGCTCGATCCTTCCGCGACGTCGAGCATTACCACCGCTTCGCCCGGGTTGCTGCGGGGCAGGTCGAAAACGTTTGCCCGGCCGAAGAACTGCGTCTTGAGCAGGTTGCGCTTCGTCCTTGTTATCTTGCGGTCCAGCTCGGCCTGGGTGAGTTCGTCCCCCACCTTGAATTCGCAATAGTGGAGCAATATACCGCGCTCGGTTTTATAATTGCCGTACGTCCGGATTTCTTTAATAACCACTCGCTCTTCGCCGGTAGCGGCCGGCGCGTAGGACGGGCTCGCCGCCGAGAGCACGGCCGCGGCGCATAAAGCCGCCGAAAAGCCGCGCCCGGGCGGCGCGTTCTTCGTAAAACGGCCACGGCGCGGGCCGTGGCGGGGGCGGGGGCGGGGTCTCACGTTACAGGTTCACGACGTCTTCCGCGTTCGGTCCGATGGCCACAATCGCGGGCGGGCGGGAAAACACCTCCCCCGCCACGCGCAGCACGTCGTCGACGGTGACGGCGTCTACGCCGGCCAACGTCTCCTCCAGCGAGACGTGCCTTCCCATATATATCTCGTGCCGGACGTTGCGACCCATACGCGCCGCCGTGGACTCCAACGACAGCATCAACGTACCCTTCAAATACTCGCGCGTCCGTTCCAACTCTTCGGCGTCTATGCCGTTCGCCGCCAGCTCGCGGATTTGGTCCAATATAATGTCGCGGGTCTCGACGGCCGCGGCGGGGTTGGTCCCGGCGTAGGCGACCAGCGCGCCCGTCTCGTGGAAACCCCGGCCGTACGCGTACACGGCGTACGCCAGGCCCCGTTCCTCCCGGACCTTCTGAAACAGCCGGCTGGAGGCGTTCCCCCCGAAGACCGCGGTCAGCGCCGCCAGCACGTACCGGTCGGGGTGGCCGTAAGGTATCCCCGGGACGCCCATGCAGAAGTGAGTCTGTTCGGTATCCTTGACGTACGCGGCCCGGCCGGCGGGCGGCGGGGTCGAGGCGCGGTCGGCGCGGGCACGGGGCCCCGGCACGGCGCCGAAGTACTTCTCCACCTCGGCGATGAATTCTTCCGGCTCGACGAAGCCCGCGGCCGCCACTACGATGCGGTCGGCGGTGAACATCTCTTCCCGATACGCCGTCGCGTCCTCCCGCTCGACGGCCGCCACCGTATCGAACGAGCCGAGGATGGGCATGCCGATGGCCTGGCCCGGCAAGATTAACCCTATGATGAGGTCGTGAATTTTCTCGTCCGGCGAGTCCTCGTACAGGCGAATTTCCTCGGCTATAACGTTCTTCTCTTTGGCGAATTCTTCCGGCGGGAAGGTCGAGTTGAGCAAGATGTCGGACAGGAGGTCGAGCGCGAGCGGGAGGTGTTCGTACAGGACGTGGGCGAAGAAGGAGACGTTCTCCTTCTCGGTAAAGGCGTCGAGCGCGCCGCCCACGCCGTCGATCTCGGTGGCTATGCGGGCCGCGGTCCGGCGCGGCGTACCTTTGAAGAACATATGTTCGATGAGATGGGAGATGCCGTTGAGGCCCGGCGGTTCGTCCGCGACGCCGGCGCGACACCAGACGCCGGCGGCGACGGAGCGAACCGTCGGGATTTGCTCGCAGATTACGCGGAGGCCGTTAGCGGCCGTCTTTTTTATTACGGTGGTCGCTTGAGGAGCGTCGGTCATCTCGCCTCCGCGGCGGCCGGCCTTCGCGCGGTTTCCGGTCCTCGCGGGGCCGGTCTCCCCCGGGCAGCAGAGCCCTGCGGCTTAAGTTTACGCGGCCCATATCATCTATTTCGATAACCTTGACCTCGACCTCGTCGCCGACGTTGACCACGTCCTCCACCCGGTTTACGCGCTTGGTGTCCAGGTCGGAGATGTGTATCATACCGTCCACGCCGGGGAGTATCTCCACGAACGCGCCGAACTTCATCAGGCGCACCACCTTGCCCGTGAAGACGGCGCCTACCTCGGGGTCGGTGGCGAGGCTCTTCACCATCTCCATCGCCTTGCGGGCCGCCTCTTCGTCGGGCGAAGCGATGGTCACCTTGCCGTCGTCCTCGATGTCGATTTCGGCGCCGGTGTCCGCGATGATGCGGCGGACCATCTTGCCGCCCGGGCCTATTACGGTGCCTATCTTCTCCACGTCGATGAAGGTTATCAGTATCCGCGGCGCGTACGGCGACAGCTCGGGCCGCGGCTCGGCCAATACGGCGTCCATCTGCTCGAGGATGGCGAGGCGAGTTTCCCGGCCCAGGGTCAGCGCCTCCCGCACGACTTCCACCGGCAGGCCCCGGACCTTCATGTCGAGCTGCACCGCCGTTACGCCGTCCCTCGTACCGGCGACTTTAAAGTCCATATCGCCGTAGTGGTCTTCCAACCCCTGGATGTCGGTCAGCAGGACGTGGCGGCCTTCGGCCGCAATGAGGCCTAAAGAAATACCGGCCACCGCCTTCTTGAGCGGGACGCCGGCGTCCATTAGCGAGAGGCTGGCGCCGCAGACCGACGCCATCGAGGAAGAACCGTTGGACTCCAAAATGTCCGAGACGACGCGGATGGTGTAGGGGAAATCGTCTTCCGACGGTAGGAGGCCGAGGATGGCGCTCTCGGCCAGCTGGCCGTGGCCTATCTCCCGTCGGCCCGTGCCCCGGATGGGGCGGACCTCGCCCACCGAGAACGGCGGGAAATTATAGTGGAGCATGAAAGCCTTGGTGCGGTCTCCCAGCAGGTCGTCGATACGCTGTTCGTCGGACACGGTGCCCAGCGTCGTGGCGACGAGGGCCTGCGTCTGGCCGCGCGTAAAGATGGCCGAGCCGTGGGTCCGGGGGAGAACCGACACCTCCACGTCGATGGGGCGGAGCTCGTCGAAACCGCGACCGTCCTGGCGGACGCCTTCTTCGAGAATCATACGCCGGACTTCCGCTCCCTCCAGCTCGCCGAGGATTTTCCCGATGCGGACTTGCCGCCCGGCCTCTTCCTCGCCGCCGTTCGCGCCGATGAACTTGGCGTACGCCTGCTCGAGCAACGCGCTGCGGGCCAGGTGCCGGGCGCCCTTCTCCTGGGTCTCGATTAAAGGTTTCAATTTCCCCGCGAAGAAGTCTTTGACCTCTCGTTCGAAGGCCTCGTCGCGCTCCGGCGGGGGGATGGATATCTTGGTTACGTGCGCCGTGAAGTCGGCGATAGCTTCCGCCACTTTACACGCCGCGGCGAACCCCGCGTCCACCGCCCCCAGCAGCTCGTCCTCGGTGACCTCGGCCCCGGAGCCGGCCAGCATTATTATTTTGTCGGTGGTGGCGACCACGACCAGGTTTATAACGCCGGCTTCGGCTTCGGCGATGGTGGGGTTGACGACGTAGCGGCCGTCGACCATCGTGACGCGTACCGCTCCCACCGGGCCGTGCCAGGGCATGGCGGAGAGCGCCGTCGCCAGCGAGGCGCCGTTCAGGGCGAGGAGGTCGGTGTCGTTCTCCTGGTCGGCGGAGAGCACGGTGGCGATGATTTGAAGGTCGTGGCGGATGTAATCTTCGAACAGCGGCCTGATAGGCCGGTCGATGAGCCGCGAGGTTACGACCTCCTTCTCGTAGGGCCGGCCCTCCCGTTTAAAGAAACCGCCCGGGATTTTACCCGCGGCGTACGTTTTTTCGCGGTACTCGACCATAAGGGGAAGGTAATCCATCCCCGGCCGAGGTTCTTCGGTGTGGCAGAAAGTCGCAAGGATGACGGAGCCGCCGCACGTTACGGTGCAGGCGCCGTCGGCCAATTTGGCGACTTTGCCGGTCTCGAATTGTAGGGTTTTGCCGCCTACTTCGAGTTCGAATCCTGATGTCATATCTCTTTTTACCTCAACTTACTCTCTTTAAGGATTAAAAAATTGAAAGGTGGATGTACCGGCCGGGGCGTTCGCGAACGTCCCTTATAAGGCCCTTGGCCTCGCCGGTCGTCTCCACCAGATCGTTGTAAAGTTGGTCGTCTTTGAGGAGCTTGCCGGCCGAGCCCTCGCCTTGCTCCAACCCCTCGGCAACGCCGCGCAGCGACGTCGCGGTGTAACGCAAGTCCCCCGACATCACCGACAGGTTGTCCATCGTAACGTCGAAGTTGTCTTCGTTGCGGGCGACCATGCCGTCCAGGCGGTAACTCATGGACCGGAGGTTGTCGAGCGTGATGTTAATGTCGTCGCGGCTCTCGTCCAGGATGAACGCCAGGTCCGCGGACATTACCTCGACGTTGGCGACCGTCTGTTTGAACGATTTCACGGTGGGCTCGTCCAGCATCTCGGTTATGGAGCCCAGGCCGTCCTGGACCATCTTGAACATGGCGTCCATACCGATGACCTCGGCCCCTTCCACCGTAGCCCCCGGTTTAATAACCGCCGCCTTGGAGGGCCCCGGCTCGATCTCGAGGTAGTTGTCGCCCAAGAGACCTATCATGGTTATCTTGAACCGGTCCTTCTCGTGCAGGACGAGGTCCTGCCGGACGAGCACCGTGACCATGACGCGGCGCTTACCCTTGTAGTCGACGAAATCAATGTTGCTGACCGAGCCGACTTTGACGCCGCCCATCCGGACCCCGGCCCCCTCGTTGAGGCCCGCGGACGTGTCGAAGATCACGTCGTAGCGATGGCCGCGTTCGAACAGGCGAATCTCGCCGACGCCGAAGACGAGGATGGACAACAGCACCATCGAGACGAAGACCGTAATGCCTACTTTTATCTCGTTGGACATCTTCTCCCTTTACGCACCGCCTATGACGTCTATGGGTCCTTGCGCACTGCCGTTTATAAATTGCTGCACGTACTCGTCGGGGGATTCCTTTATCTCGTCCGGCGAGCCGAGCGCGATTATCTTGCCGCCGTACATCATGGCTATGCGGTCGGCGATCTTGTACGCGCTCGCCATGTCGTGCGTGACGGCTATACTCGTGACGTCCAGTTGCTCGTCCATCTTGATTATAAGGTCGTTGATGACGTCCGCCATTATGGGGTCGAGGCCAGTAGTAGGTTCGTCGTATAGCACGATCTGGGGGTCGTGGGCCAGCGCCCGCGCGAGGCTCACGCGCTTTTTCATCCCGCCGGAAAGCTCGGCCGGGTTCATCGCGGATATATTTTCCAGGCCCACGAGGCGGAGCTTCTGCTCAATCACGTCGGCGATCTCCTCCAGCGAAAGATCGGAGTACTCGTAGAGGAAAAAGCCCACGTTCTCGCCCACCGTCAACGAGTCGAACAACGCCGCGCCCTGGAATACCATCCCGAACTTCCGCCGGATATCGTTGAGCTCCCGCCTTTTCATCTCGGTGATGTCGCGGCCTTCAACGACTATCGTCCCGGAATCGGGCTTCATAAGGCCGATTATATGCTTCAAGAAGACCGACTTCCCGCAGCCGGACCGACCTATGACGACCATCGTCTCGGCCTCGTGCACCGCCAGGTTGATGCCGTCCAGGACGAGGTTTTCGCCGAACGACTTGTGGACGTCTTCGGCTATTATGGCCTCTTTACTGTTCTGCGTTTCGTCGGTCATAGCAAACGGCTCACGCGCATCTCCGCGCCCGGCGGGCGCCCGGCGCCCTCCGCAGGCCGAGCTCCGTTACTATCTCCTCTACCGTGTGGCGGTCGCTGTAGGGGACTTCGCTCCCCTTCACCTTTTGGACCTCCTCGTGGCCCTTGCCCAGGACGGCGATTACGGTCGCCCGGTCGGGCGGGGCGGACGAGAGCGCGAAGCGAATCGCCTCGGCGCGGTCCAGGATCACGCGGTAGTCGTCGGGCTCGGCGCCGCCCTCCGCGATTATGCCCGCGGCCACGTCGCGCGCTACGGCCGCCGGGTCCTCGTAGTACGGATCGTCGGTGGTGACGACGGCGTAGTCCGCGTACCGCCGCGCCAACGCGCCCATCACCGGCCTCTTCTCGACGTCGCGGTCGCCGGTACAGCCGAAGACGGCGACGACCCGGCCGGCGCCCAGGCCGCGGATTTCGGCCAGCGCCTTTTCCATGCTGTCGGGCGAGTGGGCGTAATCGATTACGACGCGCAGTTTATCGTTTACGTCCACCAGCTCGAGGCGCCCCGGGACGGGCGGCGTCTCGGCCAACCCCTTGAGCGCGACGTCGGCGGCCACGCCCAGCTCCCGCGCGACGGCGAAAGCGGCCGTGCAGTTCAGCACGTCGAAAGAGCCGTGCAGCGGCGAGGTGACGACGACCGCGACGCCGTCCGGG
Organism: uncultured bacterium; assembly: GCA_965602215.1. GTDB lineage: Bacteria > RBG-13-66-14 > B26-G2 > WVWN01 > WVWN01 > WVWN01. The sequence goes on from CBFCYS010000029.1 coordinate 13,550, forward strand.
CAATGGAGCGAAAATCGCAGCCCCTGCCAACCGGACGACACGTTGGCGGCGCGGTAGTCGCTCGCGGCCTCCGCCGCCCCGTACGTTACCTTGCGCCCCGAAAGCGACGCCGCGAGCTTGCGGCCGTACGCGTCGTCGGCGTTCACCACCGCCGGCGCCCCCTCCGCCAACTGCTCGAACAACGACGCCTTCGCGGCGAAGTACGAATCCATATCGCCGTGCAGGTCGAGGTGGTCGTGGCTGAGGTTGGTGAAGGCCGCCGCGGCGAACGGCGTCCCCGCCACCCGCGATAGCGCCAGCGCGTGCGAGGAGACCTCGACCACGGCTATGCCGCAGGCCGCATCCGCGGCCTCCCGCAACATCGCCTGCAGCTCCGGCGCCTCGGCCGTGGTGAGGCGGGCGGGCCGCTCCTCGCCGGCTACGACGTTCTTCACGGTCGAAGCCAGCGCCGTCTTGTAACCCGCGGCGCGTAATATCCCGTCCAGCAGGAAGGCGACGGTGGTTTTACCGTTGGTCCCGGTAACGCCCACGACGGCCAGCTCGCGGCCCGGGTGGCGGTAAAAGACCGCGGCCACAACGGCCAGCGCCCGGCGAGCGTCTTCTACGACCACCTGGGGAACGGCGGCCGCGTCGTCGGATGCCCTCTCGACGACGACGGCTGCGGCACCCCGGCCTACGGCGTCGGCGAGGAAATCGTGGCCGTCGTGCCGCTGGCCCTTAACGGCCACGAATAAACTGCCGGGTATAACCTGCCGGGAGTCGTACGAAACGGCTGATATATCGGGATTAGCGGTGCCCCTAACCTCCCGGCAAGGGAGTTCTTCCAGTATTTCTTTTAGTTTCAAAGGTTTATAAGGCCTGAATTTTTCGTCTTGACTTACAGTAAATATTATGCTATCTTACTAATAGTAAGAAACGCTTCCCCTCGGTAAGGTTCAGAGGTCATGTAATAAAGCTTTAAGCCAGATGTTATCACAACCGCCCTTTATAATCAACCGTTAATTAGTCTCGGCCGTACGGCTACGTTTAGTAACTCCTTCAAATGGACGGCAAGAACATAACGTTCGGCAAGGTCCTCCGCGAGAAGCGGATAGGCCGCGGCCTGACCCAACGGGAGCTCGCGGAGCGGGCCCACGTCGACGACTCGTACATATCCCAGCTCGAGCGCGACTACAAGTTCCCGTCCGCCCGCACCATCGAGGGTTTGGCGCGCGGCCTCGGCGTCGAGGTCGCGGAGCTGCTGGCGATGTACTTCCCGGCGGCGGAAGTGAAGGAGCAGGCGGCGTTCGTAGGCCGCGGCGAGGAGGCCGCGGCGTTCGATCGCGCTCTGGCGGGGCCGGAGGGCCTGTTGACGGTCGCGGGCGAGGCCGGCTCCGGGAAAACGGCGCTGGTCAACGAGCGTTTCGTCCCCGCGTGCCGGGCCCAACGGTCCCCCTACATATATTTCGAGAGCCGGCGGCTGACGTCGTACCGCGGCTTCTTGAAGGACCTGCGCGACACGTTCGCCTCCCGCAAGGGCGTGTACCGCGCCTTCGACGAGATATTCGGCCAGTGCGAATCGGTGGAGCGGCGGCTGCGGGGCCGGTTCAAGGACCCGTTCAGCGTGCAAGTCACCGGCGGTGGCGCGGAGGCGGCACCGGAGGAAAACGAGGAGCTGACCTACGCCGAGAAGTACATGTACCGCGAGGCCGAAAGGCTCCTGACGGAGGAGTTTTTGGCCGGGTGGCGGGCGTCGTCGCCGAAGGACGCGGCCAAGGCCGTCGTCTTCCTGGACGACTTCCACGACGTCGGCGCGACGGTGGGTTTTTGGATATGGCGATTCGTCGAGCGCCTGAGCGAGGCCGGCGTCCTGGGGCGGAAGTTGCTGTTCGTCATAACGGCCGCGCCGCCGCGGGTCCCGGCGGTGCCGGAAGGCGTACGGAACGTCCGGGCGCTCGAGCTGAAGCCGTTCTCGGCCGCCGAAGTGGAGGAATACGTCCACGCCCGCGGCCTGAACCCTGCCGACGACGAGTGGGCGTTGATATCGTCGCTTGAAGGCGACGTCCGCTCGTTGAAGTTCTGGGGAGACTACCTGGAGGCCGCGGCGGATTACGCCGAAAACCGTTTGGGCGTGGCGGAGGAGACGCTGCGCCGGCTGGACGAGGACCTGGCGCCGTACGTCGCGGAAAACCGGGTGCGGGAGGGCACGCTGCTCCTTATGAAAACGCGCCGCCTCCTGGGCCACTTGACCAGGCTGCAGGGGCGGCTGGCGGAGGCGGCCGACTACTACGGCTCGGCGGCGGCCCTGGTGGAGAGCTCGGCCGAAAGCCGGCCCGCGGATATGGGTCATCTGTACCTGGACCTGGGCCACGTCAGCCGCCACCGCGGCCGGTGGGACGAAGCGGTAACCTTCTATACCCGAGCCTGCGACGAATTCGCCGCCGCGGCCGAGGCCATAGGCGAGGGCATAGCGCACTCCAGCCTGGGCACGGCCTTCCGCCTCAAGCGCAAGCACTCGCGTGCCAAGCAGGAGTACCGCCAGGCGGCGACGATACTGGGCGGCCTGAAGGACCGGGCCGACGCGGCCCCCGAAGCGCGCCGCTGGCTGGCGAGCACGCTGTCCAACAACGCTATTGCGCTTCGCCTCGAGGCGGAGGAGCTGATGCGTTCGGGCGACGAGGCCGCGGCCCGGAAGGCGCTCGAGCGCGCCAAAGCCACGTGCGATGAGGCCGTAACGGTCAGCGACGACGCCGCGGAGACCGCGGTGGCCGAAAACCGATACGCGCTGTGCCTGTATACCGAGAGTCGTTGGCTGCGCGACGCCGGCGCTACGGCCGAGGCGACGGAACTCCTGGCGGAGGCGACGCGACGTCACCGGCGGGCGCTGGCCGTCTTCGAAGACCTGGGCGACCAATACCGGGTGGGGCAGGTCCTGGCGGACCTGGGCGTCGCCGCCGCGGAACAGGGCCTGGTTCACGACGCCATTATAAATTTAAAAAACAGCGTGGCCATATTCCAGCAGATGGGGAGCCGGTACCACCGGGCGAAGGTCCTCGTCGAGCTGGGTTTATTGTCCGAGGCCGGCGAGCAATTATCTTATTTCGCCGAGGCGCTGGCGGCGGCCCGCGACCACAACGACGAGTCGCTGGCCGAAATGGCCGCGGCGGTGAAAGGGGCGCTCGCGGCCGGCGACAGCCGGCGCGCCCGGCAATTCATCGACGAGCAAACCGCGGCCGACGCCGAGCTCGGGCGCTTGCTGGAGAAAACGAGTTAGGGGCGCACCCCCGTTAAAGAGAGAGCGAGGAACGTATGTGCGGTATAGTGGGATACGTGGGCAAGCGGGCGGCGGCGGCTATTCTGGTGGACCGCCTCGACGACCTCTCCTACCGCGGTTACGACTCGGCGGGCATAGCGGTCGCGAACGACGGCGTGGTCGTCGTCGAGAAGTTGCCGGGCAAAATTGAAAATTTGAGAAAAGCGCTGGCCGGCAACGAGCCCCCCGGCACCATCGGCATCGGCCACACGCGCTGGGCCACCCACGGCGCGCCCACCCGGGTCAACGCCCACCCCCACGCCGATTGCGCCGGCAGGCTGTTCGTCGTCCAGAACGGCATAATCGAGAACTTCCCGGCGCTCAAGCGGGAGCTGCTGGAACGGGGGCACGAGTTCCGCTCGGAGACCGACACCGAGGTCGTCATCCATTTATTGGAGGAGTACTACGACGGCGACCTGATGGCCGCGGCCAAGCAAACCGCGGCCCGGCTCGAGGGCTCGTTCGCGCTGGTATTCCTGGCGGCGGACGAAGGCCGGCTGGTCGCGGTCCGCTATCACGCGCCGCTCATCGTGGGCGTGGGCGGCGGCGAGAACTTCGTCGCTTCCGATATCACGGCCGTCCTCCAGGATACCAACAAGGTCTACGTGTTGGAGAACGGCGACGTGGTGTCGGTGGAGGCCCACCGCATCGACGTCGACACCTTCCTGCCCGAGCGCGCCAAAGCGCCGACCGAGCGCCAGCTCACCATCGTCGACTGGCGCGCCGAGGACGTATCCAAGAACGATTACCCGCACTATATGTTGAAGGAAATATACGAGCAGCCGCGCGCGGTGGAACGGACGCTGCAGGGCCGGGTAAAGGACGGCGAAATCATCCTGCGCGAGATGAACCTCTCGCCGGAGCACATACGGCGCTTCGACTCCTTCCACATCGTCGCCTGCGGCACCGCGTACCACGCCGCCCTATTCGGCAAGTACCTGCTGGAGCGCGTGCTGCGCGTCCCCGTATCCGCCGACATCGCCTCCGAGTTCCGCTACCGCGATCCCATCCTGGGGCCCCGGTCGCTGGTGATATTGATAAGCCAGTCGGGCGAAACCGCGGACACCATCGCGTCGATGGAGGAGGCGCAAAGCCGCGGCGCGAAGACGCTGGCCGTCGTCAACGTGCGGGGGAGCACGCTGGCCCGCGAGGCCGACGCCGTGGTGTACACCCGCGCCGGCCCGGAAATAGCCGTCGCCTCCACCAAGGCCTTTACGGCCCAGCTCACGGCGCTCATCCTGCTGGCGTGCTACGTCGCGGACCAGCGCAGGGTAGAGTTGCCGTACGGCCGCGAGGAGTTCTTGCGCCACTTGCTCGAGCTCCCCGCTTACCTCGAGCGGACGCTGGATGTCGCGGCGCCCACCGCCAAAGCGTGGGGCGAGGTAATCGCCGGCGAACGCGACTGCTACTTCCTGGGGCGCAAGGTCGACGAGCCGCTGGCGCGCGAGGCCGCGCTCAAGCTCAAGGAGATATCGTACGTCCACGCCGAAGCGTACGCCGCGGGAGAGCTGAAGCACGGCACCATCGCGCTCATAACGGAGGGGACGCCGGTCGTGTCTTTCATGACGCAAAAGGACGTGTGGGACAAGATGATATCGAACATCCACGAGGTCCGGGCGCGCGGCGCGCGCACGTTCGCCATAGCGCGCAACGGCGGCTTCGGCCTGGAGGACCTGGTGGACGACGTGATTACGCTGCCGGCGGTGCCGGAACTGTTCGCGCCGGTGCTGGCGGCCATCCCGGCGCAACTCATCGCGTACGAGGCCGCGGCGGCGCTCGGCCGCGACGTGGACCAGCCGCGCAACCTCGCCAAGAGCGTTACGGTGGAATGAGCGGCGATAGAGGTGAAGGTACATGGCGCTATCTCTGAATAAACTCCGGCTCGTGGCCGTCGGCGGCGGCACGGGCCTGGCTACGCTCCTGCGGGGCATCAAGGGTTACGTCCGGCGGCACGACGAAGACGAGGAGGCCCCGCTCGACCTCTCGAGCCTCACGGCTATCGTCACCGTATCCGACGACGCCGGCGCGGCCGGCAAGCTGATAGACGAGTTCGGTATCCTCCCCCCGGGCGACATCCGCGGCTGCCTGGCGGCCCTCGCCGACGAGGAGGAACTGCTGTCGAAGCTGTTCCTGCACCGCTTCGTAGGGGGCGGCGCCTTCGGCGGCCAGGCCTTCGGCAACCTCTTCCTCACCGCGCTCATCCAGATGAACGACGGCGACTACCTGAACGCCATCAAGGACGCGAGCCGCGTCCTCCGCGCCGACGGGACCATCCTGCCGGCCACGCTCGAGCACGTGCGGTTGTGCGCCGAAATCGAGGGAGGCCGGGTCCTCGTGGGCGAGGACGAGCTGAACAGCAACGGCGGCCGCGTACGCCGCGTCTACCTCGCGCGCCGCGTAAACGGCGACGGCGACGGCCCCCCCGAAGCGGTATCCTGCGAGCCCATGCCCGGCGCGGTCGAGGCCATACTCGACGCCGACGTGGTTATCCTGGGGCCGGGCGGCCTGTATACCTCCATCATCCCCAACCTGCTCGTCGGCGGCATATCGGACGCCATCAAGCAGGCCAACTGCCGTACGATATACATCGCCAACGTCATGACGCAGCGAGGGAAGACGGACCGCTACTCCCTCTCCGACCACATCCGCGAGATAAAAAAGTACGGCGGCTTCCCCGTCGACTACGTGCTGGTCAACGACCGCCAGGTATCGCCGGCGGTGCTCGCGACGTACGCGCAGGAGGGCGCAACGCAGATACTGTTCGACCCCGACGAGTCGGACGAGGTGTCGGCGGTGTCCTTCGGCGGCGGCCGCGAGCTGCTGGTGGTCGAGGGGAGCATCATCCACGCCGCCGACGTCATCGCCGAAGTCGAGGAGCAATCCATCCGCCAGGAGGACGGCGCGGGCGACGTCGAGACCAAGACCGTCCTGCGCCACGACCCGGCCAAGTTGACGGCGGCGCTGATAGAAGTCCTGAAAGCCACGCAGAATTAAACCGCGGCAAGGAGAGAACGTATGAGCGAGGAGCTGAAGCCTGCGGCGCTGTTCAACCTGGACGCTACGGCCTACGGGGAGTTCCTCGCCGCGCTCCCGTGGCCGTGGGACGCGTTGAAGGGAATCGGCGCGCTGGCGCGCGAGCTCCTGCGAGGCGTCCGCGAGGGCGAGATTATGCCGGGCGCGTACGTCCTGGGCGACGACGTGGATATAGGGCCCGGCACGGTGGTGGAGCCGGGCGCGGTTATCAAGGGCCCCACGGTAATCGGTGCCGACTGCGAGATCCGCGCGGGCGCGTACATCCGCGGCAACGCCGTCGTCGCGGACGGCTGCGTCGTCGGCAACTCCACCGAGCTCAAGAACGCGTTGATGTTGGAGGGGTCCCACGCGCCCCACTTCAACTACGTCGGCGACAGCGTTCTGGGCCTGCGCGCCAACCTGGGCGCCGGCGTCAAGCTCTCCAATTGGAAAGTGGCTGCGGACAAGAAAGTCAAGATCGCCGTCGGCGGCCTCGTCGTCGACACCGGCCTCGACAAGTTCGGCGCCATCCTCGGCGACGACGTCGAGATAGGCTGCAACGCGGTGACGAACCCGGGGACCGTCGTCGGGCCGCGCACCATAATATACGCCAACAGCAACGTGCGCGGTTTCATCCCCGCCGATTCGGTGTTAAAATTACGCCAGCAACAGAACGTCGTGGCTCGGCGGCGCGTGTAGTCTAATTACATAAAAGCAACGCACCAGGCCGCGGCCCAACCGCGGCCTAGGATTTAACGTGGACAGAATCCAGGGAACAGACGGCATCCGGCGCGACGTGCGGCCGCGGGGCGACGCCACCCTCGCCGGCCTCTCGCCGTGGGAGGCGTTCGTCGAGCGCGGCGTAATAACGGACGCTTTCATGGAGGGGTACGCCTACGCCTTCGCGCGGCTCCGCCTCGACGAGGACCCCGCTTCGGCCGAGGTCGTCGTCGGCTGGGACCCGCGCGACCCCGCGGGCATCTTCACCGGCGCCGTCGTGCGGGGCCTGCGGAAGGCGGGCGCGACGGCCGCCGTGATGGGCGTGGCGCCCACGCCGGCCGTGCCGATGTATATGGCCTACCGCGGCGCCGCCGCCGGCCTGATGGTCACCGCCTCTCACAACCCGGCGGGCCAGAACGGCGTTAAAATATTCCTCGCGCCGGCGGGTCTAAAACTATTGCCGAGCGACGACCGCCGCTTGACCGCGGCGGTGGCGGCGCTGAACTGGGCGGAGGTAGCCGCGGCCGAGCCGCGCGGCGGAGAGGTGGACGTCTCGAGCGAGTGGCGCGAAGTATTCGCGGGCTTTCACCTCGCGGAGTGCAACTCCTGGCTCGCGGCGGGCGAAACGCCGCTGGCGGACTTCGTCGTGGTGGTCGACCCGGCGCGGGGGTCTTATTCGGGCACGGCGGTGGAGATCCTGCGCGCCTACGGCGCCGACGTCGTCGAGTTCAACGCCGACGAGGGCGACGGCCTCGTGAACTGGCGCTCGGGCGTCGCGGACCTGGAAGGCGTAGCGTCGATATCGTTCGACGACC